>JAFGPX010000084.1 GCA_016935975.1 Deltaproteobacteria bacterium
CGGGGCGCGGGAGGTGTGGAACCCTCCCAGGGTTCCACGTTCGGCAGACGGGCCGGAATCCGCCCGAACGGCGACGCGGAGACTTTCACCACGGGCTGCTAGCCCTCGGTGGCCGTCACTGCCCATAGGCCGAGACGATGTTGGCTTGTACAGCGTCGTCGGCCGCATTCGACGAGAAGTGGGTGGTCATGAGCCCTTCGTACCAGTTCCCTTGAGCGCTGTTGCTGTTGTCGCCACCGGTACCGAGGATGATGGCGCCCTCCTTCCTCATGGGATTGTATCTATCGCTGGGGCGCTTTCCCTCGAACGGAGTGTCTAGGGCGCCGGACTGGGCATTGCCGACCTTGATGGCCCAGTGGCCGTCGGGCCACGTCGTGCTCTTCGAGTCGCCCTTGACCATGGCCGTGATCCATTTGTGGGTGACCGGCTTGTTCTTCTCGTAGGGGCTGTAGTCCCCGGCCCAGAGGCCGTTCTCAAGATCCCCCATGACCCACGGACCGTCGCCGTCCCCCTTGTTCCAGAAGGTGCAATCCCCGAAGTAGACCGCCTCCATCGTGCCTTCGCCGTTGTCCATGCTGTTGGTTTCGGCGTTCCCGTAGTCGAAGCAGCACCCGCTATTGTAGAAGTCGCCGTTGACGATCATGTAGGCCGTCTGAGGGCCATCGCCGGTCGCGGTGCCGTTGGGCGTGTTGTCTCGATAGCCGATACCCGGCGTGATCTTGACGCCGTAGAGGCTATGACCACCGATCGTGACCGGGAGGGCTTTCGCGTTGGCTTCGTTGTCGGGTGTCTTCTTGGCCCCGCCCGCGGGCGCCACCGTGAGATGGTTGCCCTTGCCGGACTGGTCGTAGATGATTGATATGGTGCATGCGTCGTCCCCGCAGGCTGCGTCCTGGGCAGCTGCGTCGGCGAAGCCATCCGCGTCGAACCCGATCTCCGCCGTCGCGCCGCCCGTGCCGCTCTTGCTACCCCCGATTCTGACCTGGTAGAGGTCGCCGTCGTATGCACTCCGTAGACGCCGAATCGTGCTGTGGGCCGCCACGCATGGGCCGCCGTCTTCTTCGTAGATGTCGCAAGGCAGCTTCGCGGGGTCGAACGTCTTGCCGCCCGCGCCCGTAGCGCCACCCGAACCCATGGCGCCCCCCGAATCCTGTTGACCGCCCGTGTCGCTCACGCCGCCGCTGCCCGTAGCGCCGCCACTAGAAGTCCCCGCGTCTTGGTCCGAGGTCATCGTACATCCCCAAGAGAAGATGCCGAAGACCGCGACCAGCAGGAGTTCATTGGAAAGGCTTCTTGTTCTCATCGAGGCATGCCTCCTTGCATGCGGATAGACAGACTTCGCGGAAGTGAGATTGCCCGAACAGCTGAATCTTGTCACGGCAATCCCTCCGACGAAACGTGAATCTTTCGCCCGGCAGGCTTGACATCGGGGGCGCTTGTCTGCATCGTCCTACCGCCTGACGGCTAGCGGTCGGGCAATCAGGGCAAGGGCCAGCCCCAGTTGCGCGAACGCCGTTGGGCGAGGAGAAAAGGATCTCATGGCGTCCCCAGGCGACCCGAACAGCATCGCGAGTGGTGCCGCCCGTGGAGTGGGGGGCGATTTCGGTACCGACTTGGCGCGAAGCATCGTCGCTCACACGACCACTGGCAGCGTGCTTGACACATCACTCGTGTACCACCCCAGGTTGGCCAGGGGGCCGTATTGTGACCCTGTCGAGAACGGGTTCCGGCAACACCCGCTCAACCACCTTGGAAGCACAAGATCCTCCATGCTTGATGCGCTCGGGCAGGCCGGTTCGACGGTACCCGCCAAGGTGCGCGGCATCGGCGCGGACACGAAGCGATGTCGTCTGGCGCCAAGTCCGTCTGCCGGCCCGGTCCAGACCGGGCAGAGTGCCAAGATTGGAAGCATGAGAGCTGTTCGCCGCTCGGCTCGTTCGTGGACACCGAGTTGACGCGCGAGTCCTGAGCCACCAGAATAGTCGCGGTCGTCTTCCTGAGAAGGCGACCACGTGTTGCCCCAAAACAAAACGAGCAAGGTGTCAAAAGGTGTGAACATGAACGCTACAAAGCCCCAGGAAGTCTGGTTCTTGACCGGTAGTCAGGAGTTGTACGGTCAGGAGACGTTGAACAAGGTCGCAGAGCACTCCCGCGAGATCGTGGCGTATCTCGGCGCACCCGGGAGGCTCCCAGTTCAAGTGGTTTGGAAGCCCACCCTCACGGGGCCAGATGCCATTACACAGATGTGCCTCGAAGCCAATGCGGCATCCGCCTGTGTTGGCGTGATCACCTGGATGCACACGTTTTCACCAGCGAAGATGTGGATTCGTGGGCTCGCGCAGCTCGCGAAGCCGCTGGTGCACCTGCATACGCAATTCAACCGCGAGCTGCCGTGGTCGCAGATCGACATGGATTTCATGAATCTGAACCAGTCGGCCCACGGCGACCGCGAGTTCGGCTTCATCGCTTCGCGGCTCCGGCTCGAGCACAAGATCGTGGTAGGCCATTGGCAGGACAGCGATGTCCTCGCGGATCTCGAGAGTTGGTCACGTGTTGCCTGCGCGATCGCCGAATCGCGGAGACTGAACATCGTGCGCTTCGGCGGCATGAACATGCGCGAAGTCGCAGTGACTGGCGGTGACCGCGTCGAGGCCCAGATTCAGCTCGGCTGGGCCGTCAACGGTTATGCTGTCGGCGACCTGGTCAAGCGGATTTCCGACGTGAAAGACGCCGACGTCGACCATCTCGTCGAGGAGTATGAGGCAAAGTATGTCGTCGCCCCGGCGCTGCGCAAGGGCGGCAGCCACCGCGAGAGCCTGCGCGACGCCGCCCGGCAAGAGATCGGAATGCGCGCCTTCCTCACCAGCGGAGGCCACGGGGCGTTCACCACCACCTTCGAGGACTTGCATGGCCTCAACCAACTCCCTGGCCTTGCCTGCCAGCGTCTGATGGCCGACGGCTACGGATTTGGCGCCGAGGGGGACTGGAAGACGGCAGCGCTCGTGCGACTAATGAAGGTCATCTCGGCGGGGCGCAAAGGCGGTGTGTCTTTCATGGAGGACTACACCTACCATCTCGTCAAAGGCGAGGAGAGAGTCCTCGGGGCCCATATGCTCGAAGTCTGCCCCTCGATCACCGACGCGAAGCCTTCGCTGGAGGTTCATCCCCTCGGCATCGGCGGCAAAGCAGATCCCTGCCGTCTGGTTTTCGATGCGGGGCCTGGGCCGGCAGTCGCCGTCGGTCTCGTCGACATGGGCGGGCGGATGCGGCTGATCGTTCAGGAGGTGGACGTCGTCAAGGTCGAGCACGCCATGCCGAAGCTGCCCGTGTCGCGGGCGCTTTGGGTGCCACGGCCAGATTTCAGGCGTGGCTGCCAGGCCTGGCTCCTTGCGGGCGGCGGACATCACACGTCGTTCAGCCGAGCAGTGACGGCCGAGCAGCTCGAGGATTTGGCTTCCATGCTGGGCGTAGAATGCGTGCGTATCGGACACGGGACAGATCTCGGAACACTCAAGAAGGAACTTCGCTGGAGCGACGCCGCTTTCCGGGGCTCTCGGTAGGCATCGCCAACGACAGATGAAGTCGAGCTACGACGAGCTGAAGGAGACGGCGTGGCGGGCCAACATGGAGATCCCGCGCCGGGGCCTGGCCATCTACACCTTCGGGAACGTCTCGGCGTTCGATGCCCAGCGAGCCGTCTTCGCGATCAAGCCGAGCGGCGTCGCCTATGAGAGTCTCGCAGCCGCTGACATGGTCATCGTCGACCTCGACGCCAAGGTGGTAGAGGGTAGCCTGCGGCCCTCTTCCGACACGAAGACCCACGCCGCATTGTACAAAGCCTTTCAAGAGATCGGAGGGATCGTTCACACCCATTCCACCTACGCCACGGCCTGGGCGCAGGCGCGCATGCCGATCCCCATCTACGGCACGACCCATGCGGATCACCTCGCGGAGGACGTTCCTTGTACGGCGCTCATGACTGCCGATGCGGTCCGTGGAGACTACGAAGCCGAGACGGGAACACAAATCATCGAGTGCTTCCGCGCGCGTGATCCGACCCAGACTCCGATGGTCCTGGTTGCGGGGCATGGCCCGTTTGCGTGGGGCAAGACGGCGGACAAGGCGGTGTACCATGCTGTCGTCCTCGAAGAGCTTGCCAAGATGGCGTCCATCACGCGGGGCCTCGATCCCAATGCAGGAAGGCTGCCAGAGTACCTCGTCCGCAAGCACTTCGAGCGTAAACACGGGAAAGACGCGTACTATGGACAGACGACCGATACGAAGTTCTAGCCACTGGAACACACGAGAGGAAGGGGCAACCATGCGACGAGTATCACAGCTATCGGGACTATCGGGACTGCTAGTGACGGTTTTCGTGTCGACTCGCGCCTTCGCCGAGGAGCCCACAGACGCTGACGCCCAACAACCTGCTGAAGAACCCCAAGAAGCCACCAAGGCAGAGCAGCCGCTGCCGGTCGCGCCAGCTCCCACAGGAGCTGCGCCAGCCGCCGCTGTTCCAGCCATCGCAGCCCTCCCGCCGGCCACCAAGCCGAAGGTCGGCGACCTCTCCGTGCACGGATACTTCCGTGGCGGTTGGGGCGCGAGCAACCAGAAGGGCCGCATGACCTGCTTCGGACTCAGCATCAGTGGGGGATTGAAGTCCAAGTACCGGCTCGGCAACGAATGCGAGCAGTGGGGCGAGTTGCACATCACGACCGTCGCGTACGTGGGCGAGGATGGCACGGTCGCGAGCCTTCACTTCATGCCGACCGCCTACATACCGACGACCGAAATGGGCTATTCTCCGACCGCGGTCACAAACTCCCCGGCCGAATACACAACCGCAACCGGAGCGACTGTGGCCTTCCCCAACCTCTACGCCGACATCCAGGGGATTCCCTGGCTTTTCGGAGGGACCGCCTGGGTTGGCACACGGTACTACAAGCGTGAGTCTTTCTACATCAGCGACTTCTTCTATTGGAATCCCTCGGGTGTGGGTGGGGGTATCGAGGACTTCAGCCTCGGTCAGGTCTGGGAGTCGGCCCCGGCCATGTTGAGCGATCTGCGGTTCAGCTATGGCCTCTTCGCGGTCGATGGCCAGCCAAAGCCGAACGATGCCAGCTCACCGCCGTTCCCGATGAAGTTCGACCTTGGCATTCGCAACGATCTCCAAGTTCGAGGGTTCCGCCCCTACGAGGGCGGTGAGCTCCAGATCGGATTTCAGTACATCCACAATTGGACCCACAAGGACGATGCCAGTGGCAACACCAACACCCATAGTGGTTGGGGCGTAACTGTCCAGCATGTACAGGATCTTCTTGGCGGCAACAACAAGCTGGCTTTTCAATATGGCAAAGGTGGAGGAACTGGGTTTGGAACGCTTGCGCGGTTCTACTACCCCGACTTCTCGCTCTATTGGGGTGAGAGTGAATCGAGGATGCGACTCGTCGATGTGCTCACCATCCAGCCGACCGGCTGGCTTGGTGCGCAGGCCGGCGTCGTCTGGCAGCGCGACGACATGGGGACCGGAGTGAGCGGGGCCAAGACCGATTGGTACTCTGCCGGCGCACGCCTGAGCTTCGCCGCCACCGAGCACTTGAAGCTTCTCGCTGAAGCCGGCTATGATCGCATCAAGAAGGACAACGGTTCGGACCCGAGCTATCTTGCCAAGTTCACCATCGCCCCCGCAATTGCCGCAGCCAGGGGATTCTGGGCTCGCCCGGAGCTGCGCCTCTTTCTCACGATGGCGATGTGGAACGATAATGCTGCAATATCCGGTGTCGATTCGGGCAACATCTACAGGGACACCTACCCCAACTATAGGAATGGCTACATTGCCGGCCTCCAAGCCGAGGCGATGTGGTAGCCAGGAGCGCGAGGAGCACAACCATGTTCATGAAATTCGTTCTCTCCGTCCTTGCTCTAGCGTTTGCGCCAACGACGATGGCGATGGCCGCCGGACCCACCAAGAAGCCGGATCCCCTGAAGAAGACTACCCCCTCGGTTACAGAGGCTGTCTTTGGCAGTCTTGCGGACGGCAGAAAGGTCACGCTCTACACGCTGACCAACGCCTCCGGTGCCGAGGCGAGGATCATCAACTATGGTGCGATCGTCGTATCGCTGAGAGTTCCGGATCGGCACGGCAAGCTCCGCGACGTGGTCCTCGGCTACGACGATCTTGCGGGGTACCTGAAAGACAAGGATTTCTTCGGAGCCACCGTCGGCCGCTACGGCAACCGCATCGGTGCCGGCAAGTTCACGCTCGACGGCAAGACCTACCAGCTGGATCTGAACAACGGGCCCAACCACCTGCACGGGGGTGCACAAGGCTTCTACAAGAAGCTGTGGAAGGCCGAGCCAGTCAAGGGCAAGGCGGAGCCCGGCGTGAAGCTCACGTACGTGAGCCCGGACGGTGAGCAGGGATATCCCGGCACGCTCACGCTGGCCCTCACCTACACGCTGACCCGCAAGAACGGCCTGCGCATGGACTATGTGGGAACGACCGACAAGCCGACCATCCTCAATCCAACCCACCACTCGTACTTCAATCTCAGCGGCGATCCGACGCACAAGATCCTGGACGAGGAGCTCACCATCATTGCGGACAAGACGACCCCGGTGGATGCGGGCCTGATTCCCACGGGAAAGCTGGCGGATGTCGCTGGCACGCCGATGGATTTCCGCAAGCCCACCGCGATCGGCGCCCGCATCGACGCCAAGGACGAACAGCTCGGCTTCGGCAAGGGCTACGACCACAACTGGGTCCTACGCAACCCCGGCAAGAAGGTGCGCAAGGTGGCCGAGCTCCGCGATCCGACCAGCGGCATCGTGATGCAGATCCTCACCGACCAGCCTGGGCTGCAGTTCTATTCTGGCAACTTCCTGAATGGCACCATCCGTGGGAAAAACGGCGCGGCCTATCAATACCGAACCGCGGTGGTACTAGAAGCGCAGGTCTTCCCGGATGCGCCCAACCACCCCAAATTCCCGAGTGCGGTCCTCCGGCCCGGTCAGCGCTATCGCCAGACCACGGTCTATCAGTTCTCCACCCGGTAGACGCAAACACGCGACAGGCACGCCGCAGACGCCGAACTGGAAGTGACGCCTGGTCTGCCATCGTGCTTTCTCGACCATGATGTCCTATTGCGTGTCTGCTTCTGCACGCGCGGATTTGATGGCTTCGGAGAGCCTTGTCAGCATTTCTGAGATCCTGTTTGCCCGTGTCTGATCGCCCGCGGATCTCGCCAAGGCAAGCGCATGCTGAAGAGCCCCATTTGCCTCGATCCAGTGCCCCTTCTTCAGAAGGGCGGAGACCAAATTGTCGAGGTGCTCAACGGCACCGGGGTTCGTCTTCAGCGCCCGACGGTAGTGGAGAATTGCTGCGTCGATCTCTCCCACTCCCGCAAGCATGACACCAAGGTTGTTGTGCGCGTTCGCGTGTTCGGCGTCAAGTTGCAGCGCTTTCCGGAAATGCCCCATGGCCTCGTCGTGTCGATTCCTCTTCGCGAGCAGGAGACCAAGGTTGTTGTATGCGTCGGCATATTCTGGGTGAAGCTCCAGTGCTATCCGATAGTGAACCATAGCCTCTTCTATCCGTCCCGTGCTTGCGAGAAGGTCAGCGACGTTGTAGTGGACCTCCGCGTGATCGGGATGAAGCTCCAATGCTTGCAACAAGTGAGCCATCCCCTCCTCCGGGCGTCCATTGCGCGCGAGCAGTGCGCCGATGTTGTTGTGCGCGTCGGCTTGACGGGGATTGATCTCCAACGCCCTCCGTAGATGTGTCGCAGCCTCCTCTGCTCGCCCCATGTCCATGAAAAGAAGGCCGAGGTTGGCGTGGGCATCGGCCTTCTGTGGGTGATGCACAAGTGCCTTCAGCAGATGATCCATGGCCTCGTCGTGTCGCCCCGTCTCCATGAGCAGAAGACCGAGATGGGTGTACGCCATCCAGCAGCTCGCGTTCCTGGACATCGTGGTGCGATACAGGGTCTCGGCGTCGGAATACATGTGGCTCTGTTTCCAGCTCAGCATGGAGAGGACGAGAAGCAGGGTGCCCGGGACCGCGGGGCGGAGCCAGCGCAACGACGTGCCCTTCAGCTGATCCGTTGCCTTTGCGAGACAGGCGGCTGCGACCGTTATCGGCGCTATGGTGGCCAGGTACTGGAAGTGGTCAGCCACATATGAATACGCGAACGGGTAGACGTTGAAGAACCCCAACGCGGGGAAAAGCGTGATCACGAACAGGAGCAGCACCGCAAGGGGCGTCCTTGAGCGGTGCCGCAGTACCCAGAACGGGCCCGCGAAGAGGACAAGCGCGGCCGGGAACAAGTACTGCCTCACGTCGATGGAGTCCATGGACCAACGGGGGTAGATGAAGATCAGGTTGGCAGGCCAGACGAGTTTGTAGATGTAGAACCAGACTGCGCGGCCGGCGACAAGGCAGCGTTCAGCGAAGGTGAGGTCGAACCCGCCGCCTGCTGCACCGATGAATGCTCGTTCCACCCAGGCCGTGAACAAGCCCGAGATTGCCCCTATGACAAAGAATGGGGTCAACGGCATGACGTCCCGCCTCAACGACACAGTCCCCCGCTTCCACCAAAAAACCACGAGGAGCGCAGCGGGCAGGGTGGCGATCGCGCTCTTGGCAAGCAACCCGAGGGCAAACAGCAGCAGAGCCGTGGCATAGTGTCTTGTCTCCCGGTTGTCGTCAAAGCTCAGGTACGCCAGGGCAGCGGCGATGTAGAGAACACCGGAGAGTGTGTTCTTCAGTTCGGTTATCCATGCTACCGATTCGACCATCACAGGGTGAAGCGCGAATATCCCCGCCGCGAGCCACGCTCCACGGATTCGCAGTCTTCCTAGGACTGCAACCAGGAGTAGTGCAGAGGTCGAGTGAAGCAGGATGTTGAGCAAATGGTAGCCGACTGTGGATTCGCCCCAGAGACGGTATTCCAGCCAGAAGACCGTATGCACCAGCGGGTAGTACTGCTGCGTGGCCCCAAGCTGCGTCCAGATACTCGCGAGACCTGCGACCGAGCGGAGAGTAGGCTTCGTCATGTGCGCAGCGTCGTCCCAGACCGGCTGGCCATTCCACGCCGGTTGGTAGGCGAGGAACGTTGCTGCGACCAGTAGCAACGCAAACGCCCAATCACGGTTTTTCCAGAAGTGCTGGGCGGCTTTCGGCATGCGCTCCCGCTCCTGACACATGATGTTGAATGTACCACGGCACGGTGAGTCCCGTCCGGCGCCACCTCGAGCAGCGGGCCCGTCGCCGCCGCTTGCTTGGCCATCCGGGACAGCAGGTCGGGGTGATAGATGGAGACACAACCGAAGGTCCCGCCTGGAGAATTCTCGGGCAGATAGTAGCGATGCCGCGAGAGCATAATCGCGGCGAAGGCAGTGCCCGGTGGGACACCTCGCGGCGGCTACCCAAGAACCTGGAAATGCCCGCGGCCCGCCAAGGTGGGCTGGAAGGCGAACAAAGGCGCATCCTTGCGCCCGAGACGTTCGTTCCGTCCCGGTGATAGCTCGACCGGAGTAGCAGCACGAGTGGGTGCTAGTTCCGACGCTGCCAAGGTACGCCGTCATCGGCGTCCACCGTGGCGGCAGCGACAATAGCGCGCTCGACAGCTTCACAAGCTGCCGTAGGGCTGGCGCGGGTCCGGGATTTCGGCCGGCCTCACGTCCGAGGTGAGGATCTCGAATGAGCCGCGCCGCCACAGCGCCAGTTTCGACCGGGGCAAGCCATGATTCTTCACAAAATCACCTCCCTTCGGACAACCTTACTATGGCAGGGGGGCTTCCCCGAGCGTAGGAGCTACTCCCAGCCATCTTGGCCATGCACAAATCAATACCGGAGCGCGATATGGCACCCAACCTTCGTAGTCTGGCGCTTGCCGTGGCCCTCCTCGGGGTGGGCTGCACGGGGGCAAGCTCCGTCCCCCAGAACACATCGACGGGAGGCATGGCTGGCGGCGGCCCGGGGAGCGGTGGGGCGACAAGCTCGGGCGGGACCAAAGCGACCGGCGGCACCACAAGCGCTGGCGGTAGCACTGCGACCGGAGGCGCGAGCGGAAGCGGCGGCAACTCGGCGGCCGGTGGCGCGGGCGGGACGGGCGGGAGCAGCGCGAATGGCGGGACCGGTGGAAGTGGCGGCAGGGGCGGAACGGGTGGCAGCTCGGACAGCGGCGGCAGGAGCGGGACCGGCGGCAGGACGGCGGCGGCCGGTGGCACAGAGGCGACCGGCGGCAGAGCCGGCAGCGGCGGTGCGGGAAGGACGGGCACTGCAGGCGCTCGCACCGGCGGCGCAACCGGTTTCGGCGGTACCACGGGCGGTGCTGGCGGCGGTTCCGCCAGCGGTGGAACCCGATCGGGCGGCACCACAGGCGCAGGCGGCACGACAGCGGCCGGCGGCACGACGGGCACCGGGGGCTCGACCTCGACCATCATCGCGGCGACGCCGCCCATGGGCTGGAATTCGTGGAACAAGTTCGCCTGCAACGGCCTCAACGAATCTGTCGTCAAGGCCCAAGCGGATGCCTTCATCACCAGCGGCATGAAGGACGCCGGCTACCAGTACGTCAATCTCGACGACTGCTGGATGGACGGGCGCGATTCCAACGGCAAGTTCAAATGGAGCACGAGCAAGTTCCCCTCCGGGATTCCCGCGCTCGCCGACTACATTCACAACAAGGGCCTGAAGATCGGTATCTACTCGACCCCCAACACCAAGACTTGCGCGGCGCTCTACGGCGGCTACACCCCCGGAGTTGGCAGCCTCGGTCACGAAACCCAGGACGCACAGACGTTCGCCGAGTGGGGTATCGACTACCTCAAGTACGACAAATGCCAAGGCCAACTCAGCGCCTTCGCGGTCATGCGCGACGCGCTCAGGAAGACCGGGCGCCCCATCGTCTACAGCATCAATCCAGCCGACCAAGGTCCCTATTGCACCCCGACGAACTGCTCGATCGACCTGGTCAACATCGCGAACCTATGGCGCATCGAGTTCGATATCTCCGCCAAGTGGAGCGAGGTGATTCGGCTCATCGACAAGAACAAGCCCGAATACGTCGGGGCGGGACCGGGACATTGGAACGATCCCGACATGCTGGAGGTCGGCAACGGCCTCAACGACACGGAAGGGCGGTCCCACTTCAGCATGTGGTGCATCATGGCGGCGCCGCTCATCACCGGGAACGACCTCTCCACCATGAGCACCGCGACGAAGGCGATTCTCACGAACAAAGAGGTCATCGCCGTCGACCAAGACCCGCTCGGCAAGCAAGGTCGGGTAGTGGCCGGGAACGGAACGAACCAAGAGGTGTGGTCGAAGGAGATGTCGGGGACCAACACGCGAGCGGTGGCGCTGTTCAACCGCGGCACGGGAAGCGCCAACATCACCGTGCAGTGGAGCCAGATCGGCATTCCCACCGGCGCCGCCACCGTCCGCGATCTTTGGGCGGCCAAGGACCTCGGGGAGTTCACCGGGTCCTACACGGCGAGCAACGTGGCCAGTCACGACGTTGTCATGCTCAAGATCGTGAGCACGCCCTGAGCTGGGCGCTCCGCAAGCCCCCGGTCAATCGCCGGCGAATGTCTTCGGATCTTGCAGCATCCGCCACAAGTGAGTCCTGATGCTCGCTGTGTCGACCTGGGTGACCACCAAGGCATTTCCAGCGGCATTGGGCACGAGCGGCGGGCCCTGCCCTTGCGGCGAACCGAATACGGCCGTCGGATCAGGTGCGCTGGGTTCCGCCGTGATCACGAAGGTAGACACGCCCGCCGCGAGGACCGCCACTTGGTCGGCCGCGGTGTTGAGCTTGGACAGGTTCGGCTGCTTTCCCGCCATCCAGTCTCCGAATGGATTCCTGGGCAGATTCGCGAGATCGTCTGCCGTCACGTCGCCGCTCTGGTCGTAGCGGACGGGTACCTGGGTGTAGTGGAACTTGTGAGCGACAATCCAGTCCGCCCAGGGATCGAGATCACCGTTCGGACCGGTCATGAGGGTCTTCCCGGACGAGGACGAGCCAAGCGCCGCCACCACGGTCACACGATCGACCACGGTAGGGTCCATGAGATAGGCATCCGCGAGATTGGTGAGCTGAGCGCCGGTCACGACGACGAGAGGGTGCCCGGGCAGATACAGCTGCCTAGAGAGATCCACGATCAACTGGGCACCCGCTGAGCGTAGCGGGACCGTGGACTCGATTCTCTGGTCGGCAGGCACCGTCAACTGCGTGCTGGCGCCCTCGGTGACATCGGGAATGTGCTCAAGGCCGCTCGCGCGCGCGGCTGTCACGAGATTGGTCCAGCCGGTCACGTTCGCGTTCTGGTCGGTCCAGTAGTTGCTCGCATCGACAACGATGCCGGCAAGGCTCAAGCTTCCGGCGTTCGCGAGTAGCACCGCGCACTCGCCGGCCCAGTTGTCGCTCCAGCCATCGTTGTCGATGATGACTGGGTTGCGATGGTCGACGGGCAACTGCCCGTACAAGTTGCGACCTGCGTCCAGGGTTTCCCCACATCCCGCCGCCGCAAGCGCCAGCCCCAGGTACAAGGCGCATCGTCGCCCGCCAGGTGGCACGGCACGAAGGCGAGTACCCGGCTTCGCACCGGGAACAGAACACCGCAGGAAAACGGTGCCTCGGAGGCAGCCGCGGCGCCGCACACGTCGAGCGTTCGCCCAAGTCCCGTCAGCGTCTTGGCCTGCACGGCCTCCAAGCTTCCGTGCCCGTGCGGTTGCGTCGTCCTCGATTCGTTTCATCGTGGCCTTCCTGCCTTGAGGAAGCGACACATCTTTCTATACTCGGCCTTGAAACGAAGGCAAGGAGCACTGCGCGCCCATGGCCGGCGGCGCCTGTGCTGTCGGCTATGGTGGGACGGCTCTGTCCGTCTCGGCTGCGGGAGCCGCGCTGCTTCACGGATGCGCAGGACGTCCGGCACTTCGGCTCGCGGCGAGGATCCGCCCTTCTGGAGAGCCGCGCCGGAAAGAAGAGTCGGACCATTCGGTCATCAGTATTCCTCCATGAATATCCCGCGCAAGGCCCAGCCGATCTGCTTGCGGACGTCTTCGACATCAATGCCTTGCTGTTTCTTGTCCACCCAGACGTCGTAGAGCCCTTCCACCAAGGCGCCCTTTTCGGCTGACCAGTATTTGTGGCTGTTGAGCATCCTGATCGTCTCCGGGCCGAACGCTGCGATCGCGGCGTCGGAGACGTCTAGTGGCGCCAGGGCCGTCTTGGCCAAGCCCGGAGCGCCGATGGGCGGCGTCGTTGTCCCCTGATTGGCGAGCGGCGGTGACGAGGAAGGCCTCTCCGGCAGCGCCAACCGCGGCGGCGGTAGGGACCGCTTCTTGGCCACTTTCGGTTGGGAGCCTAACGTCGCAGCTCTTTCGGCAGACGGGTCCTCCAGCGACGGCTCGCCAGCCACCTTTGGCTCGCGGTTTCCCAACCAGAACCAACCGAGCGGAAGCAGCAACAGCAACAACCAGAACCACCGGCCCTTTTTCCTGCGGTTGGTCATGGCACTCCTTTGGGTGGGGAAGACGCGTACGAGGATTCTACGCGCGGCTCCCAGACTGGTGCAATGCAACTCCGGAGGCGTTTCGATCACAGGATTTCCTGGGCTCGGGCAGCATGCGCGACGGGACTGAAGTGATGAACATGGGGGGCTCGTTGACAGGGGATCCGTTGTCGCGCACCATGGCCCACGATGCGCCGATACGAGAGAAGGCAGTCCAGCTTTCCATGGGCATGCAACCCACGAGGGCTCGATCCGGCAACGATGGAGGTGAGGGTCCGGGATGAATGCCCCGTGATTTCGATTGCCTTCTTCGGTCTTGCCGTGGGCATGCTGCTTTCGGTGCTAGTGCTGTCCGCAGGCTGCAGGTGCGGACGGACCAGCTCCCATGGAACTGCAGCGCCGGTCGAGACGAGGGCGAATCTCGCAGACGACGGTCCTGGGCGCGCTTGGGGGGGCACGGCGCGAAGCTGCAAAGGACTCGCGCCGACCTGCGGGCCATCGGGCAACGATGACTGCTGCAAGAGCCTGCGGGTTCCGGGCGGGACCTTCGCGCGGAGCTACGATGGCGTGGACTTCCTGGACAAGAGCTTCCCGGCGACGGTGAGCGACTTCTACCTCGACAAATACGAGGTCACGGTGGGCCGGTTCCGGGCCTTCGTGAACGCGGGCATGGGCACGCAGAAGAACCCGCCGCGGGAGGACACGGGCGCACATCCGAAGATCGCGGGCTCTGGCTGGGACTCCGCATGGAACGCCAAGCTGCCGGCAAAAATGGACGCGCTGAAGGCCGCCCTCAAGTGCCACACGTCCTTCCAGACCTGGACGGACGCGCCGGGGAGCAACGAGAGCAAGCCGGTAAACTGCCTGGACTGGTACGCGGCATTCGCCTTCTGCGCGTGGGACGGCGGGCGTCTGGCGACCGAGGCGGAGTGGAACTACGCGGCCGCAGGAGGCAGCGAACAACGGTACTATCCCTGGTCGATCCCTCCAAGCTCCACGGCAATCGATGACAGCTACGCGGTGTACTGCGGTGGCACATGCAAGCTGCTGGACGTGGGCGCGAAGTCGCCGAAGGGCGACGGGAGGTGGGGGCAGTCCGACCTGGGCGGAAATGCTTGGGAGTGGACGCTCGACTGGGATCCCGTCCAGTACCCAATGCCGTGCCACGACTGTGCCCATGTGAAAGCAGGCACCTACAGGGCTTTCCGGAGCGGCAGCAACGACGACATCGCCGCGACTCTCCGGTCGTCCGTTCGGCACGTCTACTACCCCGACTACCGCGGCGTCAACGGAGCCCGTTGCGCCAGGACCCCATGACTCCGCCCGCTACGATCCAGGGCAGATGTCCGTCTGCTTCCCCGCGAAAGGCTTCGCGACCTCGCTCACCTGCTTGCCGACCACGGTGATCGTCGCGGTGTCGTTGCTGCCCAAATGCTCCGCGGCCAACGCCGTCAGGTAGGGGACCTTCTTCGGGTCGCACTTCATGACCAGGGCTTGGACGGTATCGACGGCGAGAACGTTGCTGCCGGCCAGGATGAGGCGCATGTTCTTCGTCGAGGATTCGTAGTCGTACGTGCCGCTGTCGTCCCACACGGGCAGAGGACCGTGCTCGAGTCCCTGCAAGCCGTCCATGACCACGAAGTCGGCGGGGCGGATGCCGTAGTAGTCGCGGATGAACGTGGATCTCGCGTCTCCCGGGGATCTCGATTCACCAGCAGGGTGCGTGGCGAGATCCACGGCGACCGCGCAGCGGGCGCACCGAGAGGGGTGGGGGGCCCGACGGGCTTTGCCCGCTCGGGGCGGGGAGGCTGGCCTCCCCGCCGTTTCGCGGAACGCGAAACCCAGGTTCAATCGTCGCCGCTTGGCTAGTCTGCCAGTGGGAAGTACGCGTTCGCCTGCCGTGCCATCGAGTCCTCACCCGACGAGGTGGCATGGCAGCTGTCGGACATGACCTCGCCCTTGGTGCTGTCGAGCTTCCACTGACCGAGGTAGACCACATCCGTGATGCCCTCCGCGGCGATCTTCTTGGCCTCGTCGTCCGTCCATTTGGCGCCGCCCGTGCCAGCCAGGGTACACTCGTGTCCGGCCTCGTACACCGGCTGCCCCGACAGGTAGATCTTCGTGCCCGGGTTGACGTGAGCCTTCGCCGCCGTGATCATCCTCCTCACCTCGTCATCGGTCGCCCTGCTGCTGAAGATGCAGATCATGACCTGGACCCCTTTGACCACGTCCTTCCCTCCGATCGACTGCATCTTGCGGTCGAAGAGCTGCCAAGAACTGCTATTCGAGTCTGTCCAGTTCTGGACGACCATGGCACCCGTACCATAGCTATCCGAGTTCCACATCACCCCGTTGCCAACCCGCTTGTTTCCATTGCCGATGTTGTTGGCCATCGAGCATCCGGTATAGGCAATCGCGTTCTTGCCAAAGCCGGTCGTCGGGGGCGTGGTGCCCCCCGTGCTGGTCGTGCCACCTGTGGCCGCGCCGCCGGTGCCGGTGGTGCGACCACCTGTCCCGGCACGGCCCGTCCCCGTCGTACGACCGCCCGTGCCGCTCGCTCCAGCGCCTCCAGTTTCACCGCCCGAGCCCTCCACTCCGCCACTGCCCGAGTCTCCGCCGGAGCCAGTCCTGCCTCCAACCATCGTACGACCGCCCGTACCAGACCGGCCGCCTCTGCCGGTGGTGCCGCCCGACTCCGTGGCGCCGCCGCTGCTGGTCGTGCCGCCCGAGCTGGTCGTGCCGCCCGAGCTGGTCGTGCCGCCCGTGCTCGTCGTGCCGCCCGTGCTCGTCGTGCCGCCGCTGCTCGTCGTGCCGCCGCTGCTGGTCGTGCCACCTGTATTCTCGTTGCCGCCGCTGCCGCCGGACTGACCACCCGTGCCAATCACGCTTCCGCCCGTCGATTGCTCACACCCGACGAGCATGAAGGCGGCCAAGCCGATCGGCAGACAGACCCGGCTGATGATGCGCGCATGGTTCATTGGAAATCTCCTCCTGTTGGACTGACGCCCGCGCGGACGCCCATATCCCATTCATGCGGGCACAGGGCCAAATCGATCACACGGTCGTCCTGTGTGAGACGAACCGAGCCCCTTGACAGACTGCTCTTCCTGGGGACCGCAGCACGTCCGCCGCAACTAGGCGACAACGGGCCCGCGCCCGGCCCCGGCCATGCTACGGGAGCGTATAACGCTTCAAGACTTCCCACGCCACGTCGGGAATGGCGAAGGATGCGTAGTTGGCGCAATGCGTGCCGTCCTGCACCGTGCAGAGGATCGTCTCCACACCCTCCGCGCACTCTGGATACGCCTTGCACGATGCGTTCTCCGGCATCGGTGCCGGAGTACCCGTGCATTGGTTGATCTGCCCCCATTTCGTGAAGTTCGGTTCCGCCCCGCTGTAGTTCACCATCTGGTCTTTGGTAGCGCGGAACTGTATCTCCGTGATGGGTCGCGAAGGGTTGCAGGGGGTGGCGACAGTATCGAAATCGACCGGGGCCACCGCCGCGATCACGTCGGCCGCATCGCACGCCAGCTTGTAGGACATCGCGCCGCCGTTCGAGCAGCCCGTGGCGTAAACGCGTTTGCCGTCGATGCAGGCATCGGTCTTGAGCGCTGCGATGACCGCCTTCACGAAAGCCACATCGTCGACCTTGTCGGTCGTTGCCGGCGGGCAGCAGCCGCCGCCGTTCCACGACTTCCCGACCCCATCCCCGTAGATTACGAGGATTCCCTCCTTGTCCGCGAGCTTGTCGAAGCGGGACATCGACTTCTCCATGGCGCCGTCGCCACCCATCCCGTGGAAATCGAAAACGACAGGGAAGGGTGTCTTGCCGGTATAGCTGGTAGGCGCATAGACGGTGTAGGTGCGGTCGAGGGTACCCACCGTGATCGTCTTTTTCGTGGATCCGGCCTTGAGCGTGGCGCCTGCCGGGCACTCCCCGCTGCTGCCGCCGCTGCCGCCGGAAGCTCCGCCCGTGCCCACGCCACCCATCCCCGTCTGTCCGCCGTCGCTCCCGGTCTGCCCGCCCTCGCCCGCGGCCCCGCTGGAACCGCCGCGACCGGTCGCGCCGCCGCGTCCGCTCGCACCGCCGCGTCCGGTCATGCCACCGCGTCCGGTCACGCCGCCGCGTCCGCTCGCACCACCAGCGGCCATGCCGCCGCTTCCAATGCGCCCGCCCGTAGACACGCCCCCAGCGCTTTCACCACCACTGCCCACGCCGCCGCTGCCGAGGTCTCCGCCCGAGCCACTCGTGCCTCCGGAGTCGATTCGCGTGCTGCTCGTCCCTCCCGTGCTGGTTGTGCCCCCGCTGCTCGTGGTTCCGCCCGAGCTGGTTGCGCCACCCGACCCAGATTCCGCTCCCCCGGATCCACTGGGAGTCCCTGCGGGGTTGGAGGTACACGCGCTCGCCAGAAAGGCAAGCGCCACGAAGAGCAATCTCCTCTGCGGGGCAAAATGCATGGTTGTCTCCTTGGTTGCGAGCCGTCACAGCGCGACCCGGGTCCGACGCCTAGGCGCTGGCCGCCAAACAGCGCCATCAGCGCCGACGCGAACGTCGCCTTCTCGTGCGCAACGGGTCACTTGGACGCGCTCTCTGCGGGTAGAATCCTGCCCTGAGATGCGCGCAGAAACCTGGTTCGATCACACGATCTTCACTGCGCGATGCAGTTGTCCTGCATGATCTTCCAGATCGCGTCGGCGATGGCCCGTCCCCCGGCATCCGACGCCTGGATCTTGCTCACTGGGTCGGTGTATTCCGGGTGCCCCGCCCAGATCGGCTGCAGATCGAGGAAGTGACACGCCACTTTGTTCCTATTCGTGAGATCCGTGCATGCCTGTTGCACGAGTGGCCGCAGAGCGGGAACCCCGTAGATCGTGGGCAGCTCGGGATTGAGGAAGTAGACGATGTGCTCGACCGTTCCGTCTCTCTCCACCTGGTCCAGGAACAGCTCGAAATCGCTCGCCTCCTTGGCTACCGCGGCGTTCACGTCTCCGCCGTTGATGCCGGCCCAGGTGGTTTCCCAGGTCCCCCCATTCATGATCACCACCTTGAGCTTGGTGGCACCTGACTGCAGTGACCGGTATTGCTCGGTGATCGCCGCCATGCTGGCGGCTGCGGCGGCGGCCACCCGGTACTCCTCGTTCGGTCCGATGGCCCGCGCCGCACGTGCGTAGTCCTGGACCGTCGTGTACTGGGAGCCAGGAATGGTCACCCACGAATCGCCTATCCAACCGACCTCGTTCGCCTTCACCTGACCCTTCACGCAAACGCTGCCACTCTCCGAGTCGATGGCGCCCTCGTCCACTCCCAGAATCGCGTCCTTCCCATCCGCACCGAGAGCCACGTCAGCCGCGTCCGCGCCAGCCGGCACGTCCTCTCCGTCCGCAGCGACGGCCGCGTCCCCTGCATCCGCCAACGCACGCGCTCTGCCCAGGCGGATCACCTTGCCGTCGCAGGCAGCGATGGCGACCAAGACCGCCATCGACCAAGCGGTATGCGCGACAAGTGCCGACCTAGCCATCGCCTAATGGTACCATCCTCGCGATGCTCCCGGGCAGTGCCCTCTTGGTTGCGTTCCTGTCGCCCCTCGTCTTGGGCGCGGCCGCAAGCTCGTCTCCCGCGCCGATCACGAGCGTCCGTCTCGATGTGCGGGCCGCGCCCGGCTGCACCTCGCGCGGCGATCTGGTGACACGCGTCACCTCGCGCTCCTCGCGTATCCGGTTCGTCGACGACGGCGCGTTCGTGGCGCAGGCGACATTTGCAGCACCACGGCCCGGAAGCGTCACCGCGGAGATCACGCTGACCGCCGCCAACCGCAAGCCGTCGCGGCGCAGAGTCGTCGCCCGTTCCTGCGCCGAAGCGGCCGACGCCATCGCCCTCATCATCGCCGTCACCCTGGATCCGACGTTGCCACGGAACGCCGTGGCCAGGCCCAGCGACGACCAGGACACCGCTGCGGAGAGCGAAGCGGCTTGGCAAACGCCATCGCAGTCCGCAGAAGACATGGCGAGCCCCTTCGATTCCGCTCCCGCGCCCGGCCCGAAGCCGGCAGTCAAGCCAGTCAGGCAAGCGGTCGCCACGCCGGCAAAGGCCGCGACGGCTCTCGCCAAGCCCAGCGCGATAGCTCCTGCAAAGGCCGCCACGCCGGCTCCCCTGGAAACCGCGGCGCCGGAATCGCCCGCCACCTCCGCCCCGCCGCGACATGTCTTGAGCGCGCACGTGGCAGGGCAACTGCTGTTCGGCCCCGCTCCGAGCGTCATGCCCGGCGTCGCAGTCCAGATAATGGCCGGAATGGATCGCGAAGGCCTGTGGTCACCGGCAATCTTCCTCGGCGCGACACACGTGTGGCGAGCGGGCCTGCGCGAGACGGGCGGGACTGCGTCCTTCACGCTCGATGCGGGAAGTCTCGACGCATGTCCGCTGCGCGCGCGTCTGTCTTTCCTCGAGGCGCGCCCGTGCGCGTCCGTGGTGGTTGGCCGGCTCGTCGCGGGCGGCGATGACACCGACGATCCCGCAACCGTGTCGCGCCCCTTCGCGTCCGCCGGCGGCGCTGCCATCCTGACCGCCGGCCTGGGCGCCATCGTCGAACTGCACCTGCGCCTCGCCGCGGGCGTGACGCTGGTACGCGACTCGTTCGAATTCAGCCCGATCGTCTTCC
Source organism: Deltaproteobacteria bacterium (assembly GCA_016935975.1). Classification (GTDB taxonomy): domain Bacteria; phylum Myxococcota_A; class Polyangia; order Fen-1088; family Fen-1088; genus Fen-1118. Next base: position 20,175 of record JAFGPX010000084.1, read on the forward strand.
ACCGCGCCGGGCTCTTCACGACCTCGGCCAGCCTGGGCGCGGGCGCACGTTGGCCTTGACCGACCGGGCCCTGGCCGCGGCACCACAGAGCGACGGCTACGGCCGCACGAGACCGGCGATCCGCGACACCCTATCGGCCAACACGGTTCCGCGGTGATCCGCCACGAATCGCTCGGCCAGCCTCCGCGCCTCGGCATTTCGCCCGAGCTTGACCAGTGCCTCGACCTTGAGCGCCGCCGCTTCGGGAAGGAAGCTGCCGGCGGGGTACCTTTCCTGATAGCGGCGCAGGAGATCCAACGCGCGCCCGCTGCTGCCATCTGCAATCGCCACACGCGCGGCATCCAGTAGCGCGATCTGTTCTCGCAAGACGCCGACGGCCGGGGCAACGCGGCCTCGCGGGGCCGGGACGGACGCGCCCGCGGACGGCTCGGCCGCCCGGACATTCCCCTGCGCCGGCGAGCCGGGCAGCGGTGGTGCCACGGCTGGCGCCATCGTCTGGGAAGCGGCCGGACGTGGCTCCGTGGGCGAATCCTTCCAGGACTGGACGCCGATGATCGTCCCGGCGACGGCCAAGCCGAGCACGCCGGCAGCAATCCACGGCCACACGGCCGTCGCGCCCACGCCCGCGGTCGCCTTGGACGCCACCGCCTCGGCGGCCAGCTCTTTCGCGACGGCCGCGACTCCGAGCGCGGCAGCAGACGCGCCGATGGCCTGGGCCATACGCGCGGACATCTCGGGTGACGGCCGTTCATTCGCTGCAGCCCCGAGCAGCCGCCGTTCGAAGTCGGTCGCGCCTTCTGCGAGCAACGGTTCTGGCAGATCGTCAAGTGGGCGGTTCATGCCTCCCCTTCCTTCCGCAGACTTCTTTCGATGCGTGCCGCTGCGGCACGGAATTGCTCGCGCGCGCGGCGCAGTCGAGACGCCACACTGCCAAGTGGGATCTCGAGCAGCGCCGCGATCTCCGGCGAAGACAGGCCCTCTAGCTCATAGAGGACGAATACCTCTGCCAACTCGGGGTTCACCCGGGCCAGCGCCAGGTCGCAAAGCTGGATGTCGGCCCGCCGTTCATCCGCGTCACGGAGGCCGGACAGGCGTTTGTCCATGTCTTCGTCCAGCTCCCAGCGCACGACCTTGCGGCTGAGCGTGTGCGCCATGCGCAGCGCGGTTTGGATCAGAAAGGCGCGTTCGCTTTCCGGGCGAATGTCGGGCAATCGACCGGCGGCGAGTAGAAACGTCTCCTGCGTCGCATCCGCGGCGGCATCGGGAGCCAAGCCGCGGCGACGCAACGCGCGCCAAACGATCGCGTGGTGGTCATTGAACATCCGCTCCAAACGGGTTCGGTCCACCAACCTTGGATCGAGTGGTGGCTCCTCAGGGGATGCCGTTTTCAGGCTATGAACCATCCGCCTGTCCCGAGAATGACTCTGCATAACGATATGCGTGCAGTTCGCTCGTTCGATCACCAAAAGCATAGCACTGCTAGAGCTGCTCGCGCCAAGTGCGGCTAGGCGTTGCAGGTTTGGGTCGTCCGAACCTCGTCTCGTAACGGTTACGTCACGGTTCGAGAACCGTGGCGGGCTGGACTCCCAAGGCAGTCGCGAGCATTGCTCGACAGTATGGGTAGTTCGCAGTTCGCGGGAAGTTCGTGGCCTGGCTCGGGCGGCCGGCTCTTCCGTGATCGCTCGTGAATCGGGAGTCAGCATGGCAAATACACTGCTTCGTTCATTGATGGTCATTGGTCTAGGCGCCCTCCTTGTCTCATCGTGTTCAAATGGCGCGTCCACCCAAGAGATCACAGGGGGCGCGACGGGCGCGGGCGGTATCTCGGGCGGAGCGGGCGCCGATTCTGGTGGCACCAGCGGCTCGGCCGGGTCTGGCGGCTCGGCCACCACCGGTGGTGCGTCGGGGAGCGGCGGAACCAGCGCGAGCGGCGGCGCGTCCAGCAGCGGCGGGTCGGCCGGGAGCGGCGGTGCCGGTGTAGCCGGCGGCTCCTCGGGCCAGGGCGGCGCGTCCGGCACTGGCGGCGTTCGCCCAAGCGGCGGCGCGTCCGCAAGAGGCGGCGCGTCCGACGCAGGTGGCGCTCGGCCTAGTGGCGGCGCGTCCGGCAGAGGCGGCGCAACCGGCACCGGCGGCGGCCAGCCGGCAGGTGGCTCGGTCGGCGCAGGCGGCACCAATGTGGGAGACGCCGGAACGGGAGGGGGCACCGGTGACGGCGGCGCCGACGGCGGCTCGATCGGCAGAGGTGGCTCGACCGGCGCGGGCGGGGACATGCCCCTGGTCTATGACGTGGAGAACACCGGCGCCGACTGCCAAGTACCGACAAGCTTTCCGGCGTTCAGCGCGCTCAAGGCCGTCGCGAACCTGCCCGATCCATTCTTGATGGAAAGCGGCACACGCATCTCCAGCCGCAGCGAATGGGCCTGTCGGCGCGCCGAGATCAGCGCCCAAATCCAACACTGGGAGCTCGGGACGAAGCCAGCCCCTCCGGCTGACAGCGACGTTACGGCCACCTACTCGGGTGGCAAGCTCACGGTAGTCGTCAAGGTGGGCTCGCAGTCGGTCACGCTGACCAGCACCATCACCACGCCCAGCGGCACCGGCCCCTTCCCGGTCATGATCAAGATGGACGGGGCCGGGGTTCCGGTTTCCGGAATCGCGACCATGAGCTTCACCAGCTCCGCGCTGGCGGCCCAGATGCCCACCCGGGGCACGGGAACGTTCTGGAACCTCTTCCCGGACAAGACCGCGGGCGCGTACGCCGGCTGGTCGTGGGGCGTCAGCCGCCTCATCGACGGCCTTTTCGAGACAGCCGACCAGAACAAGATCGACGTGAAGCGTATCGGGGTGACCGGATGCTCGTACGCGGGCAAGATGGCGCTCTACGCCGGGGCCTTCGACGAGCGCATTGCGCTTACCATCCCCGAAGAGTCCGGCGGCGGCGGGGAGGCGGCCTGGCGCGTGTCATCGACGCTGAAGGATGCGGAAGACCTGGATCACGCTCAGGGCACGGGCTGGTATTCCGCGAATCTGAACCAATTCAAGAACGCGGATGCTCCGAAGCTGCCCTTCGACCAGCACGAGCTTGCGGCCATGGTGGCGCCCAGGGCACTCCTGACGATTGGCAACAACGGCATTTCCTATCTGGCAAGCGAGGCTGGCTACGTTTCGATGAAGGCTGCCACCGAGGTCTACAAGGCGCTCGGGGTCCCAGACAGGATCGGCTACTCCATAAACGGCAACAACGGCCACTGTGCATTCCCGTCCTCCCAGGCGCCGGACGTACAGGCTTTCGTAGACAAGTTCCTCCTTGGAAAGACCGCAAATACGGCCGTCGCAAAGAGCCCCACGTACAGCAGTGACCTGAAGAAATGGATTAGCTGGGACACGCCGACTCTCAAGTAGCTCGCCGCCCGCGAGATGCGCGCGCGAGCTGAACGATGACAACAGAACGACCTAAGGACGAATGCCAATGAAGAAGCAAGTCATTCGAGCGGGGCTTCGCTTGTCGCTTTCAATCGCGGTGCTACTGGCGGGCTGCGGCCAGGAGAGTCCGGCAGGTAGTAGCACCGGCGTCGGTGGAGGCCGGGGCGGCAGCGGCGGGGCAGCGGGTTCGGGCGGTGGCGGTCCGAGCGCCGGTGGAAGTGCGGGTAGCGGCAGCACGAGCAACTCCGGCGGCGCGGGCCAAGGAGGAGCCACGACCAGCAGTGGCTCTGGCGGCACGGGGCAAGGCGGCGGTACGACGAGCGCCGGTGGGGGGCCAGACTCGGGCGGCGCGAGTGCGCGTGGAGGGGCCACGGCTCGGGGTGGGGCTGGCGGTGGCGGTGCGTCGGGACGGGGAGGCAGCGGCGGCGCGGGCGGCCGAAGCGGTAGTGGCGGAAGCGGTAGCGGCGGGAGCGGCGCCGGTGGTGCGCAGGGCGGTGCCGGCGGCGCCAGCAGCGCCGGCGGCACGAGCGGGCGCGACGCCTCGCCCGACGGGGCCACCCCGCCGCCGAGCGCGCTCGGGGCGCGGGCCTACAACGGCCGGCGCGGCGAGGAATTCAACGCCGGCTGGAAGTTCAACCGGGGCGACGTCTCGGGTGCCGAGGCGACATCCTTCAACGACTCCTCGTGGAAGTCGCTCGACGTGCCCCACGACTGGAGCATCGAGCTGGCCTTCAACTCGAGCTCGCCCGCGGGCTCGGGCGGCGGCTTCCTGGATGGCGGCGTCGGCTGGTATCGAAAGAGGTTCACCCTCGATTCGGGGGCCGCGGGCCAGCGCATCTTCTTGGCCTTCGACGGCGTGTACATGAACAGCCAGGTTTGGCTCAACGGCTCGCCGCTGGGCACCCGCCCGTACGGCTATTCCACCTTCGAGTACGAAATCACCGACAAGGTGAAGACCGACGGCAGCGAGAACGTCGTCGCGGTCAAGGTCAACAACAACCAACCCAATACCCGCTGGTACTCGGGCAGCGGCATCTACCGCAACGTCTGGCTGACCAAGCTCAATCCCGTTCACATCCCGCAGAGCGGCGTGTTCGTGACCACGCCCACGGTCAGCGGATCGTCGGCAACGGTTGCGGTCGCCACCGAGGTCCAGAACCAGTCGAGCGCCGGCGCTTCGGTGACCGCGACCACGACCATCTTGGCCGACGACGGCAGCCCGGTGACCTCCAACGACAGCTCGGCCAGCAGCGTCGCGGCCGGGGGCAAGGCCACGATTCAACAGAGCCTGACCGTCAGCTCGCCGCAGCGCTGGTCGCCAAGCTCGCCCTATCTGTATCAGGTCAAGGTCGAGCTGAAGGTGGATGGCGCCACGGTCGATACCTACCTCGCGCCGCTCGGGATTCGCAACTTCGCGTTCAGCGGCAGCAGCGGGTTCTCCCTCAACGGCCAGAACATGAAGCTGCGCGGAGTGTGCCTGCACCACGACCTCGGCGCCCTGGGCGCCGCCATCAACTACCGGGCCATCGAGCGCCAGGTGGACATCATGAAGAAGATGGGTGTGAATGCCATTCGCACGTCGCATAACCCGCCCGCTCCCGAGTTCCTCGAGATCGCCGACCGGATCGGCATCATGGTGATGGACGAGGCCTTCGACACCTGGACGCAGACCAAGAACGCGAACGACTACGGGAAGTACTTCAACACGTGGGCGCAGCAGGACATCCAGGACATGGTCAAGCGGGATCGCAACCATCCCAGCATCATCATGTACAGCATCGGCAACGAGGTCGGCGGCGCCACCACGGCCACCGCGCAGAAGCTCAAGGATTGGGTCCTGGCCCTGGACAAGACACGCGCGATAACCTGGGCCTCGAACAAGATGGGCGGCCCGCACGTCTCGGAGGGCGACGACCGCAACGTCGCCAAGCTGCTGGACGTGGTGGGCTACAACTACGCGCCCTACGCCGGCGACTACGACGCAGACCATTCCGCCAACCCGAACTGGGTCATCCTCGGTAGCGAGACCGTCTCGGCCTTCAGCAGTCGCGGCATCTACCACACGCCGGCCAACCAGATCAGGTACTCGAACGACGGCACTTCCGACAAACAGTGCTCGTCCTACGACAACGAGACGGCCAGGTACGGACAGACGGCCCACGAGTCGTATACCTACGACAACAGCCGCTCGTACGTCGCCGGATCCTTCGTTTGGACGGGCTTCGACTACATCGGCGAGCCGACGCCCAACGGCTGGCCGGCCAAGAGCTCGTACTACGGCATCGTGGACACGGCGGGATTCCCCAAGGACATCTACTACTTCTACCAGAGCCGCTGGACCAGCACGCCGACGATGGTGCACCTTCTGCCGCACTGGAACTGGTCGAGCGGCACCAACGTCACGGTCTTCGCCTATGGCAACTGCGACAGCGTCGAGCTGTTCCTCAACGACAAGTCGCAGGGGTCGAAGACCCTGAGCGGCGGGGCGTTGCACTTCGAATGGAGCGTGCCCTGGGCGTCGGGGACGCTGCGGGCCGAATGCAAGAAGGGCGGTACCATCGCCGCCACCGACGAGGTCAAGACCGCCGGCAGCGCGGCCAGGGTGGCCCTAACCCCGGATCGAAGCACCATTCGCGCCGACGGCAAGGACATGGTCTTCATCACCGCCGATATCCTGGACGGCAGCGGGGTCCTCGTGCCCAACGGCAACAACTCGATCACGTTCTCGGTCACCGGCTCCGGCCAATTGGTGGGCGTCGACAACGGAGACGCCACCGACACCTCGTCGTACAAGGGCGGAAGCCGCAAGGCCTTCAGCGGCAAGGCCCTGGCCATGGTGCGCTCGACCAAGACCGCGGGCGCCATCACCATCAAGGCGACCTCCAGCGGGCTGTCCTCCGACCCCATCACGGTGACGGCCCAGTAGGAGGCGGCCATGCCACGTTGGCTCGCTTTCCTAGCCCTGGCATTGCTCGGGTCGGTCAGGGTGGCGTCGGCCAAGAGCCTGATCGACTACTTCCAGCCCACACCCATCGTGAGCCCGCTCAGCTCGAGCACGTGGGGCGGCTCGGGCGTGCTCCCGCGCGACACGAGCAATGGCCTCGAGACGCCGGACAAGAAGTACTTCTACTGGGACGGGAAGATCCTCAAGGTCGACGGCAAGTACCACCTCCATTGCAGCCGCTGGCCCAAGAGCGCCGGCTTCAACCAATGGTCCACGTCCATCGCGGTCCACGCCACGAGCGACAACGTCTTGGGGCCTTACCTCGACCAGGGCCAGATCTACGATCGCAACGGCGGCAAGGGCCACAACGTGGCGACCCTGGCGCTGCCGGACGGCAGCTTCACGCTCTACACCAGCGACATCACGCCCGGCGACTTCTACACTGCCCCCGCCATCACCGGACCCTGGACCTTCAAGGGCTCGATCGAGATCAACAAGAACGGCTACGACATCCCCTGGCCGACCTCCAACATCACGGTCATGGTTCGCCCGAACAACGGCGATTTCCTGGCCACGGAACGGAGCGGGTTCATCTATGTCGGCGGTAGCGAGCTGCTCGGCCCGTACGAGGTCAAAGGCCCTAGCGTCTGGCCGAACGTCTCCGGCCTGGACAACTCCAGGGCCGAAGACCCGGTCCTCTGGTACAGCGGAGGCTGCTACCACATCACGGTGAACTGGTGGGATTCCCGCGTTGCGCACCACCTCATGTCGAAGGATGGCGTGAGCGACTGGAAGGACATGGGCGTGGCCTACGATCCCCGGACGAGCTTCATCCGCTACACCGACGGCACGGTCAACAAGTGGAACAACCTCGAGCGCCCCAACGTCGTCATCGAAAACGGCCACGTCACGCACTTCACCTTCGCGGCCACGGACATCGACAAGAGCTCGATCACGGGAACCGACAACCACGGCAGCAAGATCCTCGTGGTCCCCTTCGACGGCGTGGCGTTCGATGCCGACAACGGTTGCGAAAGCGGCACGGGTGGGGCCGGCGGCGGTGGAGCGAGCGGTCGCGGCGGCTCGAGCGGCGCGGCTTCGTCCGGCGGCAGTGGCGGCTCGCCGCGAAGCGACGCGGGTGCCACCGGCGGCACCGCAGGATCTCGCGACGGGGGACGAGGTGATGTCGGAAACGGATCGGGTGGCTCCTCTGCGACCGGGGGCAAAGCGGCGACGGGCGGGAAATCAGGCACCGGCGACACGCCCGCAACCGGTGGGGCAACGGCGACCGGCGGTCCGGCAGGAGCAGGTGGCGCATCGGGATCGGGCGGCGTGTCGCCCAGTGGCGGCAAGCTCGCAAGCGGAGGCGCGGCCGGCGCAGGCGGCGAGCCGGTCACTGGAGGTGCGACTTCCTCGGCCGGCGGAGTCCGCGGCGCCTCGAGCAGCGCGGGGCTGGGCAGTGGTGGCGCAACGACCTCGAGCGGCGCGAGCAGCTCGTCATCGAACGGTTGCTCGTGTGGGATGACGGCCGCGACCGGCAGCCGAGGCGCATGGCCGTGGCTGCTCCTCGGCTGGTTGCTCGGCCTTGGCGCGCGCCGCCCGCTGACCGGGGCTCGCTTGCTCCGAGGCCTGGCGAAAGCGGCAGGCAGCTCCGCGGCGGATGCACGACAGTCAGAGACTCATCGGCAGTAGTCTGGCGCCGCCCCGCGTAGCGCGAAGCCCCAGAGTGAGCCGCCGCGACGGCCAGTCACCACTTGACTTGCATCATGCGTCGATGCCTGTTCGCGTGTTTCCCCGCGCTCGCGCTGGCGGCCTGCAGCGGCGGAGGCAGCATCTCGTCCGGCGGCGCTCTTGATGCTGCCGGCGGGACGAGCGGCGGCGGCACGGGAGCCGTCGCCAGCGGGGACGCCAGCGCCGTCTCCGGCACGGGAGGAGCCATTGCCACGGGCGGGGACAATGGAGCGGGCGGCGTTGTCGCAACGGGCGGTGTGGCGGGCGCGGGCGGTGTCATCGCGACCACCGGCAGAGCGGGCCTAGGCGGCTCGACCGCAAGTGGCGGCACCACGGGCGGCGGCGGAGCGATGGGCGGCAGCCGCGCCACCGGTGGCGCCCCGGGGACCGGCGGCACGGTGTCGTCGGGCGGCAGCCGGGCGGCCGGCGGTGCCGCCGGGACGGGCGGCGCGGGCGGGACGCGCGATGCGGGCCGCTTGACCGACGCGAGCGCCGCTGGGGGCCGAACGGGCACCGGAGGCACCAGCAGTCCGCCGGACGCCGCCGGCTCGGGAGGCAGCACGATGCCGCCCTCGACGGGAGCGCCGCAATCCAAGCCGCTCGGCTACGGCGAGGCCACGACGGGCGGCGGAGCGGCGGCGGTGGTCGAGGTCGGCAGCATGTCGGCCATGCAGGCGGCCATCGACGCGTATGCCGGCAGCGGCGGCCTTTCCCTGCGCTATGCCGGCAGGTTCGATTTCGGGACGATCAGCGACCCGTGCACGCAGTGGAAACTGCCGGCGCAAATCGTGGAGATCAAACGCAAGAACGACATCACCATCGTGGGCGCCGACGGATCGGCGGCCAACTTCGGCTTCCACATCGCGTCCTCGGCGAGCAACATCATTCTGCGCAACCTGACCATCGCGCTTCTGCCCGGCGGGGATGCCTCGGACGCCATCACCATCGAGGGCATGAGCGGCGGAGTGCCCACCAACATCTGGATCGATCACAACACGCTCTACTCGGCGCTGGTGGACTGCGCCGGCGCGGGCGACACATCCTTCGACGGCCTCATCGACATCAAGAAGGGCGCCGACAACATCACGGTTTCGTACAACTACCTGCACGACCACGGCAAGGTCAGCCTGAACGGCTTTTCCGACAGCGACACGGAGATCCGCCACGTCACCTTCCACCACAACGTCTTCGCCAAGGTCGGCTCGCGCACCCCCCTGCAACGTGGCGGCTACAGCCACATCCTCAACAACCTCATCTCGCAAGTCTCCACCTCGGGCATCAACGTGCGCATGAACGGCCATGCGTTGGTCGAGGGCAACTACTTCGAGAACGCGAAGAATCCCGTCACCTCACGCGACAGCGATGCCATCGGCTACTGGGAGCTGCGCGGAAACAACATCACGAGCCCGGCCGATTTCACCAAGTTCGGCATCACCTGGTCTGCCAGTAGCTCGACGCCGACCGTGGACGCCACCGACTGGAAGACCACCGCCACCTTCCCCGTGGCGCTTGGCTATTCGTACTCGGTGGATCCCCCGCAGTGCCTCAAGGACGGGTTGCTGGCCGCGGCCGGCGCCGGCAAGGGCCTGGCCACGCTCAAGTGCAAATAGGCAGTCGCGGTCGGACGCATCGAGCGAGCCAGCGTCGTGGGGGCATGGGACACGCCCAGGCCGCGCTATCCGGCGCGGGTCGGCAGGCGCCCGGAAATCCCGCCCCGCCGCATGGGATTCGGCAAGACGAAGTCGGGCACAAGAGCGCGGCAACGAACGCATGCGCAAGACGCTGGCGCCGTTTGGCCCTATCATGCGGCCATGAGCCTCGTGGAAATCTGCCTCTTGGCTTCCCTCCTGGTCGTCGTCGTGGTCGTCGCAAAGATGCTGCGGGCCGTGCGTTTGCTCGACGGACGCATGACCCTGCTCCAGGAACAACTGAAGCTCGGCCGCGTCGCCGCGCCCAAGGCACGCAATAGCCAGCCGGCTCCCACGAGATCCTCGCCCGTCAGGACGCCGGTGTTCGGAGTGCCGGTTGCGCCACCTTCCCCGCGCGCACCGACCCCGGCCCCCGAGGCCGAAAGCGCAGCCGAGGAAGGGCACCACCCGGGCGAGCAAACGGCCCATGTCATCGGTCAAGCCGAGGCGGATGCGGTGTGGGCACACATGGAGGCGGAGCAGGAGCGGCTGAAGAAGGCCATGGGCCGCGACTTCCAGGTGCGCACGCGCAAGCGCTCCGCCAGCGACATACGCGGCAAGCCCGTGGTGCGCGCCTTGTCCGCGCAGGATCTGGCCAAGAAGATCGAGCGCAAGTAGGGGCGCGATTCGTCGCGCCCTTCGCCATTCATCGCGCGCTCTCTCTACCAGCGCACGACCACGCGCAGGATTGCCAACAGGAGCTTCCACACCGGCTCCACCACATGGGTGACAATCGGGCCGCGGAAACCAGGGTAGTCGATGACCGCGGCGAAGTGGCGGAGGATCTCGCGGTCGGGCACCCGGCGGATCGCGGCGACGGCGCGCCGGCCGCGCCACAGATAGCGCCAGGCCGTCGGGCGCACGAACCACAGAAGCGAGCGCAGCTTGGCGCCCAGCCAGCCGCCGCGCGCCGCCATGAAGAGCAAACCGAGATCCGCAAGCAGGAGGGCCGGGAGCAACAGCAAGACCGTCGGCAAACGGTAGTTCTTGAGCACCACGATCCAGCGGTTGCGCTCCATCCAGTACCACTTGGACGTGGCCCGCGAGAATTCGTAGTAGTGCCGGCATACGCTGGCCGGAGCCACCACGTTGCGCAGGCCCGCCACGCGGATCCGCCAGCCCAGATCCAGATCCTCGTGGTAGAGCCAAAGGGTTTCGTCAAAGAGGCCCACCCGTTGCAGCACCGGCACCGGCAGGAGCACGCAGGCCCCGGACGAAAACGCGATGTCGCGCGGCCCCGGCGGCACGGCCGCGCGCGCCCCCAGGTAGCCGCCGACGTAGCCGAAGCCCAGGAAGTGAATGAGGTTGCCGCTGGAATTGACCTTCTCGGGCTCGCTGCCCAGCACGAGCAGCGACTGCACCGAGCCCACGTCCGCGCTGCCCTCCGCCGCGTCGACCGCCTCACGCAGAGCCGCGCGCTCGCAGGTGGCGTCCGGGTTGAGCAAGAAAACGTAGTCGACGCCGCGAGCCGTGGCTGCCCGCAAAGCGAGGTTGTTGGCAGCCGCGAAACCCAGGTTGCCGCCCGGCTCATGCACCACCACGGACGGCAGGCGATCCCCGAGGCGTTCGATCTCCCGCCGCGCCGCCGCCAAGCTGCCGTCGCCGGCGCCGTTGTCCACGAGATGGAGTTCCAGCCGCTCACGGGGGTACTCGACCTCCGCAATGCTGGCAAGCAGGCCGGGCACGAACCTCTCGCAGCGGTAGAGGACCGTCACCACGGCCACGCGCGGGAGCGATGCATCCGTCTCGGTGCTCAACGCCCGCACCTACTTGCGCGAAGGCGCTTGCGCATCCTCGGCGGCCAATTCCGCCAACACCTTGAGCGCAGCCGCCCGCTTGGCCGCCCTGCCGGCTGGCCGTTCCGAGCCACCCGGCGAGGACGCGGGAGCAGGGCTCGCAGATGCCGCCCCGGCGCCCCCGTTTCCGGGTTTGGCGCTCTTGGCGGGCGGCGGCGCCGGCAGCGGCTCGGGTTTGGGAGTCGTCGCGGCCCGGAAGGCGGGCAGCACCTCCTTGAGAAAGCGCCCGCGTTCGGCCGCCTCCTCGGCGATGGCCTTCTTGTAGATGGCGTGCATCAACTCCGACACCCTGGCCGAGTCCGTGCGCGGCGCCGCCTCCGCGATGGCGTCCGACAGCGCCAGCCGGAACTCCTCGGCGCTGGCGAAGCGCTTGCCGCGATCGGGGGCCAGCGCGCGCATCACCACCGCGTCCAGGGCCGGCGTCACCCACGGGGCCCGCGACGACGGCGGCATGGGTTTGGGATGGCGCACGACGGCCAACGCGGCCACGGGATCGAGTCCGGCGATCTGCAAGTACTGATGCCCGGTCAGAAGCTCCCACAGCACCACGGCGAGCGAGTACACGTCGGTACAGGGATCGGCGACCTCGCCGCGCGCCTGCTCGGGCGCCAGGTAGGCCGCCCGTCCGAACACCACGCCGGGCTGCGTGTGTTCTTCCTTGAGGGCGCTTCTCGCCAGACCGAAGTCCGTCAGTTTCACGTCGCCGTTGTAGGCGAGCATGATGTTGGGCGGCGCCACGTCGCGGTGGACCAGATTGAGCTCGCCGTACGTGTGCACGAAGGACAGCGTGCGCGCGACCTCGCGTGCCACCTGCAGCGCGACCTCGAGCGGGATACGATGACGTACGCGCACGCAGCGGTTCCACACCTCGCGCAGATCCTTGCCCTCGACGAGCTCCATGGCGATGTAGAACTCCCGGTCGACCTGGCCGGCGTCAAAGGTGTTGACCAAGCCAGAGTGGGAAAGCCGCAACACCACCTTGGCCTCGTCCAGAAACCGCTTGGCCTTGCCCTCGTCCGCCTTCTCGGGAATGACCTTCTTGATCACGCACAGCTTGTCGAAGCCGTCGAGCTGGCCCAAAGCCGCCACGTAGATCTCCCCCATCCCTCCCTTGGCGAGGGGCTTGAGCAAGACATACTTGCCGAACTGTCGCGGGTAGGCGGCGGCCATGACTGCGGACCCCGTAGCTTATCAGCGGGCCGGGCCGTACGTCGCCTATTTCAGGGCAAGAGCCGACTTTCCACCAGGCGCAAGCCCTGCCCCGCCACGCGGTTGTTGGGGTCGAGCCTGAGCGCCTCCTCGTAGGCCTTCTTTGCCTCCTCGAACTTCTCCAGCTTGAAGTAGGCATCGCCAAGCAACACCCGCGCCTCGACGCCGCCGCCCGCGCGGGCGCTCTGCCGGGCCCGCAGGGCGGCCTGCTTGTAGTTCTTCTCCTGGAAGGCGATCTTGGCCAGCCCCGCGGCCGCAGCGCCTCGGGCCTGCCTCCTGGCGAGTAGCTTGCCGAAGGCAACTCGGGCCTCATCGTAGCGCTGGGCGTGCAAGAGCTGTCGAGCCTTCTGCAACGACTCCTCGATCTCCTTGGCCAAGGCCACGGCCGGGCGAGCGGGGCGCCCGCTCGGCTCACGCCGGACGGTCTCGCTGGGCTCGGGCTCGGCGACGGCCGGCTCCACCCCGGAGGCGCCTGCCTCGGCCGCGGCATCAAACGAAGCCGCGGCCACGGGCGGAGGCGGAACGGGGGCGGGCACGGGCGGCTGGACGCTGCGGACGGCAACGGGTGGCGCCGATGCCGCTGCGCCCTCCTGCTGGTTCTGCCGGGCACGGCCCAGGGCATACAGCGCCGCGCCGGCCAGCACGAAGGCAACGAGCCCGCCAACGAGGTAGAGCCGCCGGCGAAAAGCAAACGGCAAGACGACGCGCGTCTCCGAAACGTCGCCCGAGAAAGGCTGGTAGTCGGCTTGCAGCCCCTCGCCCGCCGGCGGGCTGACGTGCGGGAGCAGCGCCGGCGGCGGCGTCACGATGAGGACGCTCTCGAGGGCTCGGATCTCGGCGGCGAGCTCGGCCATGCTCTTCGGGCGATCCTCCGGCAGCCGAGCCATGGCGCGTTCGACCAGCGCCACGATCTCCGGAGAAAGCCCGGGCCGCACTTCGACGAGCGGCGGCGGCGGCTCGTTGGCCTTCTTGTGCAGGACCTCCATCACGTTGTCGCCCTCGTAGGGCGCCTTGCCCGAGAGCATCTCGTACATGATCGAGCCCACGGCGTAGATGTCGGAGCGTGGGTCGGCGGGGAAACCGGCCGCCTGCTCGGGCGCCATGTATTCGGGCGTGCCCATCGCGACACCGGGCCGTGTCAAGCGTTTGCCGCGCCGCGGGTGCTCCTCGATCTCCGCGCTCTTGGCGATGCCGAAATCCAACACTTTGACGAACTCGCTGCCCTCGCGCACGTCGATGCCGGGATTCGACTGCCCGTTCGACGGGGAGCGGCCGCCGCCCAGACCGAGCAGCAAGATGTTCTCGGGTTTGAGATCGCGGTGGATGACGCCGACGTCGTGCGCCGCCTGCAGCGCCTCGCACATCTGCTCGGCGATATGCAGGGTGCGCAGCGTGGCGAGCGGCCCCTCGCGGTGGATGAGCAGGCCGAGCTCGATGCCCTCGATGTATTCCATCACGAAGAAGAGCGAACCGTCGAGGGTCGTGCCGAAGTCGGTGACGTTGACGACGTTCGGATGCTCGATGCGCGAGGCGGCGCGCGCCTCGCGCCTGAATCGTTCGACCAGATCCGGGGTGCGCGAGTACGCCGGATGCAGAACCTTGATGGCCACGCGCTTGCCGATCTCGACATGCTCGGCTTCGTACACGCGTCCCATGCCGCCCTCGCCGCACAGGCGCTTGATCTGGTAGCGCCCCGAAAGGAGCGCCCCGACCATGCGCGAGCCCTCTTCGAGCGGCTTGGGCGTGATCACCGGCTCCGGACCGCCGGGGCGACCCAGCGGCGCCGTGGCGACACGTTCGGCCGCGACCTCCACCAGCGCCTGAGGCGGCGGCGAGAACGGCTCCCGGTGCATGCTCGAGAAGCCTTCGAGCAGATAGGCGCCATCGCGCACCAGCTCCTGGCGCTCGCTGCGTTCCTTGGCCATGACCTCGCTCCACAGATCGCGCAGAAAACGCGCGACCTGATGCCCGTCCATGGCCGGGGCGTTCTTGGCGAGAAAGGCCGCTAGCTCCGAGCGTAGCTCCTCGCCGCTCTGGAAACGATCCTCCGGCCGCGGGGCCAGCGCCCTGAGCACCAAGAGATCGAGCTCGCGCGGTACGCGGCTAGCCCGCTGCGAAGGCGGCACGACCTGCGGGTGGCGCACGCGTTCGAGCAGATCGTCCTGGGGAGCCTCCTCGCCGGCCACGCGCGGCGCTGGGGCGAAGAGCTGCCGGCCGGTGAGCAGCTCCCACAGGATGACACCTGCGGCATACAGGTCGGTGCGCCCATCGAGTGTCTCGCCACGCGCCTGCTCGGGCGACATGTAGCTGACCTTGCCGTAGACCACCCCGGGCGCGGTCTTTTCCAGCTTCAGGGTCGAGGTGGCCAGACCGAAGTCGGTCAGCTTGATCTCGCCGGAATAGGACAGAAGCACGTTGGGCGGGGAGACGTCGCGGTGGACGAGCTTGAGACCTTCGAAGGAATGCGCGTAGCCCAGACCGCGCACCAGCTCCTTGACGATGTGAACGGCGACGGGCAGAGGGAAGGCCACGCCCTTCTGCGCACAGCGGTTCCACACCGCGCGCAGATCCTTGCCCTCGATGAAATCCATGGCGAGGTAGATCTCGCCTTTGACTTGGCCAGCGTCGAATACGCCCACCAGGTTGCCGTGCGACAATCGCACCACGACTTTGGCCTCGTCCTTGAAGCGCTGCAGGTAGCCTTTCTCGACCAGATGTGGCAGCGCCGTCTTGACCACGCACAGTTTTTCCATGCCGCGATGGCCGTGCAGCGCCAGGTAGAGCGCTCCCATGCCCCCACGCGCCAGGGGCTTGACCAGGACATACCCACCGAAGCGTCGCGGAAAGCCTTCCATTTCTGAGCGTGCTGCTGGTCGATCTTAGGGTAACAAGTGCAAGATTCCTAGGGGTCTGGCTTACGCCGACGCAAAAAGATACCCCGATCCGGGGTCCGGAGCAGAGAGAAGCCGGACGTCCCCGCCGGCGACTTCCAAGCTGGGACAGCGCGATGGCCTGGCTCCGATGCTAGGGGCAAGTCCCGCCGCCCGCGTTGCAGTCCACGCCGCCCGCGCAGGTTTCGGCTCCCTGTCCGCTGCACGTGACGTCGCAAGTCGACCCGTTGCAGGTCACGCGCGCCCGGCACGAGTTCCTACCGGAACACGTGACGACGTTGGCGCTGGCGTTGGTGGTGATGCCGCCCGCACACGAGCGATTGCCGCTGCAGGTAAGGTTGCACTCGTCGCCCGAGCAGCTCACGGTCGAGCCGCAGCTCGTTTCGCCGCCGCAGACGAGCCGCGTGTGGGCCGCGTTGCTGGAAACAGCCCCCTTGCAGGCGTTGGCTCCGGCGCAAGCGATGGTGCACTGGGTACCGCCGCACTTGACCGGGCCAGCGCAGGCATCCGCAGCGCCATTTTCGCCGCAGACGACATCGCACGCCGTCGCCTGCGAGCAGTCGACGCCTTCGGCGCAGCTGGAAGCGCCACAGCGAACCTGGCAGGCCTGCTGGGAGGGGCAGGTTACGACCGTGCTGCATGCGTCCTGCGCGGTGCAGTCGAAAACACACTTGTCTGCCTGATACACCCCGCCCTTGTCGGCGCATTTCGTGCTGGGGGTGACCTCGGGACCCATCTCCGGGGGGCCGGTGTCAACGGGATTGTGGCTGGCGTCCGCGCCCGCCTCCCGCCGCACGACGCCGCCGTCGCCACGCCCGCCGCCAAAGGCCTGCGCCCCGCCCGCCGCCCTGGCGCCGCCCGTGCCGAACACTCCCCCCGTGTCCCCGACGCCACCGGCGCCAGGCGCGCCCGCAGCGCGCGTGGTTGCGCCGTTCCCCGCAGCACCACCGCTGGCCGCATTGCCCCCGAGACCCGTGCTGCCGCTGGCGCCGGAGACATCGGCCCGGGCACCGCCTTGACCATCAACCGGAAGGCCGGACCTGTCGATCGTGCATGCGAGTGGGGCAAGCAGCACGGCCAGCAGAGAGGGCCACCTTGGTTTCGTGCGCATCGAAAGCGTCCTGCCACCTGCGGCCGCTGCCACACGGGCCGAGCCCGCTCGCGCCCCGGACCGCGCGGAGGCGCGAGAACACGGAGGTATTCTGAGGGCGCGAACCGATGGGCACAAGCACAAACAAGTCGTGAGAGCCTTGACGTGCGCAACGGTGGGCTACTTGGCAAACAGCCTGGCGCGGTAGATGCCCATCTTGGCCAGACGGAAGAGCACGGCGGTCCAGAGGCAGCCAAGGCCATAGCGCAGACTGCGGCCGAAGTTGATGGAGGATGCCTCCTTGAAGTACTTGGCCGGGCAAGTCACCTCGGCGATGGAGAATCCGAGGAAATGGATCTGCGAGAGCATCTGGTTGTCGAAAACGAAATCGTCGGAGTTGCGCTCGATGGGCACGGTTTCCAGCACCTTGCGGGTGAAAGCACGGTAGCCCGTGTGGTACTCGGACAGCTTGGCGCCCATCAGGACGTTCTGCACCATGGTCAGGAAGCGGTTGCTGACGTATTTGTAGAGCGGCATACCGCCCTTGAGCGCCTGGCCGCCCAAGATGCGCGAGCCCAGCACGACGTCGTAGAGGCCAGATTCGAGAATGTAGGCCATGGCCGAAACCAGCTTGGGCGTGTACTGGTAGTCGGGGTGGAGCATGATGACGATGTCGGCCCCGGCCGCGAGCGCGGTCTTGTAGCAGGACTTCTGGTTGCCGCCATAGCCCCGATTGCGTGGGTGCACGACCGTCCGAAGCCCCAGCTCCTTGGCTACGGAGACGGTTTCGTCGCGGCTGGCGTCGTCGACGACAATGATCTCGTCAACGATGTCCAGGGGCACCTCGGCGCAGGTATTGCGCAGCGTCTTGCCCGCGTTGTACGCAGGCATGACGACGACCACTTTCTTTCCACGAATCACGGCCGGGAGGTTCCTTGGGACTGGTCTTATATTCCACAAGCCCTACCGAGGGTAGATTGGCGCGAACGCATGCCGCTCCGCGCTAACTACTTCTCGAAGTGCTGGTAGTCCTTCATCGAAACCCAGGCCCCCCCCCACGTCCAGCCGCGGCGAGTGAATTCGCGGACGGCCCGGTCCCCCTGGCGCAGCAAGCCAGGAACCCTGCGCGCCCGGTTGGCGTACTTGGCACCTGCGGGAGGAGAAACCGTCCCCGCAAGAACCATGGGGTTCAGCAGCGGATTGATGTCGATGGCGCGGCCATGGCTGTGCCTCGAAAACACGAGAGGCTTGCCAGCCACGCGCCGGCAGTTGAAGCCCGAGGTGTTGTTGTCGGCCATCGAGCGGTCGTCGTCGCCCTGGTAGTCGTCGATGAGGCGCATCCTCTCGATGGGGAACTTCTGCTCGAAGAGCGCCCGGAAGATCTGGAGCACCTCGACGGCCAACTCGCGATGCACGATCAGCTCTCCCTCATGCACGGCCCCATCGCTGCCGTAGTGGGACAGCCGCAGATACGCCAGTTGCGCGATGGGAACCGGGCATCCCTCGCGCCACGAATGCACCCGCATGCGCGCGGCCACAGTCTGGGGAACCGTGCCTTGCGTGCCACGAAAAGCCGGCGGCGCGGGCCGAGCGTCGGCGGCAGGCAGCAGCAGGACGAAGAGCCACAGAAGCTTCAGCATCGCGGCCCATCCAGCCATGACGAGGATCGAATGTACGGCATTCCCGCGCGGGCTCGCCTCAGAAAACTGAACCCGCAAGACGTGCCCTGGCCGGAAAACATGGACCATTCGGGCGCCAAGCGCCAGTGGGACGATGGCACGCGAAATGCTGGCAACAGATGCCTAGGAGCATCAATCTGAAGGCAAAAGGACAACACCATGGCGTCTGCAAAGCTCGTTTTCGGACTCTCGGCTATTGCCACCACCCTCATGGCGCCCGGCCTGGCCATCGCCCAGACCTGCACGAGCGACGCGGACTGTGCCAAGGGCTTGAGCTGTCAGGAGGACCCGACCATTGCCACGGCGGCGGTCGTCTGTTCCATCGTTGACGGCGGCACTGTCTGCACCGAGGTGGTTGGACCGCAGCTTCCAGCCACGAAGAGCTGCCAAGCCGCGCCCTGCGCGAGCGACGCGGATTGCGGGCCCGACATGGTGTGCTTCAGCCAGACCTACACAACGTGCACTGGCGGCACTCCGGAGACTGTCAGGTGCGAACCGGGCACCGAATGCCCCGACCCGCCCGTGCCCGATCCCGTGACCTGCGCGGACACCACCGTCTCCTACTGCGCGTATCGCTGGGAGATGCCGTGCAACACCGACGCGGATTGCGGCGCTGGCTTCACCTGCAAGCCCAACGTGATTGGTGTGTGCTCGGGTTCGAGCGGAAGCGCCAGCGGCGGCACGGCCGAGGACTCGGTCGGCACGGGTGGCGCCAGTGGTTCGAGTGAGCCGCCGGCACCGCCTTCCGAGGGCATCGACGCCGGCGAAGCCCCGGTCATCACGTGTACGACCGTCGAGTCCTATCCCGGCTACTGCCAAGCCAATGCCGTCGCCTGCGCTGCGGATAGCGACTGCCCCTCGGGCTGGACCTGCGTCACGGTTCACAGCGGAACCGAGGTTTCCAGCACGCCTCCCGACGTGGAGACCGCGCCGTCTGGAGCAGGCGAAGCCACAAGCAAGCCAGAGCCCGTGCCCGTGCCGCCGCCCGTGGTGCTTGACGCTGGTGCGCTCTTCCCACCCGAGGAAACGACCCGGACTTGCCAGCCCCCTTCAAGCCACGGCCCGCTCTACGTCGGCACGGATCTCGGCGGCAGCGAAGGCGGTGGCACCACCGCAGTGAGGGCGGCCGACGCTGGGACTTCCCAAGGCAACGCCGTCCCGCCCACACCGACGCCCACGACCGCCGACATGCCCGGGAACACCCCCCAGACCACCGCCGCGACCACCTCGGGCGGCGGCGGCTGCACCGTGGCCGCGGGCGAGCTGTCGAGCGGGCCGGCCTGGCTGCTCTTCGCCGCCCTGGGCCTGCTTTTCGCACGCCGCAGGCGCAAGGGCTGATTCGAGGCCCCGAAGGTCCAGCCGTCGGCCGAGACGTCGAGACCGCCTGGCCGGACGAGCTGCTTGTCCACATGGACCCAGACCTGGGTATCGTCGGGCGGCGGCATCGGGGTCTCGAGGGCGCACGAGGCCGTCCCGGCGATGCGCTCCGCGCGCCAGCCACGCGGCCAAGATAGACCTCAGAACTCGATCTGCATGCCGATCTCGACCACTCGGTTGGGCGGAATGGCGAAGAAGTCGGTGGCCGGGCGCGCGTTGCGGGACAGGAAGCGGAAGAGCTGCTTGCGCCAGGCGGCCATGCCGAGGCGGCCGGGCTTGGGGATAATGGTCTCGCGGCCGAGGTAGAAGCTGGTGTCTGCGGCTTTCGTTTCGAGGCCGTTGGCCCGGCAGCGCCGTAGGATATCGGTCACGTCCGGGCTCTCCATGAACCCGTAGTGCGCGGTGACCCCCCAGAAGCCGAGGCCGAAGTCGCGCAGGCGGATCTTCTGCTCCTCGCGCACCGCGGGGACGGCGTCGGTGGTGATCGACAGGATCACGACCTTTTCGTGCAGAACCTTGTTGTGCTTGAAGTGGTGCAGAAGGACGGTGGGCGTCCCGCGCGGGGTCGACGCGAGAAAGACCGCAGTGCCCGCCACGCGATGGGGCTTGTTTGCCCCCACGTCGGCCACAAACGTGGTCAGCGGCAGCGTGCCGGCCGCCACCTTCTCGCCGAGGATCGTCCGGCCGCGATTCCACGTCACCATCACGCTGAACACACCCGCGGCCAGGGCCAGCGGCACCCAGCCGCCGGTGCTGATCTTCGCCACGCACGAAACGAAAAAGGAGAGGTCGATGCACAGAAGCACCAGCAGCAAGGCCCCCGCGCGCAGCCAGCTCCAGCCCCAGCGCTGCCGGGCCACGAAGAAGAACAGGATCGAGGTGATGGTCATCGTGCCGGTCACGGCGACGCCGTAGGCTGCGGCCAGGTTGCTCGAGGCGCGAAAGCCGAGCACCAGGGCCACGCAGGCCACCATGAGCAGACGGTTCACCTCGGGGATGTAGATCTGTCCCTCGGTGGTGCCCGAGGTGTGCACCACGGTCATGCGAGGCAAGTACCCCAGTTGGATGGCCTGGCGGGCGATCGAGAAGGCACCCGAAATGAGGGCCTGGGACGCGATGACGGTCGCCACGGTCGCCAGCGCCACCATGGGGTAGAGCCATCCCGAGGGTACCAGGGCATAGAAGGTATTGCTGACCGCGGTCGGTCGTTCGAGCAGAAGCGCCCCCTGGCCGAAGTAGTTGAGCAGCAGGGCGGGCAAGACGCAGGCATACCAGGCCAGACGGATGGCGCGGCGGCCGAAGTGACCCATGTCGGCGTAGAGCGCCTCGCAGCCGGTGATGCACAGGACGACGGATCCCAGCACGAAAAACCCGTGCATACCGTGGTCGGCGAAGAAACGAACCGCGTGCACCGGGTTCACCGCGAAAAGGATCTCGGGATGCCGGACGATCCACGGCACGCCACAGGCGGCGATGGCCAGGAACCAGAGCAGCGTGACCGGGCCAAACACGGAGCCGATGCGGCCGGTGCCACGCTTCTGCACCCAGAAGAGACCGATCAAGATCGCACAAGTGAGCGGCACCACGATGGGTTGGAAAGCTCGCGTCGCCACGCCCAGCCCCTCGACCGCCGAGAGTACGGAGATGGCCGGAGTGATCACCCCCTCGCCCGTGAGCAGCGCCGCACCGAAGAGCCCCAGCATGACCAGGACGAAGCTCGTGCGCTTGACGTCGTGCCAGTTGTGGCGCCTGGGCTTGGCCTTCTCTTGCCGTTGCGCGCTTCTGGCCCGCCCCACGCGCGCGGCCAGGGCCATGAGCGCGAGCACCCCGCCCTCGCCGCGGTTGTCGGCGCGCATGACGAACAAGATGTACTTGGCCGAGACGACGAGAACGATGGCCCAGAAGAACAGGGACAGAAGCCCGAGGATGTTCTGCACCTGGGGCACGACGCCATGAGGCAGTGTCACGCATTCCTTGAGCGCGTAGAGCGGCGAGGTGCCGATGTCGCCGTAGACCACGCCCACCGCACCCAGGGCCAGCCTGCGAATGTCCGCGCCTTGCTGCGGGCTCGCCTTGGCGCTGTCCTGCCGCGCACTGGCCGCGCTGACGGTGGTGCTCGCCTTGCCTTCGCTCATGCGTTGCTTGCCCGCCCGCGGGGCGGCTTCGCGGCATTATGCCAGAGGACGCGACTGCTGCTAGTCTTCCCGCGAAAAAGGAAGAAACACCGTGCCGCTCTACGAATACGTTTGTCGCAAGTGCTCCAGCCAGTTCGAGGAACTCGCCTTGGGAAAGGCCCGACCCGCCCGCCTGTCCTGCCACGCGAAGGATCTCGGACACCGCGGGTGCAACGGACCCGGATCCACGCGATGACCCACACTTCCACCCGCGAGTGCGTTCTCGATCTCGCGCGAGCCGGCCACCTTCTGCGCATCGAAACCGAGGTCGATCCCGATCTGGAGATGGCCGAGATCCACCGCCGCGTCTTCCGCGCCGGCGGCCCGGCCCTCTACTTCGTGCGCGTGCGCGGCTGCCGGTTTCCCATGGCGAGCAACCTCTACGGCACCATGGAGCGGGCGCGCTTCATCTTCCGCGACACGCTAGAAGGCGTTCGGCGCCTCGTCGAACTCCGCGCCGATCTGGCGGCGCTATGGCGGAACCCTGCGCGCTACGCCTCCGTGCCCTGGACCTTGCTGCGCACCCGGCCACGCCGGGTGGCGGGGGGGCCCCTCTTCGCCAACCAGATCGCCGTCGGCGAGTTGCCCCAACTACGCTGCTGGCCCGAGGACGGCGGCGCGTTTGTCACCTTGCCCCAGGTCTACTCCGAGGATCCGCGGCGGCCCGGCCCCAGGTCTTCGAACCTCGGCATGTATCGCGTGCAACTGTCCGGGGGCGGCTACGAGAAGGATCGCGAGGTGGGGCTGCACTACCAGCTCCAGCGCGGCATCGGCGTGCACCACGAGGCCGCGCTGGCGCGCGGTGAGCCGCTCTTCGTCAATATCTACGTCGGCGGGCCTCCGGCCATGACCGTCGCGGCCATGATGCCCTTGCCCGAGGGCATGCCCGAACTGGCGCTGGCCGGCGCCCTCGGCGGCCGGCGCGTGCGCCTCGCGCGGCAGAAGGGCTGGCCCCTGCCCATCTGCCCGGACGCCGACTTCTGCATCCTGGGGGAGATCCATCCCGGCGAGCTTCGACCCGAGGGCCCATTCGGGGATCACCTGGGCTACTACAGCCTGCGCCACGATTTTCCCTGCGTGCGCGTACGGCGCATCTACCACCGCGGCGACGCGGTCTGGCCCTTCACCGTGGTCGGCCGGCCGCCGCAAGAAGACGGCGTCTTCGGCCAGCTCGTGCACGAGCTGACCGGCCCGCTGCTTCCGACCGTGCTGCCCGGCGTGCGCGCCGTCAACGCCGTGGACGCCGCCGGCGTGCATCCGCTGCTGCTCGCCGTGGGCAGCGAGCGCTATCAAGCCTTCGCCGAGCGTGCAGAGCCGCAGGAGCTGCTCACCCAGGCCAATGCCTTGCTCGGTCAGGGGCAACTGTCGCTGGCCAAGTACCTGTTCATCGTGGCCGAGAACGACGACGCGAATCTGCGACCGAGCGACGTTCCCGCCTTCTTCCGCCACTTGCTCGAACGCGTGGATTGGCGACGCGATCTGCACTTCCAGACCCGGACCACGATCGACACGCTCGACTACTCGGGGCCGGAACTGAACCAGGGCTCCAAGCTGGTGGTGGCGGCCGTCGGGGCAAAGAAACGCGAGCTGCCGACCCTGTTGCCGGCCGACCTGCGCTTGCCCGTGGGTTTCTCCGATCCGCGCGTGGTCCTGCCCGGCATCCTCGCCGTTCGCGCGACCAAGGACGCGCCGGCATTCTGCGCGGGCTTCTGGGCCACGGATTCGCTTTGCGCCTTCCCGCTCGTGGTTCTGGTCGACGACAGCGAATTCGCCGCGCGCAGCCTCGACAATTTCCTGTGGGTGACGTTCACGCGCTCGAATCCCGCCGTGGACGTCGACGGCATTGCCGCGGCCACGCGGGACAAGCACTGGGGCTGCGCCGGCTCTCTCGTCATCGACGCGCGCACCAAGCCCCACCACGCCCCTCCCCTCGTCGAAGATCCGGCCATCACCGCCCGCGTGGACACGCTCTTTGCCCGAGGTGGGCCGCTGGCAGGACTGGAATGACGGGGAGAAACGGAGCGACCGGGACCCAAGTGGCTTCGCTGCCTCCCCAACCTTGCCCTTGGTTTTCCGATCCGCCGTTCCTCCCCGTTTGGCATTCCGATTGCCCCGGCGAGCGCGTGTTGTCTATGCTGCTCGCATGCGCTCCTTGAGCCGCCTTCTCGCGCTAGCCGTGCTCGGCGCAGTGGTGCTGCTCGCGTTGCTGGGAGTCGCCGCACCGTGGTCGCCCTCGGGGTGGTTCGCGCTGGGAACGCTGACGGTTGCTGCCGTGGCGCTGTTCATCAAGGAACGCCGGCCGCGGCGCGGGTTGGGCCTGGCTGCGCTTGTGCTGCTGGCCGTGCTGCTCGTGGTGCGCATCGTCGGCGCGGGCGATGGAATGATCGCGATGCGCACGTTGCCGGCCGGCGCTTCGGCGCGCTGGCTGGGGCGTCTGCTGGACGAACAGGATCTCGCCTTGGCGGGGGCGCGCCTCGTGGCGATGCGATGGCAGTTGCCTCCCGGCGAACGAGAGCGTCTTGTCCCCGCCATGCACGCGGCGTATGTGGCGATGCGACGGGACGACGTCTTCTTTCCCTCGCCGGTGCTCGACACCTTCCTAGGCCGCCAGACGGCGGGCGCCTTCGATGCCCTGGTCATCGAGCCGCGCGCCGAGCCCAAGCCCTCCGTGCCCATGAAGTTCGCCGTGATCTTTCTGCACGGCTACGCGGGCAACTTCACCCTCGAATGCTGGCTTCTGGCGCGGGCCGCGAGAGAGATCGGCGCGCTCACGGTCTGCCCGGCAACGGACTTTCGCGGACAGTGGCGGGGCGATGCCGGCGAGCGCATTCTGCGCGCTACTCTCGACTACTTGCACGGCCGCAACATCAAACGCGTGTTCCTCGCCGGCCTGTCGAACGGGGCCGTCGGCGCCGCTGCGCTCGCGCCACGCTTCGCCTCGCTGCTGCAGGGGTCGATTCTCATTTCCGGTGCGCCGGCCGCGGGCGCCAATGCGGGCCTGCCCACGCTGGTGGTGCATGGCGAGCATGACACCGTGGCGCCGGCCGCGGCAGCCCGCGCCTTCGCCGAACGCAATCGCGCCACCTACGCCGGCTTCCCCGGTGGCCACTTCGTGCTCCTGACCCAGCGCCGCGAAATCCAACGAACCATCGTGGATTGGCTGACGCGCCAGGCGGGCTACCGCGTGCGGCCTTGATAGGCACCGTTGTCGCAGACGCTCGCTCGGGATGGCGAGCACGGCGTCGAGATCGAGACGTCGGTGTCGTCGTCGGCCATGGGACGATCGAACGACAGCGCGGACTCGGCGACGTCCTAGCGCGCATTCTTCACCACGATTGAGACCAGCGGCCGGGCGGCCGGCCGCCTATGGGAAGGAACAGGCGAAGGGATCGCCGCACCCATACGTGGTCGAGCACGAGACCAGGCTGGCAAGGCACGTCGCACATGCGAAGTTGTTCGAGGCGTAGTTGAGCGCGCAATCGTTCTGGTAGTTGGTGCCGTTGGCATCGCACGGACTGGCGAGCATGCAGTTGGCGTACGCCTGGCACACGCCGCCGGCCGCGGACGAGACGCCGTCCGAGTAGTAGCAGGCCACGAGCTTCGCGTTGCAGTTCGCTTGCAGGCAGCTCGCGAAGCCGGCCGGCGCCACGCAGGTGCCGCCCGTGGAGGAGATGCACATGGCGGTCGTCAGATCGCGCGCGCCGCCGGGCACGACGATGCTGCCGGCCCCCGAGGCGCCGCCGGCCCCACCGCCGGCGCCGCCCGCCGCTGGCACCGCGTTCCCGCCCTGGCCGCCGGCCGCGCCGCCAGGCCCAGGTGCCACGTCTCCCGGGCCGGCGTCGTTCCACACCGACATGAGGACGCTGGAATCGCCGTCGCAACTGGCCAACGACAGCAGCACGATCATCGAACCGATGGCTGGAAACCGCATTTTGCTCCTCAGGCCGCAAGCGCCCTTCTTTCGAGTCTGCGCACCGTCGAGAATTCTGTCAAACCGCGTGCAGGCACGCCGGCCCGAAGTCGTGATGCCGATCCCATCGCCAAGTCAAGAGCCAGTGGTGACTTGCGCGCCCGGCCGCAGATCCGAGGTGGGTTCGAGCACCACGTTGTCGCCCGGATCCAACCCCTGGATCACGATCGCCTCGGCCGCGTTGTGCTCGGCCGCGGTCACGGGACGCGCCTCGATGCGCCCGAGCGGCGAAACCACCAACACCTGCTGCCGGCGGCCCACGCTCTCGAGGGCGGAGGCCGGCAAGACCACGGCGCCATCGAACCGCGCCCGCGCCAGCCGCGCCGGGCGACCGAGCAGCGTCGAGGGCAAGGCGGCAATCTCCACGCTGACGTGGGTGTCGTCGTCGCGCCCTTGCCCCCGCGTGCAGGGGAACACATAGCCTTCTACCCCGACCTGGCAGAAACCGAGCCGGCGTGCCGCCGCGGCCTGGGCCCGCGGCAGCTCGAAGGTGGCCCGATGGCCGGCCGAGCGCAGACGCAGGGCCAGGCTGCCGGCCTCCACGGTGTCGCCGACGCGCGCGAAGGTGTCTTCCACCTCGCCGGCCGTGCTCGCCACCACCGCGACCCGGCTCAGGGCGACCAGGGTCTTGGCGATCTTCGCCTTCCTGGACTCGACATTGGCTGCTTGTCGCTCTTCCTCGGCCGTGTTGCCGACCTGCCGCATGGCCTCCAGCATCTGCTGATAGAAGGCCAGACGTTCGCGCTGCTGGGCCAGCCGGTTCTGCAGAGGGCGCGCGGCCTCCACCGCCGCCAGAACGTCCCCGGCAACCACCGAGCTGCCGGCCGCTGCAACACGCGTGACCACTCCGGGCGCCGGGAACTTCATGACCGCGCCAGGCAACGCAGACACGACGGCAGCACCGGAGAAGTAGCGAAGCACGGTTCCAGGCGCGGCCGCCAGGGTGCGCACCTCGGGGCGAGACGCGGCACGAGTCTGGAAGAAGAAGGGCACGACGATGGCGAGCACCGCCGCGGCCGCCAGCACGCCGAGCGAGCCGAACACCAGCAGCGAGCGCCGCTGCCGCCTGCGCGCCGCCGCCTGCTGCGCGGCCGGTAGGGGCGGCAAGGGGGCCGGCGGCGGTGTCACGACCAGAGGGGCCAGCGGCCGAACGACCGGGGTTGCCGACGGCGGCGGCGAAGGCTCGATGGGCCGTGGCGGAGGGGTGGGCAGCACCGGAAAGGCCGTGGAATCGAGGGGTCTTGGTGCGGCCGGTGCCGCTTGGGCTGGCGCGCCCACCTCCTCGGGGGCGACGCGCTCCTCTGGCAGCGCCTCCGGCGCGGATGCCGTTTCTACACGCGCGGACGCCGCAGGTGCGGGCGGCTCCGCGGGCGCTACCGCTGCGATCCCGGGCCCTTCGTCGCCCCGAGCCGTCGGCGCGGCGCCATTCTCGCCCCCTTCCTCCGGCGACCGAGCCGCTTCGCCCATGGGCCCTGGCGGCGACGGCGAGTCCTCGCGCGCCGCCACGGCCGGCCCAACCCCCTCGCCCGCCGCTGCCGGTGGCGAGGGGATCTCCTCGACGGATTGCGCCAAAGAGGCTGCTGCCTCGCCACGTTCGGCTGGCGACGAGGCGATCGCTTCGGGCTCTTGCGCGGTCGGCGTGAGCGGTTGCTCGGGCTCGGCCTCGGGCAATGCGGCGTCTTCCTCGACGGCCACCGGCGCCGGAGCCGCTTCTTCGGCAACCGTCGGCACAGAAGCCCATTCCTCGGCAACTGCCGCCCCGGGATCGGATTCCTCGACGCCGGCCGCCGCGGGAGCCGCTTCTTCGACAGCCGGCTCCTGCGGTGCCGGGACGCCGCCGGGCACCTCGACGACCGCGGGCGCCGCCGTCTCGGCAACTGCCGGTTGCGGCGCCGGAGACTTGTCGCGCGCCGGTGCCGGCGCGGGCGCGGATTCCTCGGGCACGGCCGCTGCCTCGGGCATGTCTTCCCGAGGGATCTCCTCAAATGGCGGAACCACCTCCGCGAGCGCTCGGGCGGGCCCCGGCCCGGGCTTCGCCGTGACCGCCGGCGCAGCGGGAGCGGCCGGCCGACTCGCTTCGAGAATCTCCGCGCCTGCCTCGCGTTGCAAAGCCGCGCCCTCGACGGCCCCACCCTCGACGCGTGCACCGGCCACTGCGGGTTCGAGAAACCCCAGCTCGTGCAGGCGGGCCGCGAATCCCCGCAACTCGTCTTCCTTCGGTTCCACTCCGCCGGCGAGCTTGAGCCACGCGGCGACCTGCCCGTAGTCCAGACCATCGAAGGCGAGGGCAACGCGGTATTCGAAGTCGTAGAAACGGAAACTTGCGCCCGTGGCCGGATCGCGAACATCGACACACCTTTGCCCATCGGCCTCAAGCGGCACGGCCTCGAGGTCGCGACGAAAGCGCGGTCGCTGAAGCGGCATGGATCGATCCTTACAGCGCGGCCCGCCCGCCAACAAGGCCAAGCTGCGACGCGTCGGCGCCATCCTTGCGTCTGGATTGTCGAAGCCCGCGCTGTGGTGAGCCGTCCGGCAGTCGCTCGTCGTGCAGACGGTTCGTGGCGCTGGCCCCAACGCCACTCGTTCAGGAAACATCCAGAGGAGAAACAGAGCCGCAAGGCCTGGGTATTCCGGTACCCCTAGCCATCTCCGTTCTCCGTTCCTGCTTGTCTTTCCCTTGCGCGACCGGCATTGGGGCTAGCTACATGCACCGCAGCGCCGGGATTCGCTCGCCAGACGCAGCAGGCGCTCGCTCGTGGGGCGGTCGGCCGAAAGGGCGTCCACGCTCACGGGCATGCGATAGGTCCAGTTGTGCTCGTTGACCGAGCCCGGCACGTTGACTCGTTCGCGCGCCCCCAGCAGATCCTGGAACGGCAGCAGGCACAGATCCGAGGCCGAGTGGTAGAGCACGGACAGCAACGTGTCCCGGACCCCGTCGTCGAAGCCGCGCTGGCAATCGAGATGGGCAAGCCCGGAAATGCGCGCGAGGTAGCCGCGCTGCTCGGGGGAAAGCCCGTCGTACCAAACCGCCTGCGTCTCCGTGTCGTGCGTGCCCGAGGTGGCCACGGAGATCTCGGGCCATTTGGCCGGATCGCGATAGAACTGCCGCATGCGTCCGTCGCGCCACAAGTCGTCCTTCTCCCAGCGCAAGACCCGGTAGCCGGGAACGCGCAGGCGGACGAGCGAGGGCCGCAGAAATTCCGGCACCATGCCCAGATCCTCGGCGATGACCTCGCCGTATTCGCCCATGATGGACAGCAGGGTTTCCCCAAGGCGGATCTGCGCCTCCTCGTCGGTCGGCGAGAAACCTGATCTGCGTCGGTCGGCCGAGCGATAGTAGGTGCGGTACATGCCGATCACGTGGTCCACGCGGTAGAGGCCGAAGAGGCGTCCGTTGCGCTCGGCCCGCCGCCGCATCCACTGGAAGTCGGTCTTCTCCATGGCGCGCCAGTCGTAAAGCGGCAGGCCCCAATCCTGCCCCTCGGGGCACAGATTGTCGGGCGGGGTGCCCACGCGCAGCCCCAAGCGAAACAGGTGGCGCTCCTTCCATACGTCGGCGGAATCCTCGGCCACCATGAAGGGCAAATCGCCCATGAGGTCCACGCCCAGCGCCG
This sequence comes from Deltaproteobacteria bacterium, assembly GCA_016935975.1. Taxonomy (GTDB): domain Bacteria; phylum Myxococcota_A; class Polyangia; order Fen-1088; family Fen-1088; genus Fen-1118. The sequence goes on from JAFGPX010000084.1 coordinate 49,761, forward strand.
CCGCCTCCTGCCGGGCAGCCCGCCACTGCTCGTCGAGCTGCCACTGCTGCCAGCACACGAAAAGAATCTCCTCTGCGTGCTCCTGCGCGGCGGCGGCCAGCGCGGCCGGCTGGTGCGCGGCCAGCGCCTTCGGCCACTCCTTCCAATGCTTGGCGAATGCCTGGTGAAGGACCGTGAACAGCGCGTAGTCCTTCAACCAGTCGCGATTCTCCTCGCGGAACTGTTCGAGTTGGCGAGCGCGCCGGCTGCGCTTCGGCCACTCGCGGGCGTGGAAGCTGGCAAACGCGAGTCGCGTGCCGCGCTCCTTGAGCGGCCGCAACCGGGCCCAGGGCACGGCCCCGGCGGCAGCCACTTCGTCGAGCAGACGCCTGTCTTGGTCGGTGAGAGCCGCTCGCCCGCCGGCGGCGGCGAAGTCCGGGCATGCGTCCAGGCCCAGGTACGCCGGATCGAGGGCGAAAGCCGTGGCCGCGGCATAGGGGCTGTTCTCCCCGCCGCTGACCGCGCACACCGGCAGCATCTGCACGACGCGGATGCCGGCCCGCGCGGCCCATCGGGCCATGGCCACGACGTCCGGGATCTCGCCTAGCCCCCACCCGGTCGGGGTGCGAACCGAGAAAAGGGGAATGAGCACGCCGGCGCGCCGCTGTCTCGGTCTTGGCCCGTTGCTACCAGGCATCGATTTCCAGTTCGGCTATGATACGGCTTCCCCTCCCTCATGAGCGACACTTCTTTTGCAGTTCCCAACGTCTCGGGGCGGCGCCTCCTACTGACCGGTGGCGCCGGGTTCATCGGCTCGCACCTGGTCGAGCGCTTCGCTCCGGACAACGAGATCGTCGTGCTCGACACCTTCCGGCGCAATGCCCTGGAATCGGCGGGGCTTGCCAAGCACCCGCACGTGCGAACGATCCAGGGCGATGTCCTCGAGGCAAGCGCAGTCAAGGCCGCCCTGGCCGGCTGCGACGCCGTCATCCACCTCGCCTCCATCGCCGGCGTCGACACCGTGCTCGGCAATCCGGTGCTGACCATGCGCATCTCGTTGCTCGGCACCATGAACGTCCTCGAGGCCGCGTTGGCCGCCGGGGGCGTCAGGCGGGTCATCGATTTCTCCACCAGCGAGGTCTTCGGCCGCTACGCCTACAACGTCACCGAGTGGGACGCCACCACTTTGGGCGCGGTCGGCGAGGCGCGCTGGACGTACGCCGTGGCCAAGCTGGCGACCGAGCATTTGGCCATGAACTACTGGAAGCAGTACAAGCTGCCCACGGTTTCCATCCGGCCGTTCAACATCTACGGCCCGCGCCAGGTCGGCGAAGGCGCGGTCCACCACTTCATCGTGCGCGCCCTGCGCGGCCAGCCCCTGACCGTGCACAACGACGGCTCGCAGATCCGCGCCTGGTGCTATGTCGACGACATCGTCGACGGCATTGCGCTGGCCCTGGCTCGCGACGAGGCGGTCGGCCACGCCTTCAACATCGGCAACCCGCGCTCGACCCTGACCATCCACAGCCTGGCCAAGGAGATCATCCGCCTGGCCTCGAGCGCCTCGCACGTCGAGCATGTGCCGTGGGACCAGGCCGACGTCGAGCTGCGCATCCCCAACATCGACAAAGCCAAGGAGCTTCTGGATTATGCCCCAAAGATCGATCTTGAAGAGGGCCTGCTGCGCACGATCTACTGGTACAGGAGACACCTTGATAGCTAGGACCGGAGCGCGACACGCGGATCGCACGAGCGTGGGCGAGAGCGTGCTCGTGGGGGGTACGCGAACCGCGCGAGGCGTGAGCGGCCGTACGCGGACCGTCCCACGCCTCCCGCCGCACGCATCACCCACACGGACACGCTCACGCTCGCCCACGCGCGTGCCGCGTCCCGCGCCCCGGCTTTCCACTGCGGCGGAGTCACCATGAGCGAGATCGTCCTGCGTGCCGACGGGCTGGCCAAGACCTTTCGCCTCGGGTTCTTGCGCAAGCGCATCGAAGCGGTCCGGGAAGCAACCTTCGACGTCCAGCGCGGCGAGATCTTCGGGTACCTCGGCCCCAACGGCTCGGGCAAAACCACCACGCTCAAGATGCTCATGGGCCTGGTCTTCCCCACCCGCGGCCGCGCCGAGGTCCTGGGCCGGCCGGTACCGAACCGCGAAGCCAAGCGCCGGCTCGGCTACCTGCCGGAGAGCCCCTATTTCTATGAATACCTCGCCCCCGAGGAATTCCTCGACCTGGTCGGCGCCCTGTGCGACGTGCCGCGGGCAATTCGGCGGGAGCGCGCGGCCAAGCTCATCGCCCGCGTCGGCCTCGAGCAGGCGCGCGGCCGGCCCCTGCGCAAGTTCTCGAAAGGCATGCTCCAACGTATCGGCATCGCGCAGGCCTTGATGGGCGATCCCGAGCTGGTCGTGCTCGACGAGCCCATGACCGGCCTCGATCCCCTGGGCCGCAAGGAGATCCGCGACCTCATGCTCGAACTTCGGCGCGAGGGCCGCACCGTGGTGTATTCCACCCATATCCTGCCCGACGTGGAGATGACCTGCGACCGCGTGGCCATGATCTTCGCGGGACGCATCCGCAGCGTGGGCCCGCTGGCGGAGCTTCTGACCGCGCGCCTGCTCTCCACCGAGGTGTGCCTGAGCCCGGGTGCGGGGACGCTCCCGCCGCTGCCCGCGGGCGCCACCACCAGACAGAGCCCCGACGGCTTGCTCGTCGATCTGCCCGAGGGCACGGACGTGGACGCTTGCCTGCGGGCAGTGCTGGCCGGCGGCTGCCACGTCCTCTCGGTGACCCCCCGCCGGGAATCGCTCGAGGATCTCTTCCTCCGCCAGGCCGCGGAAAAGGGGGCGGCATGAATCGCGTCATCGCCATCGCCTGGAACACCTTCCGGGAAGCCGTACGCAACAAGATCCTCTACAGCCTGCTCTTCTTCGCGGTGCTGATCATCCTGTCCGCGCTCGCCATCGGCAATCTGACCCTGCACGAAGAGGTGCGCACCATCCGCGATATCGGTCTCTTCGGCATCGACCTCTTCGGGGTCATCATCGCGATTTTCGTGGGCGTCAACCTCCTGTACAAGGAGCTCGACCTCAAGACCGTCTACACCATCCTGCCCAAACCCCTGCACCGCTGGGAGTTCGTCTTCGGCAAGTGGCTGGGCATGCTGCTCACCCTCGCCGTACAGATATCGGTCATGGGAATCGTCTTGGCCGCGGTCCTCGCGGCGCAGGGCGCCCGGTTCGACCTGCCCACGGCCAAGGCGGTGTGGCTGCTCTTCGTCAACGTGATGCTCGTCACCTCCATCGCCGTCTTCTTTTCGGCCTTCTCCAGCCCGTTTCTCTCCGGGTTCTTCGCCCTGGGCTGCTTCGTGGTCGGCCGCTCCGTGCCCGACATCCGCGCACTGGGCGAAAAGCTGGGGCCCGCCGCCAACGCGGTGCTGAACATGCTGTGCGACCTGATCCCGAACCTTCACCTCTTCTACCCCTCGGGCGCCATCGTCGGGGCCGAGGAGGTTTCCGTACACCGCCAGTTCGTGGGCAGCGACTACATCCTGTCGGCCACCGGCTACGGCGTCGCGTATTCGTTCATCGTGCTGCTCCTGGCCATGCTGATCTTCCGCAAGCGGGATTTCGTCTGATGCACGGTTGGCGGCGGCAACTCATCATCGTGGCTGCCGGTGTGGTTTCCGCCCTAGCCATTGTCGTGGTGCGCTTGCTGCTGGACGCGCACACGGCCCTTGCCAACGGCGCGGAGGCCGAGCTGCGAGGGGACACGGCCGCCGCCATCCGGCACTATATGGATGCGGGGCGTCTGTACGTGCCGGGCAGTCCCTTCACCCGTGACGCGCTTGACCACTTGGATAGCATGGCCGTGGCCGCGGTCACGCGCGGCGACTACCAGACGGCGCGCGCCGCGTTCGAGGCAGAACGCGCGGCAATACTCAGCACGCGCTCCTTCTACTCCCCCTACCAAAGCCGCTTGCCAAGCCTCGAACTCCGGCTCGCGCGCCTGCTGGCTGCCAGCGAAGGGCGCGCTGCGCTATCCGCTTTCGACAAGCGGGCCTCTTGGCACCAGGCCAGGCTCGCGCAGCGGCCGGGCCCCCACACGGGGTGGGTCCTGCTGGCGCTTCTCGGCCTGGCAACCTGGGTGTCGAGCGGCGTGTTGTTCTTCCGTCACGGGCTTGACTCCCGCTTCGGACTCCGCCGTGTCCCGGCAGTTCTAGCGGCCTCGGGCTTCGTGCTGGGACTCGGCCTTTTTCTTATCGGCCTGCGCCTAGCCTAGCCTGCCGTTTTTCCGCAGGATCATGGAGTCTGACCGCGATTTCGATGCTAGAAACTGGGTTCCGGCTCAAGCTTATGGGTATCCGTTGCGATCGTTGTCAAACCGAATGCAAAGTGGACGACTCCTCTGCAGGCCAGTCCAGCAGGGAGATCCAGTGTAGCGCCTGCGGCCACGTGATGATAATCGGCCCCAAGACGCCAGCTCCGCTTCCATCGAGCCCCGGGCCCGGCACACCGAAGCCCGAAGCCAACGAGTGGGTGGTCGAAACCGTCCACGGCCGTCGTCTGCAAACAGGTGAGATCGCGGCCCTGCACAGATGGATCATCGAGCGCCGGGTCACGCGCGACGACCGGATCTCCTGCAATGGCCAGCCGTTCCAGCCCATGGCCGAGGTGGCCGAGCTCCTGCCCTTCTTCGACATCACCGACAGCGCAGAACGCGCCCGCCGGGCCGATACGCCCAGCCCCAAGGTCTTGCCCGCTCCGCCACCCGCGACCGCGCAGCCGCCCACGACAGGCGAAACGACGGCAGGGGGCCCAACGCCGGCGCGTGCCGATGTGCTTCCGGCCGACGACGACCGCACCGAAACCAAGGTCGTTCCCTCCCCGACCTTGCGGCTGGCCCTTCCCTTCAAGCTCGCACTCATGACGTTGACCGCTGCGGCGGTCGCCTACGCCGGTATCGCCCTTTACAATCTGCGTTGGCGCCGGCCGGCCCAAGCGCCATTCCAGACCCGTTCCGTCACGAGCGAGCGCATCGTGGCTCCGGCCCCGGCCCCGGCCCCCGCCGCGCCGGAGGTCGTGACCATACCCGCAAGCCCGGATCCGCAGGAGCCCGCAATCGAGCCGAGCGCAGAAGAGGAGGACGAAAGCGCAGCCGAGCCCACGCCACGCCGCAAGGCGCGAGCCGCTGGCCGCTCTGCTGGCGCCCGGGGGAGCAGGTCTCGGGCAGCCGCGGTGGCTCGCCGCTCTGCCGCCGGCAACGACAAGGCTGGCCCTGCCTCCCCGCAGGCGATGGCCGCCCAAGGCTACGCGGCGCTAAACCGCCGGCAGTTCCCGCAAGCCATCCGGCTCTTCAAGCAAGCCTTGGCCGGCAACCCGGCCAACGGCACCGCGCAGTTCGGCCTTGCCGAAGCCTACCGCGAGACCGGCCAGAGGACGTCGGCGCTCAAGGCGTACCGCCGTTACATCCAAATCTTGCCGAGCGGCCCCGACGCCGGCTCCGCTAGGCTGCAAATCCGTTTGTTGGAGAGGAAGCAGTAGCGAATCCGCGGCGTCCGGCTCGTGTAGGCGCGATGAATCGCGGCCCTACTACCGCAGGCACACGGCCAGGATCTGCTTGAGATCGGTCTGGCCGGCGATGGCCTTGTCGATGCCGTCTTGAAGCAAGGTGGTCATGCCCCCCGCCACGGCCAGCCTGCGGATTTCCTCGACGGGTGCCTTGGCCACGATGGCGCGCTTGATGGCGTCATCGGCCACGAGCAGCTCGTGCACGGCAAGGCGGCCCTTGAGGCCGGTCTTGGCGCACTGGTCGCAACCCGCTCCGCGCCACAACTTGAAATCGGGTTTTCCGACCCCGCGGGCCGCGGCCCCTTCCTCACCGAAGGCTTGCACGATTTCCTCGATCTCGTCGGTAGCGGGCTTGTACTGTTCGCGGCATTTCTTGCACAGCCCGCGCGCCAGACGCTGCGCCAGCACGCCGAGCAAGGCGTCGGCGAAACTGAAGGGATCGAGGCCCATGTCCACGAGACGGGTGATGGTTTCGGGAGCGCTGTTGGTGTGCAGGGTGGAGAACACCAAGTGGCCGGTGAGCGACGCCTCGACGCCCGTGTTGGCGGTTTCCTTGTCGCGCATCTCGCCGACCATGATGACATCGGGATCGGCGCGCAAGAACGAGCGCATGGCCGCGGCGAAGTCCAGGCCTATCCTGGGTTGCACCTGCACCTGCCGCAATCCCGGCTGGGTGATCTCGACGGGATCCTCGGCCGTCCAGATCTTCATGTCCGACGTGTTGATGGTCCCCAAGGCCGAGTGCAAAGTCGTGGTCTTGCCCGACCCGGTTGGCCCCACGCACAGGATGAGGCCGTACGGCTTGGTGATGAGGTTCCTCATCTCGCGCAGGTTGCGCTCGCTCATGCCCATCTCGTCGAGGGGAATCGGCTTCGAGGCGGCCAAGATACGCATGACCATGTCCTCGTTGCCATTCACGGTCGGCATCGTGGCGACACGCAACTCGATGGTACGGTCGCGCATGCGGAACCTGATCTTGCCGTCCTGGGGCTTGCGCCTCTCCGAGATGTCGAGCCGAGCCATGATCTTGAAGCGCGCCACGAGCGGGTTGCGGAAGATGGCCGGAATCTCCTGATAGTTCACGCAATCGCCGTCGATGCGGAAGCGGATGCGCGTGTTCTCCTCCTTGCCGTAGGGCTCGATGTGGATGTCGGAGGCGCCGCGCTGAAAGGCGTCGATGATGACCTGGTTGGCCAGCTTGATGATGGTGCTGTCGGATTCCTCGCCGTCCTGAGTGTCGTCGGCGACATCCTCGACCGCTCCCGTGGTTTCGTCGGTGGACAGCTCGCGAATCAGGGAATTGACGTCGGGCCGCATGCCGTACGACGTCTCGATGCAAGCCATGATCTCGTCGCGGAAACCGACGTGCAGGGCGATCTCGCGATCGGTCTCGACCGAGCGCAGGGAATCGGTGCGCGCGATGTCGTGCGGGTTGTCGATGACCACGACGAGCCGCGGGCCGCGGCGCTCGATCGGCACCGCACAGATCTTGCGCAAGAACTCCACGCGCAGGCGCTGACGGAGATCCTCCGGGATGGTCTGCGACCCGGTGAAGCGATAGAACGGCACGCCGTAGTACTGCGAGATCGATTTCTCCACGTCGGCGCGCGCGATGCCGACCTTCTCGATGAGATAGCGGCCGACGTCGGACCCAGCAGCCTCCGCCGCGCTCGCCGCCTTGGCCAGAGCCTCGGCCTGCATGATGCCGGCCTCGACCAGGTAGTCCCACTTGCCGGCGGGCTTTGCCGACGGGCGTTCCTTGCCGCCGTCGCGGGCGGGACTTCTGCCGGCGCCGGGCCGGCCGGCCGCGGACACGGAGGAGGCGGCGGTCTGGGACGGGGGCGTCACGACGGTCTTGCCGCTCGCCGGGGCTCTGGCTGCCGGCGGCGCGGGCGTGACCTTCGCGGCCGCGGGCGTGGGCGTGGATTTGGCCGCCGGAGGCGTGGGCGTGGCTCTCGTGGCCGGCGGAGTAGGTGTGGACTTGGTCGCCGGGGGCGTGGGCGTGGACTTCGTAACCATCGGCGAGGGCGTGGCCGACGAGCGATGACCGAGGTTCAGGGCCAAGGCCGAAGCCACCGCCTCGGCCACCTCGCCCGCGTCGACCAGATCGCGGGAAGAGAAGCTCCCGGTCTCGTCCGCGCGGTTGGCGACAAGCAGCACCCCCAGAAGCTGCGTGTCGTCGCGCAGGGGTGCCAGCATCACCCCGCGCAGACGCACGTCCAGCCACTTGTCCAGACGCTCGTCGGGGCGCAAGCGCGAGTGCAGGCGCACCAACTCGCCCAGATCCCAGACGTTGCGAATGCTGGCGGGTGCCGGCGTGGTCGCGGCCCAGCCCACGAGGTTGTCCGGCTCGCTCGGCAGGCGCAGCTCGCGCATGGAATCGACGACCCAGGCCACGGCGTGCAGCTGGTTCTTCCGGTCCGGAACGAAGATCGCAGCCCGCTCGGCGCCGAAAAACCCCGCGACACGCTCCATGCCATCGAACAGCAGGCTGTCGAGCGAAGGCAGGCCCGCGAGGTAGGTGCAGAGCTCGGTCAGTTGCGCGCGCTTGTCTTGCTGGGCGGATTCGCCAGCCATCTGGCGCAGCCAAGTCGCAGCATCCATGTGAGAAACTCCTTTGGTTTTCAATCGGTAGTCCGGACGCGAAAATGAAGCCGCGGCACAAGCACGGCTCGAAGTCGAACAACTGGTGCCAGTCATGCAGCGCCCGAAGCGCCACCGCCTCCTGGGCCGGCGACTTCGACGACGGCTTCACCGGGCAGAACATCGGCGCCAACCGCTCGAAGCGGAGCCGCCTCACCGCCGCGTGCGTCGAGTGTGTAAGGCAGGGTAGGACATCCGACTTTGGCCTCGGACGTGCGGCGAATCGTTGTAGACTGATCGGCCACTCCGGGCGAAAGGATCAACGGCTGATGTCAGGAGAAACCATACTTGTCGTCGATGACAGCCCGACCATCTGCAAGCTCGTCGAGTTGACGCTGACCAAGGCGGGCTACCGGGTCGAAACCGCGCGCACCGGAGAAGGTGGCGTGGACGCGGCGCAAACCTGCCAGCCGAACCTCATCCTGCTCGACTACCTGCTGCCGGATCTCAAGGGGGACGATGTGTGCCGCGCCATCTCGGGCAATGTCCGCCTCGCCGCCGTGCCCGTGGTCGTGATGAGCGCCAAGGGGGAAGACATCAGCGAGTGCTTCGCCGTCATGCCCAACGTGGTGAACATCATCGCCAAGCCGTTCTCCCCGGAGGCCCTGCTGGCCGTGGTCAACCACACCTTGGAGAAGGCGGGCAGCGAGCCTGCCGGACCCATGGCCAGCTCGGGATCGGACGGTCGCATCGACCTCGTGGCGCTCATCAGCGATGAGGCCAAGGACGAAAGCCCGCCGCGGCCGGCCCTGGATCCATCCGCTTCCTTGGCCGGCGACCTGGCGGTCGTCTCGATCGCCGACGTGCTCCTGCTGCTGCAGGACCGCGGCTACACGGGCACGGTCAACCTCACGCACGCTCGCGCGCAAATGGACATCTACCTCGGCCAGGGCCGCGTCGATTTCGCGGGCGCGCACGGCGTGGCCGAGGAATTCCTGCTCGGCGGCTTCCTGGTGCGCGGCGGGCACATCACGCAGGAGGCGCTGACGCAAGCCCTCGAGGAGCGGCGCAGCGGCGGCGGCGGCGAGTTGCTCGGGGCCTACCTGTGCGGCCGTGGCTTGCTGCCACCCGCGAGCCTGCGCAAGGCCATGGCGAAGCAGACCGCAGCCCTGGTCTACGAGAGCCTGCGCTGGGGCAACGGCCGCTTCGCCTTCCGGCGTTTGAACGAGCTGCCCGAGATGGCGCGCGAGGCATCCCTCGGGCTAGCGGTCGACGGTCTCATCCTCGAGGGCCTGCGGCGAGTCGAGGAATGGCGCTTGATCGAGCAGGAGATCGGCGATTTCGACATGACCTTCGTGCGCAACGAGGACAAGCTGTCGAGCTTCGGCCGCGGGCAGCTTCTGCGCGAAGAAGCCGCCATCGCCGAGTTGGTCAACGGCAAGAACACCGTGCGCGACCTCATCCAGATCTCCAACATGGGATCCTACGACGTGACCCAGGTGCTCTTCCGCTTGCTGCGCAGCAAGCTGATCCGGCGGCGGGTCGCGCCGGTGATCGTGTAGTCATGCCGTCTCCCGCCCCACTCGATGTGGTTTTCTTCGAACTGCGCGGTCTGCGCTGCGCCCTGCCCCTGGCCGTCGTACGCAAAGTGCTGCCCATGCGGGGCGTGACGCCTGTGCCGCTCTCGCCCCCGGTGGTGCGCGGCATCGCCCCCGTGCACGGGTTCATCCTTCCGATTCTCGATCTCGGCGTCTGTTTTTCGCCGGCAGGCGACGAAACGGCCGAAGCCGCGACCTATCGCTCGCACACCGACAAGCTGCTGCTGGTCGAGACCGCTCGTGATGTGGCGGGCGAGGCGACACGCGCCGCGCTCGCCGTCGATCGCGTGATGGGCATCGGCACCGTAGACGAGCAGCACAGCCGCCTGCCGCCGTCGCGGCCTCCCTTTCTGTCGGCCACGGTGCTCGACGCCAGCGGCCCGGCGCTGCTTCTCGATATCGGACGCACCCTCGACTACGTCAAAGACGCGATCGGCACGGTGATTGGATCATGAGCGAAACAACCGAACTCGAAGATCTCCTTGCCACTTTGCAGGCGGCGGCGCAGGGCGATTTGACCGTGCGAGCCAAGCCGAGCAGCGGAGCGCTCGGGCAAGCGACAGCCGCAGCCAATGCGCTGCTGGCCGCGCTCGAGGAACGCGCCGCGCAGGTATCCTACGCCGCGACCTGCGTGGCCATCGCGGCCGAGGCGACCAGCGCCGCCTTGCCCGAAATCGCGGAAGGCATGGCCAGACAACAGGCGGCCGTGGCCGAAATCGCCCGGCGTCTCAAGGCGCTCGAGGCGCGTTCCGAGGAGATCGGCCAGATCGTCGAAATGCTCGACGACGTGACCTCGGAGACCAACATCCTGTCGCTCAACGCCGCCATCGAGGCCTCGCGCGCCGGCGCGCAGGGCAAGGGTTTCGGCCTGGTGGCCGAGGAGGTGCGCAAGATGGCCGAGCGCGCGGCCTCGGCCACCAAAGACATTGGCGCCTACATCGAGACCATCGCCAACGCCACCGGCGACGCCACGCGCGCCATCGAGAGCGTGCGCAACATCGCCGACCAACTCGCCACGCTCACCACGCGCGCCGGCAGCGAGGCGGCCGTGCTGACCGAGGTGCGCAAGGCACTGCTGTCTGCCATCGCGCAATTCCGTTTCGCCGGGCAGGGCGAAACCGAGATCACGCGCGTCCTGCACGCGCGGCGCAGTGAGCTGGCACGCGTGCTGTCCCCGCTCGCGCCCCTGGTGGCCTCGGCGCGCACGCCGCTCGGCGAGGCCTTGCGCAACTTGCTCGCCGCCCTGGGCAAGAGCCCCGACGGCGGCTAGGTCCATCCGCCATGGCGGGAAAACCCGACAACAGCGACGGCGCCGGCAGCCTACCCGCCCAAGAGTGGGGTGCCGGCGAAACCGACGTCCTGCGCAGCCTCTTCCTGGAGGAGGCCGAGAAGTACCTCGGCCATATCATCGAGGCGCAGAAGCTGCTGTCGCACGCCTCGGAGACGACACTCGAGATCTCCCCAGACGTGGTCGACGTGCTCTTCCGCCACCTGCACACGCTCAAGGGCTCGGCCGGCTCGGTCGGCTTCGATGCGGTGTCGCGGGCTGCCCACGAGCTAGAGGAACTGTGCACCGAGATCCGCCGCGGCCAGCTCGCGCCGACCTATGGAATTCTCGAGCGTATCGACGAGGGCGTGGCCGAGATCCGCGCCCTGCTCACCAGCGCACGCCTGGCGGCGCCACGCGCGCGCGGGCGCGAGCCGTCCGAGCCCGCGTCCGCGCCACGCGAGGCGCCCGAGCGGCGCCGCACCTCGGATCGCCGCACCGTCAGCGACCGGCGGGCCGGCGGCGAAGGTTTCTTGCGGGTCGAGGTCGAGCGCCTCGATGCCTTGCTCGAGAGCGTGGGTGACCTCGTGATCCTGCGCACCCGCCTCGAGCGCCGCGCGCACGACCTGGACAGCGTGCTGCGCGACCTGGCCGCCACCCGGCAGGACATGCGGACGGTGCAGAGCGCGCTGGCGACCGATCTCGCGGCGACCGCGAGGCACGGGGAAACCGGCCGGCTCCTCGATCGCCTGGGCGAAGTCGACGTCGAATTCACCGACTCGCTGTCCTTCCTCGAGCGCTCCGTGCGCCGCCTGGCCGACGACGCCGACGCCATGCGCCGGACGTCCGAGCACATCGAAGGACAACTGCGCCGCGCCCGCTTGGTGCCGCTCGAATGGGCCTTCTCCCGCCTGGGCTCGGCGCTGCGCGAGCTCGAACGCAGCTGCCACCGCCAGGCCGACCTCTCGGTTTCGGGCGGCGAGATCGAGCTGGACAAGGCCATCGTGGACCAGCTCGCGGAACCGCTGCTGCACCTTCTGCGCAACGCCATGGCCCATGGCATCGAATCCGCGCAAGTGCGCAGCGAGCGCGGCAAGCCCGCGCGCGGGCGCATCGGCATTCGGGCTTCGCTCGAATCCGATTTTGTCTTCGTCGTCTTCGAGGACGACGGCGGCGGCATCGATCACGAGGCCATTCGTCGCGCCCTGCAAGCCTCGGGGCAAGCCCGCAACGAGACCGACCTCAGCGAGGAAGCCCTCATGACCGCGATTTTCGAGCCGGGTTTCTCGACGCGCCCGCAGTCGGACTCCCTGGCCGGGCGGGGCATGGGCCTCAACATCGTCAAGCGCGCGGTCATGCGTCTAGGCGGCGAGGTCAAGGTTGAATCCAAACTGGGCGCGTTTTCGCGCTTCCGCCTCTCGCTGCCGCTGACCGGCGCCATCACCCAGGGGCTGCTCTTCAAGCTGGGCGGCCAGGTCTACGCCGTGCCCGCGGCCCACGTCATCGAGGTGCTGCCCATCGGCCACAACGTGCTGGCCGGCAGCGTCGACAAGGCCAGCGACAGCGGCGAGCTGCCCGCGCTCAACGGCGTCAGCGTGCCCATTCTCAAGCTGCATGCCCTGCTCGGCATCGAGCTGCCGCCCGGCCGGCGCGCCGCCGCCATGCACGTGCGCTATGCCGGCCGCAACTTCCTGCTCACCTGCGACAAGGTGATTGGCCCGCGCACCGTGGTGGTGCGGCCACCGGGCCCGCTCATTGGGCTCATTCCCATCTACGCGGGCGTGACCGCCTCGGGCGCCGGCAAAGCCCAGCTCGTGCTCGACCTCGGCCCCCTGGCCGACATCGCCTACGGCACCACCAAGTTCGTGCCCACGGCGGCGCGTCGCGGACAGCCGCGCGTCCTGGTGGTCGACGATTCGCGTCTGGCTCGCGAGGCGGCGGCCCGCCAGCTCGCCGCCTCGGGCTATCAGACCGTGCTCGCCGAGGACGGCTGGGAGGCCTGGGAGATCCTGGGCGAGCGCCGCTTCGACGCCGTGGTCACCGCGCTGGAAATGCCTCGCCTCGACGGCTTCCAGCTCATCGCGCGCATCCGCCGCGAGCCCACCTTGCGCGCCCTGCCCGTGATCGTGCTGTCCTCGCGCACCTCCCAGACCGCGCGCGACCGTGCCGTCGCGGCCGGCGCCAACGTCTTTCTGCCCAAGAGCCGCCACCGCCGCAGCATGGTGACCGCCGTGGACGCGTGCCTGCGCGAGCAAGCCGACGGCACGACGCCCGACGGCGGCCCGCGCGCTTCGGGCAGCGGCGAGTTCGCGATGCTCGAGACCAAGCAAGGGCAGTGAGGCCCTGCGGTGCTGCGCGCCGGCTGCGTGCGCGTCGCAGCCACCGGCCAGGCCACCGCAGGTGGCGGTTGCCGCGACTTCCTCGAAGCGGAGGCAGCCGGGGCGGCCGCGCCCTTCCTTGGCAGACCGCCCCGGTGTTTGCGCCGTTGGGGGCGAAAGCCACCCCGCTACGGCTTGTGCACGACCGTCGCCCAGCCGTTGCCGGGCATGCTGAACTGCACCTTCTGGCCGCCGATCGAAACCACGTAGCTGTTGTTGGCCGACCCGCTGTTGAACATCACGGCCACGAGAGTGCCGTCCGGGTTCTTGAACGCCACCGCTGGTCGCGACCCGCTTGGCTCGCACGGCGACGAACTGGGAGAAATGACGGAAGACGCATTAGGCGGACGTGGCCTTGAGCGAAGATTGGGCAGGTGGCTCGTCGGCGCGGGTAGCGGGTCCTCCACCCGGAACGATGCCGTGACCGGAGTTGCGTGCGCAAGAAACCCCGCCCCGAGCAACTCGCCGTAGAACGGCCAACCCTATTCGCCGTCCGCCGCGGCGCGCGCGCCGACGAAGGCGCCGCCGGCACGGATGTACGCTCCGAAAGCCCCCCGGCCCGCGTCATCGAGTAGCGTGCTGCCGAGCGCTGTGGTCGTGTTGAGAAAGGCGAGGGGGGCCCATGCTCTACAGATTGGCGAAGTCCAGCCGCGCGCGCCGCATATCCCCGATCAGATCGCGACGACGTCGGGCTAGCGAGTAGCTCTGGCTATTGGCAGGTGGCTACGTCGGGGGCGCCGTAGTCGGCAAACGCAGCTCCCGTACAGCTCGTACCGAAGTCATCGTCCGGGGTCGCGCCCATGCACTCAGAAGGTGAACCAGTGGGGTCGCACAGTTGTACTGCGCCATTCATTCCCCCCGCGTGGCAGAACGGGTCGGCCGGATATGGGGGCACACACTTGGCGGACCAGCCAAAAATCACCGAGCTCACTCGGGCACAGCAGACTTGTCCGGCGGGGCAGTCTGCCTTGCTGTGGCACTGAATATCGACATATTGGCCAAGCTGGGCGGTTGTCTGCTCACACGTGGTCCCTCCGGCAGAGATGCAAACCTCGGCGAAGTATGTGCCGCTCGTGCTCGGGTTGTAGACGCAACACTCGCCACCACCATTGGCAATGGGACAAGCTTGATTTGCCCCGCACGGCATCGTCGCGAGGACGCAGCTAGTGCCACTGGCGGCGCACTTGTAGCCCAAGATGCATCCCGTTGTGCTCAAGGGTGTGCACGTGGTGGCGCACGTGGAAGCGGAAGCGCACGGCATGTTGTTGGGACAAGGGCCGGCCGTTCCCGGAATGCAGCTCCCTGCTCCGTTGCAGTGGCCAAGGGGAGTGTAGATTCCTTCCCCCGTGCACGAGGCGGTGCCGCAACTCACGCTCGTGTTTCGATAACGACAGCCTCCGGCCCCATCACACATCCCGTCGTGTCCGCAGGGATCGCCAGTGTCCGCCGCGCACTCGCTGTCGGGATCGCTCCCCGCCGAGACGGGACGGCAGTATCCATTCGCGGACCCCGTCTTGGCTTGCGAGCAGGCCATGCAGGCCGCGGTACACGAGCTCTCGCAGCAGAAACCGTCCACGCAATTGCCGAGCTGGCATTCGTTGGAGCCGCCGCACGAGCTACCCGTTCCTTTCTTGCCGATGCAAGCCCCGCCCAAACACACGTTTCCGGTCAGGCAATCCGCGTCGCCCGTGCAGGAGGTCTTGCACGCGGTCGCGGAGGCGCACACGAGGTTCCCGGAGCACGAGGTAGGGGCGCCGGCGACGCACGAACCGGCGTTGCAGCTCCCTCGCGGAACGTAGTTGGTCGCGACTGGCTGCGATTGCGCGTTCGTCAGGGTCGTGCAGCTCGCCTGCCCGCACGCGGTGGTCGGCCAGGTGCACTGGCCGTCGGCCACCCCCGTGCAACTGCCAGCGCACTCGGCGCTGCTGCCCGCGCAACTGCCATGGCCGGTGTGGGGAGCGCCGGTCACGGGCTGGCAGGTGCCGGTCTCGCACGACTGACACGGACCGGTGCACGCGGTATTGCAGCAGTGTCCATCGGGCGAACACGAGAGCCCCGAGGCGCAACTCATCGCGGTCTGGCAGGTCTGGCCCTGCGTGGCCTTGCACGCTCCGGTGGCATCGCA
>JAFGPX010000085.1 GCA_016935975.1 Deltaproteobacteria bacterium
AGGCGCGCGCCCTGCTTGACAAACAGGTAGTAGGCCGCGCCCCCCGCCGGCATCGGGTAGTGGTCGCCGCTCGTGAAGCCCACCATGACCCCGGCCCCACCCCACACCCCGAACGCGTTCTTGCCCAAGGTAGCGCAATCGACGACCTCGTAGACCGTGGCGTGGTTGCGCCGCGTGGTCGAGCTGCCCTGGGCCAGTCGTATCGAGATGCGGAAGTCGCCCTGGAGCAGCCACTTGGCCACAGGACCGCCGGCCGCGCCCATCAGCCCGAGGTAGTTGAGGTGCCCCGAGAGGGCCACGCCTTCGCCGGAGATGGCCGGCGCGCCAGTAGCTGCGGGCGCGCTCCACGGCTCCCAGAACGCCGTGTTGAGAACGGCGAGCGACGTCCCCACCATCGCATCGGTGATGCGGTAGGCATAGCCGCTCTGCGCGTGGGCGACGCCAGGCAGACAAACCGCCAGGGCCACGAGCACGCCGCCTAGAGCCGACACACAAGATCGAGTGCGCTTCCTTACATACATCTTGGTACCTCCTGGCTCCGGAACATCGGAGATAGGTGGAATATCTTGATGGTCTCCCCGGCGGAGAGCGAGCCTCGTCAAAGACGCATCGAGCCCACGACACGGAAGGCTCGGAGATTCCCAGTTTCGGATCCAGTCGCAGCGGGCACCCGGTCCGACGAAAGCGGCGGGCCCATCGGCCGGGCGCCTACGCCAGCTCGAGACTGCTGGTGGCGCCGGTTTCGCGGTCGTGCCATGCGACGACCGGATGAAGTAGCTCGAAGACGCCGCCGAGAGAGCAGACGAGCCTGCAGGTCGCGAAGCGAGCCCGGGCCTGATCGTAGGCCGCCACCCAGGCCCGATGCTCCGCTTCTTGGACGTCGTCGAGCCGCGGGAACGCGAAAGCGTACTTGCGGCACTTGATGCGCGAGGGCTTGGGGGTCAGGCGCGCGCGGAAACACCCCTGCCGCTCGCACAAGCGGCCGTACAGCCAATCCGCGTGGAAGCGCCGGAGCAGCTTGCGCGTGCTCCGCGCTTTGGCGTCGAAGGCCCGGCCGGTGACGATGGCGCGGACGCCGTTGCGGGTTTCGTACAAGCGCAGCCCCAGCCCGCGCAACGCCGGATCGCCCGCGAAGAGCTTCTTCGCCTGCGCGACGATGCGCGCCTTCTTGGCGTCGCCGGTCGGCCGCGGGCGGAACACGTCCCAGAACCCGAGCCGCGGCTCGTCGATATCGATGAAGAGCAACTCGCTGCTATTGAGAACCGCGGCACCGTAGCGATTGCGCGTGACCACGTTGCGCTCGTCGATCTGGGCGAGCACCTCCTCGCGGATGTCGGCTTCGTAGCCGTCGTCTCCCGGTCCCTGGCCGGCGATCCGCCGGGCCACGCCTTCGAGGCGTCGCCGGGCATCGCGCTCCGCCTCCTCGAGCGAGACGTTCGATCCGCCGTAGGCATGCGCCGGCTGCGGCCTGCCGCCGACGGTGAGAGTCCCTTCGATTCTGGTCCAGAACTTGAAGATACGCATGGGCGAGAGCCTCCACCATTGCCCAAGAGTACCAGAACGCGCCTCATGCCTTGGCCAGCCGGCCGCTGTCTCGTAGCCGCTGCAACGCCGCCTCGAACTGCGCCTCGGCCAGCTGCTCGGCCAGGGCCGGGAACGCCCGCAGATACTCCTGCCAGGCGACGCCGGCGAAGGCATCGGGAGGCAGCCCGGCGCTGGCGGCAAGCTCGGCGGCCTGGGCCAGGAGCCGGTGCATCTTGGGGAGCGATACGAGATTCACCTCGGCCGGAGCGGCTTTGGCGGGAGGGGGGATGCTGGGGCTTTTGGCTGGGATACTCATGACGCCCCCTAGGAAAGCACCCAACCCGGACCGTCAACCGATCGGCCGTGCTATCCGCCCAGCGGGATCACGTAGGTGGTGACGGAGTAGGCCGCGGCCGTGACCGTGTAACTCCAGTCCTGCACGGCGATCGCGGCCAGTCGAACCAAATCCTCGCTGGCGGAGGTGCGATGCGCCTCGACGGTCGAGCCGACGGCGGCCAGCGAGGTGAGGTCGAAGGTGTAGCTCCTGCTCGCCGTGCTGTCGCCGTTGCGAACCACGATGGTCAGGGTCGAACCGTCGCCGGAGAGGGCCGCTACCATATCCGCGTTGTCGATGTCGACGAAAGTGGCTCCCGGGCGAATGTAGCGGCTGAAGCCGGCCTGCGCGTAGAAGCGCTTGAGCGGCCTCCAGGTTTCCTGCGCGTCGTTCACGGTGAAGCTGGTCCACGACGTGGCCGGGTCGACGACTTGCCACTCGATCCAGGCCTCCGGCGCAAGCTCGCGCAGATCCTGGATGATCCGGCCGGCCATGAAGAGGGCGGCGTCGGTATTGGTGGCCAGATCCACGCTGAGCGGACCGGACTCGGACTGCCACAGGCGCTTGCCCTTGCTGGTGGCGAGCTGTCGCATCTGGGCGCGCTTCGAGCCGCTGTACGAGTGCACGTTCATCTGGACCATGGCGGCCAGCGTGGCGCTGTCGTAGCCGCCCATGATGCTCACGGCCTCGTCCATGCTGTTTTCGTCCGAGGCGCTGACGCGGGTTTCGGTCACCCCCTGCGCCGTCAGCTCGGCGGCGACCGCCTTGATGATCTGTTGCTGGCTGCTGGCGCCGAAGTGGCAGCCTTCCTGCCCGCCGTTGGCCTTCCACCAGTTGGCGTTCGGCTCGTTCATCGGCTCCAGGGTGCGGAAGGCGATCCCGAGGACGTCGCGGTAGTGCTTGGTGACCGTGACCAGATAGGCGGCGAAGTCGTCGTACGCGTCGTCCTTGAGGTTGTTCGAGCCGTCGGTGTTGCCCGAGGCGCAGCCGCTCTTGGTCATCCAGTAGGGCGGCGAGTTCGAGAACGCCTCGATGATGACGTCCTTCCCAGTGACCACAAGCTGGGTCAGGACCGAGGTCTGCCGGACGTCGGCGTTCCAGTCCCAGGTGCCGCTCGCCGACTGGAACCCGGGCATCTCGCGGTTTTCGCCCATGTGGTCGTGCGCGGGGTCATCGCCGCCGCCGATGTTGTAGCGGAAGATGTTGTAGCCGAGCCCAGCCACCGGATCGACGATCAGCTCGAGGAACTGGTTCTTCTTGCCGCTCGACCAGCCGCCGATCTGATACGCCCACCAGGCCAGGCTCGTGCCCCAGCCCTCGAAGCGCTGGTGTTCGGTGCTGACGTCGACCTTGACCAAGGTGGCGCCCGGAGCCGCCACGACCTTGGGCCTGCCGCCGGCTCCCGTGTTGCCACCGGCGGCCGTGGCGCCGCCCGTGCCTCCGCCGCCAGTCCCGCCCCTCGAAGTCGCACCGCCGGTCGCCCTGCCCCCGCTGCCCGGGCCGTCGGTCCGCAAGCCGGCATCGGCGCCTCCCCCGCCTCTGCCGAGGGCGCCGCCGCTCGAGGCGGCGTCGGCGGCGCTCCCACCCGACCCGCTTCCACCCGCAGTCGGGGATCCGCCGGTGCTTCGCCGGCCGCCGCTGGCGACGCCGCCGGACCCGCCGGCCGTGCCGCCGCTGCCGGCCGTGCCGCCGGTTGCGGTCGTGCCGCCGCTGCCGGGCATGCCGCCCGAGCCAGAACCGCCGCTGCCCCGTTCGCCGCCAGATGCAAGCTGCCCGCCGGATGAGCTCGCGCCGCCCGCCGACGGCACGCCGCCCGTTTTGGGGCCGATGGTCGCCTGCTTGCTACCGCAGGCTGCCAGCAGGCCGGTCGCGACGAACAAGGCGAGCGAGCGCGCCAGGGACCTTCGGTGGCGAGAAACACCCGTCATGGGCTTCGGAGCCATGGTATGAGCCTTTCGCGTTGCTGCGGGCTGCCAGCAAGGTTACCGCAAAGTCGCCCGCAGCACGGGGTTCAATCGACGATTGAGTTGTGGATAATGCGCAGAATCCAATGAAGACCTACCGTAGACGTGGCACGTCCACCACCGTGGTGCACGCCGGAGAAGACCGGACCAACGAATACGGCGCCATCACGACGCCCATCGTACAAGCCTCGACCTTCATCTTTCGCAACGCGGACGAGATCCGCAAGCTGAAGGCTGGCGCCAAGGATCGCTACGAGTACGGGCGCTACGGCCACCCCACCCAGGCCGCCGCCGAGGCCAAGCTAGCGGCGCTGGAGGGCGCGGAGGACGCCGTGCTGTTCTCGTCGGGCATGAGCGCCATCACCACCACGCTTTACGCCATGCTGCGCACCGGCGATCACGTCATCATCACCGACGACGCCTACAAGCGGACGCTGGACTTCTGCAAGGCGTGTTTGCCTCGCTTCGGCATCGAGGCGACCGTCGTGCGCATGGGCAACTACGGGGCCATTCGGCGGGCCGTGCGCAAGAACACACGCCTGTTTCTGTCCGAGTCGCCGACCAATCCCTATCTCAACATCATGGACCTCGAGCGCTTGATGGCGATCTTCCGCGGCACGCGCGTCACGGTCATCTCGGACAGCACCTTCGCCACGCCCTTCAACCAGCGGCCGCTCGAGTACGGCGTGCATCTCGTGATCCACAGCGCGACCAAGTACCTGGGCGGGCACAACGACCTTCTGGCCGGCGTGGTGCTCGGCAAGAAGAAGCTGACCGAGCCCATCCGGGAGTACTTGAAGATCACCGGCGGCTGCATCGATCCGAACTCGAGCTACCTGCTCATCCGCGGCCTCAAGACCTTCGAGCTGCGCATGCGGCGACACAACGAGAGCGCCCAGGCCATCGCCGAGTGGCTGGAGCGGCACCCGGCGGTCAAGCGCGTCTACTATCCCGGATTGCCGAGCCACCCGCACCACGACGTGGCAAAGCGGCAGATGCGCGGCTATGGGGGCGTGGTCACCTTCGAGATTGGCGGCACCACCGACGATGCCGTGCGCGTCCTGAGCCGGCTTCGGCTCCTCAGCATCGGCCCCAGTCTGGGCGGCGTCGAATCGCTCATCACCCACCCCGCGACCATCAGCTACTACAGGTGCACGCGCCCCGAGCGTCTGCGCCTCGGCATCAAGGACGGCCTCATTCGCCTCGCCGTCGGGATCGAGAACGTGGAGGACTTGATCGCGGATCTGGACCAGGCGCTCACGGTCGCCTGCGTAGGCGGCGGACGCTGAAAACAACGAGCGGAACCAGGCTGGCAACCAACCAGGAACCGACTCGTTTGGCCGTGCTCTGCCTGCCGATTGTGCACGCTCCGTCGCAAGGCGCGCCCGGAACGCAGACGCGACACGAATAGTCGCTTGTGCCGCCGTCGCGCCAGACCTGCGTGCAAAGCCCGTCCTCGCAATGGCCAGGCTCACCGGTGTCGTACACGGTGCAGGCGTCACTCACCTTCTTGCTGAAGCATTCTATCGCCTCGGGGGGCACCGAATCGGCCCAGACTGCGGTGCCGAGGAGCAAGGTCGACAGGGAGAGAAGGACCGAACCAACCAACGGCTTCATGGCGCACCTCGATCACAGGGTAGCACTTGTCCCCCAACCGAGAGTAGTTCTCCCCCTTGCCCGGCAATGAGCGGCCTGCGCCCGCGTCCGCCACCTGCCCACCGCCGTGCCGGCCATGCAGCTCGACCAGGCTCGGCTCGCGCCCGCCTAGCCCCAATGCCGTTCACCCAAGAGATATCCACAGGGAGTAACAGAGGAAGTGAGCCGGAGGATCTTGGGTTTGCCCGGAATTTCTGGGCTTTCCGCCCCTCCCGTCCGTCCCTGTTTCTCAGTTTCTCCTTGTTTTTCCCCTACGTTGACGGCATTGCGCCTAGCAGCCCTCAGGGCGTGCGGCAGCCGATGCGCGAGCTGGCGACCACCACGTCGTCGTAGAGGATGACCTGCGCCTCGGGCGCGTCGGCGGGCAGGGTGCCGCGCTCGTAGTAGGCGTCCAGGGTCACGCGCTTGA
>JAFGPX010000005.1 GCA_016935975.1 Deltaproteobacteria bacterium
CACCGTCGAGGCCTTCCGGGCCTGTGTCCTGGACGCCTACCGTCCTCTGCTCGACCAGGGTGGTTTTCGCGAGCTCGGCCGGCGTCCTGGCGAGTTCGTCAACGAGTTCGCCGTCCGCCTCGGCAACCAGGCCATCGTCATCGAGGTCGAGGGCATCAACTGGGGCATGAACGCTTGGACCAAGGTGCTGCGGGCGAGCGAGGCCGACCAAGACCACTACGGCCTGCCCATCAACGCCCTGCTGGCGCAGAGGATTCGCGCCGCGGGCGGCAAGCCCGCCCACAGACCGAAGGGGCAAGCCGCCCAGATTCAGGCCTGGGCTCGCCTCATCATCGAGCATGCGAAGGACGTGCTCGCCGGCAATCTTTCGGCCTTGGACGCGCTGGTCCGGGCGGAACGGGAACAGGAAGCCGAGCACCGAGCCCACGCACCTTCTGCGGAGCAGCGCTCTCTGCTCACCGCCGCTGCCAAGGCCGGACATGCCTTCAAGAAGGGCGACTATAGGCAAGTCGTCGAGCTACTCCGTCCCCACCTCGCCCTGCTTTCGTCCTCGCAACGCGAGCGGTACGACGTCGCGCTCTCGCTTGCGCAAGGCCAGAGCCCCTGAGCGGCGCTTGGGCGGTGCGCTGGGGCGGTGCTAGTGACTTGCACAAGGGTGACTTGCTGCGAGTTGCGGCTGCCTTGCAGCTCGGGCGTCGGCCAAATTGACACCGCACCGGTCCTGCGTTTCGGGTGGCGAGGTGCTATACGTCGCCCGACTCATGACTCCTATCGCAGAGCTCGGCATTCCCCAACCGCTGGCGGAGGCCATCGCCAGCCGCGGCTACGAGACCGCCACCCTGGTGCAAGTGGCGGTGCTCGAGGAGCGCTGCCACGCCCGCGACCTGCTGGTCTCGTCGCAAACCGGATCGGGCAAGACCTTGGCCTTCGGCGTGCTGCTGGCGAAGGTTCTTGTCGACGGAGCGCTGCCGGCCGAGCCTCCCCGGCGCGGGCGCAGACCATCGGCCCTGGTGATCGCGCCGACGCGCGAGCTGGCCAACCAGGTGCGCGCCGAGCTGGCCTGGCTGTTCGCCAGGACCAGATTGACGATTGCCGCGTTCACCGGCGGCAGCGACATCCGCCGCGACCTCAAGCAGCTTCGCCAGGGCGCGGACATCGTCGTCGGCACGCCGGGCAGGCTGGTCGATCTGCTGAACCGCCAAGCGCTCGTGCTGGGCGAGGTGCGGGTGGCGGTGCTCGACGAGGCCGACGAGATGCTGGACATGGGCTTCCGCGAGGACTTGCAGGCCCTGCTCGACGCGGCCTCCGCCCGCCAGCGCACGCACATGTTCTCTGCCACCCTGCCCCGTCCCATCCTGGGTCTGGCGGCCCAGTACCAGCGAGAGGCCGTGCGCGTGGACGCGCGCGTACCAGGCGACGCCGGCGCGCACACCGACATCGAGCACCTGGCCCACCTCGTCGCCTTCGACGACCGGCTGGCCGCCGTGATCAACGTGCTTCGCATGCACGCGGGACAGAAGGCCATCGTGTTCGGCACCACCCGCGAGGGCGTGGCCGATCTGCACGAGGCCCTGGTCCGGCAGGGCTTTCGCGCCGTGGTGCTGTCCGGTGATCGCGCGCAGGGCGAACGCAACCGCGCCATCGCCGCGCTGAATTCCGGCGAGGCCCAGGTGCTGGTGGCGACCAACGTCGCCGCGCGCGGCCTGGACCTGCCCGAGGTGGATCTGGTGGTGCACGCCGATCTCCCGCTCAACGCCGAATCGCTCACCCACCGCAGCGGCCGCACCGGGCGCGCGGGACGCAAGGGCCGCAGCGTGGTCATCGCCGATCCGGCCGAGCGCCGCAAGGCAGAGCGCCTGCTCGCCGCCGCCAAGGCGACCTTCACGTGGTCGCCGGCGCCCACCGCCGAGGCCATCGCCGAGGCCAGCCGCCGCCGCCTGGAGGAAGAGCTGCTGGCGGCCACCTTGCCCGAGAACGCGGAGGAAGCACGTGGCCTGGCCCGCCGCTTGCTCAAGGTGCACAAGAAGGAAGATCTGTTGGAGCTGCTTCTCTGCCGCGAGCTTGCACGCTGCCCGGTCGGCGTGCCCCTGCGGACCTTGGACCCGAAGTACCTCGCCCGCGCCTCGCGCAGCGAACCGCTCGGCCTGCCGCCCCGGCGCAAGCGCGCGGACTTCGAACGCGACGCCGTGGTCTTCCGCGTGAATCTGGGCTCCGAGCAGAGAGCCGAAGCCGGCTGGCTCTTGCCGCTCATCTGCCGGCGCGGTGGCGTGACCCGCAACGAGGTGGGCGCCATCCGGGTCGGTTCGACCTGGAGCGAATTCCAGATCGCTGGCGACGCCGCTCGCGACTTCGCCCTGGCCGCCAGCCGTCCCGACCCGCGCGCGCCCCATGTTGTCATCGAGTCGGGCCAGGCCCGTGGCCCACGCCCACGGTACGGCAAACCCCATCGGTCCGAGGGACGCGCTCCCCTGCCCCGCTGGTCCGAGCAGGGCAAGCCGAGGTGGAAGCCCCGCCCCAAGCCAGCACGGGGATAGCGTGCTTTGACAGTCGGTGCGGTCGCGGGCACGATGCCCGAATGACGATCACGGTCGTCTTGGGACATCCGTACCCGCGCAGCTTCAACCACGCGATCGCAAAGCACGTGGTCGAGGCGCTGCAGACGGCCGGGCACGCCGTGGCTTTCCACGACCTCTACGCGGAGGGCTTCGATCCTCTGCTCACCGGGCACGAGCTGGCCACGGACGACGTGCGCACGAATGCGCTGGCCGAGCAGCACTGCCGCGAGCTCCAGCTCGCCGATGGCATCGTCGTGATTCACCCGAATTGGTGGGGCATGCCGCCCGCCATCGTGAAGGGCTGGATCGACCGGGTGTTTCGCCCGGGCGTGGCCTACCAGTTCGCAGGTGACGACGACGGCTCCGGCGTGCCCGCCGGGCTGCTGCGTGCCCGCGCCGCGGTCGTGCTGACGACCTCGAACACTCCCGCGGAGCGCGAACAGGATATCTTCGGCGATCCCCTGGAGACCATCTGGCGCAACTGCGTCTTCGGGTTCTGCGGCGTCGCCCTGGTCGTCCGGCGCAACTTCGGCGTCATCGCCGGCAGTAGCAGGCAGCAGCGTGAGCAGTGGCTCGCGGAAGCCGCGGCCACCGCGTTGCGCGTGCTTGGCCAGGCGAGGTAGCGGCTTGGGCAAGCGGCGCAAGATTCCGGCAGGCAAGTCAGGCGCGGTCGCGCCGCCCGATCCGGACGCTCTGGCAAACGAGACGCTGGCGCTGATCCTGGGCTCGGTCCGCGACGACGCGGATGTGCGAATCCGTCGCGTCCGGCAACGTCATCCGGAGATCGACGAAGCCCTGGCCGCTGCGTTGATCGCGCGCTGTCTGCAGGCCAAGGCAGACGGTTATGCCATCGTGGCTCAGACCCTCGCCCTGGGTGAAAGCCAGCCTCAGGCTGCCGGCCGCATCCTCGAGGCCCACCCGTGGATGGACTTGCGCAACGTCGAGACTCTGTGCGTGCATGGGTTCATGGCGCATCGTTGAAATGCGCGGCTCCACCCTGAAAGGGCGTCTGATAAGCGCCCTGATGCCCTGTTGTCCCACGAGGAAGACAAGGCAACTGCTAGCTTTCCCTTTCCCGTTGGGAGAGGGAAAGGGTGAGGGAAATCTGCCTCTGAGCCGGGCGCCGCCATCACGAAAAGGCTCGGCTACCCTCACCCCGGCCTTCTTTCAACGGGAGAGGGAGAATGAGCTTTTCTGCGGCCTTCCAAGTCTCCTGGTCCCGAGAAAAGGACCAATCATCTGTCTTTTCAGACGCCCTCTCAGACCACCACGTCGGTCCAGCAAGGGTTGGGCGCGGCGGCCGACGAGTCGTACTTGAGCACCAGCGCGTCTAGTTTCGTCCGGTCGACCGTGCCGTCGGCCTGCGGCGAGCCGAGCCAGCCACCGGTGTTGACCACGTCGATGGCCCGGCCCAGGGCGGTCGAGACCTGACGGCGCTTGCCCAGGCGGATGGAAACGTGGCTGTGGCCGAGGACCATGCGCACCGGCACGGGGATGTCGATGCCTTGCTCTTCCCGGATGGCGGCGGCTTCGAGCATGGAGGACACGAGATAGGCCTCGAGCCGCTGTGACGAGGGAAAGCCCGGCTTGTCGCGGGAAGTGGTCGATTCGGGGCTGCGCAGCCAGTCGACAAGCCTCTGCTTCACGCGCTCGAGGACATAGCCCGACGCCTTCTTCTTGAACCAGCCGGACCAGCCCTTGAAGGCGATCTCTTGGTCGAGGTGACCGAAGAGCGCGTCGATGTAGGGCAGGATGGCGTTGGGGTTGCTCTGGCTGGCTGCCGCCTGGATGCGCCGGAGCAGCGGGGTGAGTGCGCCAGCCTGCCCGATGCCCGAGCTGGCCAACTCGCCAAGCGGGAAGTTCACGGTGACCACGTCGCGAATCCCGGGCTGCTCCTGGCCCTCGAGCACGAGGTCCTGCCCAAAGACGTGGCGTGACAGGTCGAGGGTCAGCGCCCAAAACGATTCGAGGTAGTGGCCATGCGAAAGGAGCGTTGCCGTGCCACGCGCATCGACGACGTACAGGTTCGGATAGGCGACCACGAATGGGATGGCGTCCGGCCAAGCCAGCTTGTCGAGGAACAGCCCGCCGTAGCTGCCGTCCGGCTTGGGCTTGACATTGGCCAGCACGACGTCGGCTTCGGCGTCCTTGTGGTGATCGAAAACGGCCGCCACGGTGGGGCGGGTGCGGGGCGGCTTGCCCTCGTTGATCTGATCGATGACGTTGGCTTCGTGCGTGGCGATGTGCCACAGAGTGTGGTCGTGGTTGCCGGGCACGTAGAGAATGCGCTTCGCCAGACGGGCTTGCGCCACCTGGCGGAAGAACGCGGCGGCTGCGCCGTAGACATCGGCATAGTCGGCCACCGAGAAGTCCAGGGCGTCGCCCAGGATCACGAGGTAGGCGTTGTCCTGTCCGCAGGCCGCTGTCAGCCGCTCGAAGCCGACCTCGGTGCGCCATTGGCCGCCCTCCTTGGCGACCAGGCTGCACCTCGGCTCGCCAAGGTGAAGGTCGGAAATCACCGCCAGTCGCATGCACGCTCCTTTGCCTGCTCCGTCGACGATGCTGGAGCCTATCCAGAGTAGTGCGAGCGGGCGGGAGAAGGCAAGCTGATGCGCTTCCTCCACGCCATCCCGACCAAGAGTCATACGCGGTCAGCGACCGGTCTCGGGATTCGGGTCCAGGATCTTCACCCGCCGCTCGTCGACGATGCGCGCCGGCTGGAAGGGCTCCTCGACCTCCACGCGCAGCGTCCACATCCCCAGACCAAGTCCGATCCCGGTTTCGATGGTCGACTGGCACTCGCAGCGGCAGGGCTCGCCGGCCAGCCGCTCGTGCAGCGTGGCCACGTTGCCCCGGGTGGTGAGGCGCACGTTGGCCTCCAGGCAGCAAGGATGCGTGAGGTTGTGCGTGAGCAAGACGCCGCCGGCCACCACGCGAACATCGACGCCGTCGGGCTCGCCGCTGCTGCGCGAGCCCGACTCCCCCCGCGCGCCCTCCGCCAGGCAACCGCGAATCGACGAGCGAGACTGCCCCGGCTCGACGGACATGAGGAACCGGGGATCGTCGCCTGCGACGGATGCCGAACCGCTCGCGCATCCGGCTGCCACGAGGAGCAGCGCCCCGGAACGAGCGACGATCGCCAGCCGCCTGCAACGACACCGTCCAGCCGCATCGGTCGGCGGGACAACTGCACCTGCGTTCCCGGGCCCATTCGCTTTCATGGCGACTCCTACTATCAGAGAAGCGAGGCTCTGACACCCGGATTCTGCCGCGCTTGGCACCCCCTCGTTCGGCCGCCGGGCCAGCCCCTGTGCGTTGCTTCGACTCCCTGCCTGGGCTAGCGTCCGGCCGTGGCACAACGCGCAGCCGCTGGTCCCGCCGCCGGCGCAGCCTTTCTCCGGATGACCGTGCATGTCTCCTGACGCTCCTTCCCCCGGCTTCCGGCCGCGCCTGTTCGTGCGTGGCGACATCGACGGGTTCTTCGGCCTGGCGCTGGACAACCTGATCCAGGTCCTGCTCATCTCGTCGCTTTGGACGCAGGTGCTGGGGTTCTCCAGCGAGCGGCTCTACGGCCGCATCCTGCCGGGCGTGGCCGTCTCGCTGGTCATCGGCAATCTCTTCTATGCCTGGCAGGCGCGCGCGCTGGCGCGCCAGACGGGCCGCACCGACGTGTGCGCCCTGCCCTACGGCATCAACACGGTTTCCCTCATCGGCTTCGTCTTCCTGGTCCTGCTACCGGCCAAGCTGGCGGCGGCCAACCGCGGCGCCAGCCCCGCCGAAGCCGAGCAGATCGCGTACGCGGCCGGCGTGGTGGCGGCCGTGGGCTCGGGGCTCATCGAGGCGGGCGGGGCTTTCGTCGTGGGCTGGTTGCGCCGCTGGACCCCGCGCGCCGCCATGCTGGCCACCCTGGGCGGGATCGCCATCACCTTCATCGCCGCCGGCTTCCTGTGGAAGACCTTCGCCTCGCCGCTCGTCGCCTTTCTGCCCCTGGGCGCCGTGCTCCTGACCTACTTCGGTCGCGTGCGCTTCCCCTTGGGCCTGCCCGGCGGCCTGGTCGCGGTCATGCTCGGCACGGCCCTGGCGTGGCTGACCCCGATGTTGCGCTTCGATGCCGCGGCCTTCGCCGCGGCCAGCTCCCAGCTCGGGCCGCACCTGCCCGTGCCGGTGCTCGGCGCCGTGGTCGCAGGCATCGGCGGGGGCGCGCTGTGGACCACGCTGGGCGTGGTCATTCCTATGGGGCTCTTCAACGTGGTGGGCTCCCTGCAGAACCTGGACAGCGCGGCCGCGGCGGGCGACGACTACCCGACCAAGCCCTCGCTGCTCGCCAACGGCGTCGGCACCCTGCTCGGCGCGGGCTTCGGCTCGCCCTTCCCCACGACCATCTACATCGGCCACCCCGGCTGGAAAGCGCTGGGCGCGCGCATCGGCTACTCCGTGATCAACGGGGCGTTCTTCACCGTCATCGGTTGCACGGGGGCGGCCGCCATCGTCGGCTACCTGGTACCCATCGAGGCGGGCATGGCCATCGTGCTATGGATCGGCATCGTCATGGTGGCGCAGGCGTTCCAGGCCACGCCGCGCGCGCATGCGCCCGCGGTGGCCGTGGGACTTCTGCCCGGCATCGCGGCCTGGGGCGCGCTCATGCTCAAGACCGGCCTGCGGGCCGGCGGCCTGGGCGGCAGCGGGCCGCCCTTCTCGGAGGCGCTGTTTCCGGTGCTCGGCCAGGCGGACGTGGCGGCGCACGGCGCGTTCGCCCTGGAGCAGGGGTTTCTGCTGACCAGCATGGTATGGGCGGCCATCACGGTGGAGATCGTCGAGCGCCGCTTCGGCCGCGCCAGCCTGTGGGCGGCGGGCGGCTCCCTGCTCAGCCTGGTCGGGCTGGCGCACAGCTACGCCTTCGTGCCCGCGGACACGGTGCAGGACCTGGCCCTGGGCAAGGCCTGGCAGTTCGCGCTGGCCTACGCCCTGCTCGCCGGCTTCCTGCTGCTCGGCCGCAAGCTCCGTCACGAAACGGCGGCCGGGCACTGATCTCGGAGCTTCATTCGGCACCCTCGACCGCCGGCTCGCGCTCGCGGCGCAGGCCGAGCAGATAGGCGACCGCCAGTACCGCCAGGCAGGCCACGCCGGTCCACACGTAGCTATTGACCAGCGACGGGATGGAGAAACCGTGCTCGAAAACCAGTACCGTCGGGTCGGAAGCCCCGCGGCCTTCGTTTTCGCCAAAGGGGATCTCGTCGTGATCGCTGCGCGCGGCCCACCACGTGGCGAAGGGATCGGCAAAGGCCGCGGCGCCGATGACCAGGAAGCCCCAGCGCAGCCAACCCACGCGGAGCTGGCTCTCCTTGCGCGCGTAGAACGAGAGCATGAGCAGGGTGCCGATGACCATGCAGCCGCCGTCGCCGCTCCAGATGAAGAAAGCGTCGGCCCGCCGTCCGGACAGGCCAAACGTGCAATAGAGCTGAAGCGGCAGCAGCAGGAAGAGCAAGACCGCCCACGGTCTGTGACCGCGCCACAGCCGGAGCGCGCCGTAGAGCAGAGCCGCCACCACCAGCAACACGACGATCCAGGAGCGCCCGGCGCCCACGGGCGTGAACCACGGCCCCGGCACTGCGAAGCGGCCGCACATCCAGGCCGCGACGGCATGGCCAAGCTCGTGGATCCACATGCTCAGCACCGTGCGCAGCAGCATGCGGGGAAAACCCGCGTGCACCAACCCCCAGGCGACGACCAGTGCCACGGGAATGGCGAACATGCGGAAGCGCCGTTCGATGGACGCCTCCAGGGCGGGCATCTCCCAGCGGGTTTCCGCTCTTGCGCTCCCCCCACCGCACGCACAGCCTTTGGCGCTGCGAATCGGCTGGCCACAGTGCGGACAGTGGGGCGTGGCCACGACGGCGCCTTTTTCGACTGGATCCTCGCTACGCTCCCGACCGGCTCTGGGCCACGTTGCCGCTCGACACGCATTTGAAAACGTAGCGGCTCTGCCCGATCTCGATGGTGTCGCCGTCGCCGAGCGCCACGCGCCCACTGACTGGCTTGGTCTCGACCTTGATCACGCCCTGCATCGGCTCGATGTGGAACGAGCCGCGCTTCTCGCCGATCATCGCGTGCTGTTGCGCGATCTGGCTGTCCGTGTCCAAGCGCACCTGGCAATCCGGCGCCCGGCCGAGCACCACGCGACCACCCGGCAGACGCAGGGTCTCGCCGCGCAAGCCCGGCCCGGTCGCGCGCACCAGCCAGCCCACGGTCAGGGACTTGCCGGCGCTGTTGCGGCTCTCGTTGCGCAGGGCCGCCTGGATCTCCAGCGCCACGCCGCGAGCGCGCGGCGTGGCCAGCACCGGGTAGCGTGTTCCCGACGCGCGCAGGGCGCGGGCCAGCTCGTCGAGGCCCATGCGCGAGAAGACACCCCACTCGTCCTCGGGCACCCGCGCGGCGATGCTGCTCGCCACCTGGTCGGGCGGCGCCCGGCCCGCAATCGATTGCGACAGAACTTCCACGAGATCTTTGCCGAGCAGGCTGTCGTCGCTGGCCTTGCTCGACAACAGCGCCTGCAGCTCCTCGAAGCGGCGACGGCCGGCCCGCGTGCGAAAGAGCGGATAGCGCTCGTCGGCAAAGACCGAGGGATCGAGATCGGCCAGGACGGCAACGTCGTTGGGAAAGCCGCGCGTGAGCTCGACCAGCGCGCGTTGCGCGGAGAGCCCGCGCTGAATGAGGCCATGCGCCGCGGCCACGACGGCCTCGCTCGCGTCCTCGCCACCCGCGGGCTGCTGCCGCGCCCGCTTGCGCAAGAAGAGCACGACGCCGGCCGCGCCCCCCAACAAACCGATGATGATGGCGAGCGGGACGAGCAGCCACGAGATGCCGGCCGGCACCGCGACCTTGCCCACCTCGATGGCCCGCTGCTTTCCGTCCACGGTCAGGTTCAAGCGGACCTTGTGCGTACCGCCGAGATTGCGCCAGCCCCAGGGCAGCTCGATGCGCACGCGGCGCATGTCCGCGATGGCCTGGCCCAGGGACTCCAGGGCAGTCTGCACCTCGAGCGGCTGCTCCGTCGCGCGGCGAGCCCCGCCTATGCCCACCAAATCGATGAGGTTCTTCGTGCTCTGCTCGGCGTCGGCATCCGGCGGTGGGAACGACACCACCATGAGCCGGACGCCGGCCTTGTCGATCTCCTCGGCCACGGCCATGAAATCCGCCGACCTCTCGCCCGAGGAATCGTCGAAGTCGCGCCCGTCGGTCACGACCAACAGCACCTTGAAGGCGCTCTCGTCTCCCAGCAAGGCCTTGAGGTCGACGCGGATGGCGTCCGCCAGATTGGGCCGGTCGCCGGGCAGGAAACCGATGTCGTGGAGTTGCCCGCCGATGTCCGAGGCCTTGAGCATGGGAATGGGCTGACGCTTGCGGCCATACAGGGTGACATAGACGTTGGTCCGCGCGGGGATGCGCCGGAAGAAACCGCTGATCCCCTCGAGCATGGCGTCCGCGGTTCCCGCCGGAATGTCCTTGACCCAGAGGTAGACCAGCCCCACGCCAAGCGGCGATTTCCAGCTCTGGCTGGCCTCGGCCGCGGTCTGCGCATACTCGGAGAAGACCTCCATCGACTTGGGTTCGGGGCCCGGCTCGCCGTCGAACTCGACTGCGATGGCCGACGGCTTGAGAGAAGCGCCGTCCTCGGATATGCCCCCGACCAGCAGCACCAGCTCGCCGGCCTCCGCGTCCATGATCGGGGGCGAAGCGATGAAGACGGGCGCGGCCACGGCCACGGCCGGAAAGAGCACGCTCGCCAGCACAGCGAGCCACGGACCGCGACCGGTTCTCAAACGCCGGCCTTTCCGCTGGGCGCGAGCCACAAGGACTTGAACATCACCTCGGTCCTCCCCACGCGCACGATGTCACCCTCGGAGAGCTCGACGATCTCGCCCGGCGCCAGCTTCCGCGAGTTGACGAAGGTGCCGTTGGCCGAGGGGCCGGGCACCTCGCGGTCGCGGATGGTGAAGGCCTCGTCGGACACCGCGCGCTGGGGCCGGTGAATGATGGCGTGGCCGTTGGACACGAACTTGTCGTTGAAGTCGATCCAGGTTTCGTTCGCGGTGTTGGCCTGGGCGCCGCGCGAGAGAACGGTCACCGGGGTGCAGAGCTCGATGAGCGCCCCATTGTGCTGCGCATCCAGCGACGAAAGCACCACCAGCCACCCCAGGCTGAGGCCCGGCGCGGGCACAATGCCGCTGGCGTCCACGGCCGACATGAACATGGTCTTGGGCGACGCCATGCGCGGGCGGCAGTTGCCGCAGGTCGACCCCCAGGCCGCCAGCATGGGCTGGCCACAGTTGGGACAGAGCTGCTCTTCCAGATTGGCGGGCGCACCCATGGACACCCTGAGATCGTCGGGGGCGGACATCGCGCTCGCCTTGCCCCACGAGCGCGAGACCTGGGACTTGGCAACGGGTTTTGACCGGCGAGAGTTCAAGACGCTTCGGATGATAGGTTTGCCTGCCCCGATGGTCAAACACCTAACGCAAGGATTCGAGGCAGTGGCTGAAGTATGATTCCGTAACCCATGCCCAGCATCCTCTACCACCTCCTCCTGGCCCTCCTCGCCGTGGACCAGCCGGCCGAGGCGGCGCCGGCCGGACCTCAGCCCACGCGCGGCACGGCGATCATCGCGGCAGGCCAACCTTTCGACGTGGGGCGTACGGTCGTTCTCTGGAACGACGACCAGGGCTTCGACGGCTACCAGACCCGCTGTATCGATCAGACCGGCGGTTGCTGCGACTTCGATTCCCCGCGCTACGGCACGCGCAAGGGCATAAACAAGCGGACCCTGGCGGAACTGCAAGACGTGGTGTCGCAATTCGTGCTGCACTTCGACGGCTGCGTCAACTCGCGCTCGTGCTTCAAGTCGATGCACAACCGCACCCGGCCGGGCGGCGGCAGCGGCTGCGGGCTGTCGGCCCATTTCATGATCGACACCGACGGCACCATCTACCAAACCTTGGACCTTGTCGAACGGGCCTACCACGCTGAGCAGGAGAACTCGATCTCGGTCGGGGTCGAGATCTGCAACCGTGGCCGCTACAACCCGAACGAAATGCACAAGCTGCCCGCCGAGTGGCGGACGCGCCCGCGGCGCATCGTGGTCATCAATGGCGCCAGGTACGACGCGTACGACTTCCGGCCCGAGCAGTACGAGTCGGTCGTCGCGCTGACGCGCACCCTCCTTCGCATCTTCCCGAAGATGAAGCCGGAGGTGCCGGAAGAGAACGGCGAGGTCATCCTGGACACCTTGGAGAATCCCCTCGCCTTCTCCGGCATCGTCGGTCACCTGCACGTCGATTTGGACAAACAGAAGTGGGATCCGGGGGCGCTCGACTGGAAGCGCATTCTGCGCGCCCTGCAAGGCTTCGTCTTCCCGGTCCAAATTCGCGGTTTCTCCGAAGTGCCGCGCACCCGCGACGAGCTGCTCGGCGCGCGCAAGGCCGCCTTCTACGGCAGCGAGGAGCGCGCCACCGGCTTCTTCCCGCTGGCGCCGGGCCGGCTGTGGCACTCCGGCGTGCACCTGCGCGCCCGCAGCGGGGCGCCCGTGGTGGCGCCGACCCGGGGCCGCCTGGTCGCCGCGCGTCGCGCCGAGCGCAACGGTTCATCGACTTCCTTCGTGCTCATCCGCCACGAGGTCGAAGTGGAAGGCCACGTCATCGTCTTCTTTTCGCTGCTCGCCCACCTGGCCCTGCCTCCCCCGGCCGCCAACAACCCCGTGCCCTGGATGCAGGAGCTCATGCAGCCCGCGCGCGGCGCGGACCGCGCCCTGCTGGCTTCCGGAACCGTGACCCTGCTCGACGAGCGCGTGGAAACCGGGGATCTGCTCGGGTACGTAGGCCACGTCAATCGCGGGGCGGAGCAGGGGCCCGAGGTGCACTTCGAGATCTTCACCGAGGACAAGCTACCCGGCAATCTCGACAAGGGATTCCGCTATCTCGACGCCAGCGCCGACGGTCCCATCGCCCGGCGCGCGCCGCTGGTTTCGCTCCTGGACAAGAACGGCGACGCACAGGTGACCCAGGAAGAGCTGACGGCCGTCTTCCACGGCACGGATCAGAGCAAGCGGCAGGCCCTACGCCGAGCCGTCATCCGCCATCGCCACGAATGGGGCGACCGCAACGATCTCCGGGAATTCATCGGACTGCGCGAGCTGTCCGCTCTGTCCGAAGCCGACCGGAAACGACTCTATGCCATGGCCATCGCGCCCTATCTCTTCTGGAACGACGCCCTTTCCGAGCACGCAGGATTGCCGAAGGACCAGATCGTCTACTCGTACAACCCGCTGACCTTCCTGCTCACCCTGGCCGCGCGCGCCACGCACGTCGATATCCCCTGGCCCCGCGAGATCCTCTCGGACGCCGGCATGGAGCCGCGGCGCCTCTCGCTCGTGCCCCTCCGCGACTGGACCGAGCCGCCCGCCACCTTGCCCGCCGAGCTGAAGCTCCCGCCCCTGATCGGCAGGGATCTCGGTCCCAAGCGTCGCGACCAAATCCCGCTCATCGAGCTGGAATCGACGGACCACCGGTAGGGACACCCCCTACCGCGCACCGAACGTCGCCAGCACGCCGGCCAGGGAGGCTTGCCCCGAGGCCAGGAGCTGCGACTGCGCCGGCGTCAACGATTGCACGGCCTTCTCGTTGGCGGCGGGGACGTCGGTGTGCAGGGGCCAGTAGCGCTGGCTCTTGTGCTCGGGATTGGCCACGAAGGCCAGTAACTGCGGCGGCGCCGGCCCCAGGCTGACCAGCAGGCGGTTCGCGGTCCACATCAGGGAAGGCGCGGGCGCGCTCGCCCCCAGGCGGCGGCGAATCAACTCCAGCCAAAAGGCGCGCATGCCGTCGGTCGGGGTCGGGCACTCGAGCGTGGTCGTCTGCTTCGCGGACTCGGGCGCTTTGGCAATCGCCTGCTCGCAGGCGGTGACCAGGGTGGACAGCGCGTAGGCGCCGCCCTCGTGGAGCCCGCCGATGGCCACGCGCAGCTCGAAGAAGCTCGACCCGGCCAGAAGCTCGTCGAGCGGCAGCGAGGGCGCGCTCTGCTCCAAGGTCTGCTTGAGCCAGTCGACCTGCGCCGCCAGATCCTGGGTGGACAAGCCGCGCGCCGCCTCGGCGACCGTGGTCGCGGCCTCGAAGAAGGGGCCGAACACCGACGAGAACAAGGGCAAGGCATCCAGCAGCCGGCGCGCTTCCAGGCGCACAGAGATGACGAGCGGGAAGTTGCGTCCGACCGCGTCCTCTCCCGGCCGCATGCCGCCCACGAAGGTGTCCCCGTTCGGCGCCACCAGCACGAAGTGCACCGCCTCGTCGGGCAGGCGGAGGCGCTCGGTGTGCAGGCATTCGATCCCCTGGGCAAACCACTGGTCCAACCCGGCGTGCTGAAACTCGCCGGCATTGATGCGCACGAAGTCGCGCTCGGCAGGGATCTTGCCGTACAGCCCGACGGTGGGCTCTTTCATCCGTGGCAGCGATGCGAACGCCATGTCGGTCTCCTATTTCCTGCACGAACCGCCGCCCGCGGTGATACTGCGAGGCAGGACGAACTTGCTGAAGATCTCGCGGATGTTCTCGGGCCGGAAGTCTACCTGGATCCTGGTCTGGCCGTTCGCCGCCGGGTAGGTCAGCGAAACGAAATCGCCGTTCTTCGTCGCGTTGGTTCCTTGCGCGAGCAGATGGAAGAGCGCCCACTCGCTCTCGTCGCGCGGGCCGATGGCTTCGATTTCCTCGGTCTTGACGAAGAGGCGAAGATTGGCGCGGCGGACTGGCCAAGTGAACTCGTCCCAACGGTCGACCGCGTTGAGTCCGGTGATCTTCTTGATGCCGAGATCGAGGATGATCTTCGAGTACTGCGCCGACGGCCGGATGTGGACTCCGACCTGCATGGCCACCTTGGTCGGCTCCTTGGCGAAGAGGCGCGCCGTTATCTCCGCGGCGCGGGTCAGGAACTTCAGGAACTCGTCGCGGTAGCGGACCGCCGCGCCGTCCTTCATGCGGAAGGTCGTTCCCACCCGGTCGATGTCCGAGCCCAGCGAATCGCCGAAGTACTGCCACAGGGTTCCGGTGGCCGGCTGGAAGAACTTCTCGATGTCCGCGATCTTGGCGTAGCCCGATGGCCGGCCACCGGCGAACGGGTACTTGCCGGCCAGCAATTGATCGAAGGCCACGTAGACGGTTTCGCACCACTTGCGGTTGGCCGAATCCGCGCTCGCACCGACCACGGCCACCTCGGCGCCGCGCAGGGGCGGCATCAGGATCTTCTCGAGCATGCCCTGTTCCCAGCCCTGATCGTCGTAGCGCGCGATGAGGTTCGACAGATTCGTCCGCGCGTTCTTGATCGCGGTCTGGAAGGCCTTGGCGTCTGGCATGCCCTCCTCGCCCATGGCCCCCGACACCTCGGTCAGTATCTGGTTGTACTGCTCGAAACCGGTGGGCTTGACCGAGCCGAAGCGCATCAACCCCTCGAATGCCGTTTCGATCTGCCTGACGCCCGGATCGCGGTTGTCTTCTTCTTCCTCGCCCTTGGGGATCTTGACGCCCCTGGCCTTCTGCGCCGCCTTCTTCTCGGCCACGCCCCGCAGCACGCCCAGCGCCTTGTCGCCCAGCGACTCGTCGTCGATCACCAGGTTCTCGCTGATGTTCTTCCACGCCACCTCGAAGGGCTTCTCGGCCGTCAGCCGCTTGAGAAGCGTGCGGGCCTCGTCGAGGGAAGCCGGCTCGCGCATTGCGAGCGAAAGCAAGAAGCGCTTCCACGCCGCAACGTACTGCACGTAGTAGTCCGCCTGGATCTTGGCGATGGCGCGCGCGTCCCTGGCCTTGCGCTCTTTGCCCAGTATCCAGGAATTCTCGTCGTCGTCCTGCGCCTTTTCGAGCTGCGCCAGGCGCTTCTTCACGGCCTGGTATCCGGCGGGGGTGAAGGCACCGCGCACGGCGACCTCTTTCTTGTTCTTCTCTTGCTGCGGGCCGAAGAGCACCACGGCGCTTCCCAGCAGATCGATGGATTTCAGATCGCGCGGCATGGCCGGGTCGTTGACAATCTCCGCCAGCGGATCGTCGCCCGAACCGATGAGCGTGCTGCGCGCGTAGGTCACGAACTTCTTGTCGCGGTCGATCATGTCCGCGGGATCCGCGATGGCACCGGCATAGAACTTGACCAGGTTTTCCAGCACCCGCGGCGCGCGGCCGGCGGCCGGCTCGTTGGTCAGGCTCACCCAGCGGGAAGCGGCCTTCTCGGCCGCCAGGCCAACTGCCGATTCCCAGCGATCGGTGCGCGGCGTGGGTTCGTCCGGTTGCTTGTCCTGCGTGAGCAGGAGGTGCAGCACCAGGGCGTCCATCAGCTCGGAGGCGCCGAGGCCGCCGGCGGCCGCCCGGCCCAGGTCGGCCCGCAGGATGGGCCGCACCACCAGGCGTTCGACCGCGGTGTGAAGCTGCTTGGTCACGCTGGCGCGCGGGAAAAGCGCCGAGCTGGAGGCGCCCTCGGCCAGGCGCTTGGAGATGTCCTCGACCGACTCGAGCGACTCGGCCGAGACCAGCCCGGCCCCGTCCCGGCTCGTCTTCGACGAGGCTAGCTTCTCCACCGTGCGCCGCGCATCCCGAGCGTAGCCGGCGTTGGCCAAATACGAGCGAATCGGCAAGAAGAGGAAGCCAGCGGCCAGCGCGAACGCGCCGGCCGTGAGCAGGATGCGTCGCAGGCGCTCCTTGCGCATGACCCTGGTGCTGCGCACGGCCGCGGCTTGATCCGGGAAGACCACCCGCGTGAAAACGTCGCGCAGGAAGTAGCTCTTGGGCTTGGTCACCGCCACCGCCGCCGCGGCCCGCCCCGCCACGCCGAAGGCCGAGGCCATGCTCTGCATGATGCGGTCGATTGGCCTGCCCTCCTGCGTGCCGCTGGTGAAGTACACGCCGCGCAGAATGGGAGCGTCCTGGTATACGTTCTCGGCGAACAGCTCGGTGACCAGCGCGGTCAGGTTCTGCCCGACGGCTTCGAGTTGCCGCGAGAATTCGAAGATCTTGAAACGCGCATCCACCCGCCGCTCCTCGCACATGCGGCCGAACGACCGCGCCCCGGTGATGTCGAACAGCTCCTGTAGCTGCTCGGCGAGCATGTCGGCGCGCTCGTCGGGGCTGGCCAGGAGCGGCAGGCTCACGCCCCAGATGCGGCCGCGCTCCTTGTCGCGCAGATCCCCGAACATCTCGACGAAGCCCGGGACGAGGTCGGTCTTGGTGACCAGGAAGTAGACCGGCACCACCATGTCCAAGCGCCCGGTCACCTCGTCGAGGCGATCGCGCAGCTTCTTGGCGAGGTCGGACATCTCTTCCTCGCCGCCTTCCAGATCGAGGAGGCTGACGGCCAGCAGGATGCCGTTGATAGGCTTCTTGGGGCGCGTCTTGCGCAGCAGATCGAGGAAAGCCAGCCACTCCTCGTGGTCATCGTCCTGTGTCGACCAGCGGCCGGCGGTGTCGAGAATGATGGCCTCGTTGGTGAGCCACCAGTCGCAATTGCGAGTGCCGCCCACGCCTTTGACCTTGCCACCCTTGGCATAGGGGAATTGCAGGCCCGAGCTGCGCAAGGCCGTGGTCTTGCCGGCGCCGGGCGGGCCGATGATGACGTACCAGGGCAGGATGCTCAAGGCGTCGCGCCCCTTGTGCCCGAGGCGCGAGGACTTGAGACCGCCGATGGCCTTCTGGAACTCGACCTGCATGGCGGTGATTTCCGCCTGCTGGTCGGGCCGGATGCTCGACTTGCCCGACACATCGCCCAACCCCGCCTCGATGGCGCTGGCGGCGCGCCTGGTCGCGATGGCTTTGACGATGGCCCAGGCCGCCAGGCCCAACACCACGACAGCGGTGACGACGATGGCGGCCCAGAACAACGCCGTCACCCCGTGAAAGACAATGGCCGCCGCCCAAACCAGCGCAATGAAGATGGCCCCGAAGATGTACTTGAGCACGGTTGACCTCTAGTGCGCCAGTTTGTCGACGCGAGCGGCGACGTTGGCAACCTGCTGATCGAACGACAAGCGCAGGCCCACGAAGATGGCCAGCGCCAGGGCGAAAACGCCGAGGGACACCCACAGCATGAAGTTGCTGCTCGCCCGCCGCACCTGTGGTTCGTCGGGCGGCTCGCCCGCGGGCGAGAAATCCTCGGGGATCTCCAGGTTGCGCTCCAGCACGTTGCGCACGCCGTCCGAGATGCGCAGAAGCTCGACGTCGCCGCCCGGGAAGGCGTATTTGCCCTGGAAGCCGAAGAGCAGGCACATGTGATAGACGCGCAAGACCTCGATGCGTCGCCCGTCGGCCAGCAGGTTCTGTAGGCGGGTGAAGAAGCCTTCTCCGGCGATGTTCTCGCTGAAGTACAGGAGTTGCAGCGGCTGATTCATCCAGTAGGACCGCAATGGCTCGGGCGTGTTGATGGCCACCTCGTCCACCAGCGCGACGATGGCGTAGGCGATGTCCTGGGTGTCCTTCTCCGGGACGCCGTGGGTGCGCGCCCGCTCCTTGAGCTTCTCGACGAATCCTCTGAAGCGCGCGTGCACGGTTTCGGGCGAGGACACCGCGCCCTCCAGCTCGCGCAGGCGCGCGATGGCGCCCAAACACTCTCCGGTCAGCTCTTGCACCAGGTCGGCCATGTCGTTTCCCTCAACCTTTGCTCGGAATGCCGTAAAGCTCGATCTTGACCTGCGACGCATCGAAGGGCGGCGGCGCGTAGATGGCCACCTTGCGCTCGGCGAGCACGTGCCGCCAGTGATCGATCGACGTGTCCATGAGGAAGTACACCACCCCGGGCCGCACCGGGATCTCGGGGGGCGGGCGATGGGTCACCTGCAGAGGGACGCCGCGCACCGCGGAACGCATCAAGAAGGGCAGCTGCGTCCACGACGCGATCTTGGCCCGGCCCGCCAGCTCGCGCCCGAGCTGGTCCATGGGGATGGAAGACACCGCGCCGAGCACGAACTGCTGGCACTTCACGATGCGCTCGTCGTTGAGGTTGCCGACGTGGATGCCTTCGTGAATCTCCATGGGCACGCGCACGCACTGCTCGCGCAGGTTGGCGCGCAGAAGTCCGGTCAGAAGAGCGAAGAGCTCTTCGAACGTGGAACGCAGGTCGGTGAACACGAAGGGGGGAAATGCGGACGGATCCGCCTCGGCCGAAAACGTCGCCAGCTGCCCGGCGCTTTGGATGAGGAAGAGGTAGAGCTCGCGCGGGCTCACCTCGCCGTTGCGCCCGGCGTGGAACAGAAAGGGAATGGTCGCGTTCAAGGCCGAGAGCTGCAGATACCGGGTGACGTCGTTGGCGGAGAACTCGATGGAGGCCGAATCGCGCTGGGCCCGCTCGGCCGCGAGCTGGCGCTGCTTGGCCGCCATCAGCGCCAGCAAGCGCTGCACGGCGCCCATCAGAAACGGCGAGGCGGCGATGGTCAACACCGGCGGAATGTAGGCATCGCTGACCAGCAGGGCGCCGCCCGCGTCGCGCACGATCTCGGCGATCTTGATGGAATCGTAGTCGTCGAGGGATTCGTTGCCGAAGAGCACCGTCAGGTTGCGCTGGGCGAAGGCCATGGTGAGGTCGGCGGCCTCGCCGGTCATGTCCACGATCTTGCGGCTGGCGCTGCGGAAACGGGTGCGGATGGCGCCCTTGCCCGCCGCGGCCTTCCCGTCCGCCGGCATCTCCCCCGCCACGGACGGCACGCCCTCGCGCTCCTTGGGCACGGCCAAGAACACCTCGAGCGCGGGCAGTGCCGGCGGGAAATTCGCGCCGACGGGCCGTGCCGCGGGCGCCTCGGGATCGCCGGCCTTGAAGTCGAGAGGCAGCCCGTCGGGCAGCACCCCGGCGAAGCGGCTGACCACCAATTGGTCGGCGGTAAGCGCCCCGGCATCGACCTGCACCGCGGTGATACCCCAAGGCAGCGACGTGGCGGCGCCCAGGCGGCAATCGAGCACGCGCTCGTGATAGATGTCCGCCTGCTGCATGTGCTGCGGCGAAACCAGCATGCCCTCGGACCAAACGACGCGTTGCAGTCCCTTCATGGCAATGCCCTCATCGCATCTCGATTCGGCTTTCCACCAAAGTGAAGCGCAACTGGGATGCGGCCAGTGCCTCCGGGGTGGCGACGGTACCGTGGCAATGCTGGGGATCCGGTGGTGGGAGCTTGCGGATGGCCCGCCACGACGGCCCCTCCGGGCGTCGGAACATGGCGACCACGGCCACGCTGGTGACGCCCTCCCCCCGCACCATGGCCGGCGCGGCCCTCTCCCCGGGATAGAGCGTCAACTCCTGCACGGAGACGAAGTCTTCGCCCAGCACCGCGCGATCCCCATCCAGGATGCGGTCGATGCTCGACTCCACGAGCTTGGTCGTGTCCTTGAGCTGATAGATGCGCACCGTGGTTGCGAGCGATTCGCCGTTGTCTCCCAGATTGAGCCGTGGCGAAGCCGTCAGCAGAATGCGAATGGGCTCAGGCGTCGTGCAAGGGGACGGCGGCGCCTTGTGCGCGCACGCCCCGAAAAGACCGACCACGCTGGCCAAGACTGCGAAGTTCAAAGGGGTTTTGTTCATGGTCAGGAATTCGCAGCTTGCCAGCATCGCGTGCCCCACGCAACACCCGAACAGCTTCCTTTCCGGGCTGCCTTGACCCGCTTGGCTCCGGCACCCTACGATAGCGATTCGTGAGGCGGCGACGCGCCATCGCGGTGTTCTTGTCACACGCGTTCTGCCCGGTGGTCGCTTGCCTACTGCCGGCATGCGCGCACGACTACCGGCCGCCCAAGCCCGGCGAGCCGCACGCTCTCGTGAAGCTCCATCTCGCGTATCACGCCTGGCCCAGCACGCTGCTCGAACAAGTGGCTACCATCGACGGCGACCTGGTACGCGACGTCCCCTCTCCCACGCAAGAAGGCAAGCGCAGGACCACCTGCTCGGTGCGCGTGAGGCCGGGGCCAGCCGTGTGGGCGATCCAGGCCACCTTCTTCCACAACGAGGTCACGTCCCGCGCCGAAACCTACGAAACCACGGAGTCCGCCCCTTGCGGCAGCAGCACGTGCACGCAGATACGCCCACACACCCGTCTGGTCAACCATGTCGACCGAGTGAACGACGCCACCTGCAGACAGGACACGAAGCTCGTGGCCACCGCTGGAGAAACCTACATCCTCGAGTACGACTATCGGTCCGACCGGTCGTGCTCGCTCGTCTGCCGCCGCCAGAACCGCCACCGGCAGGGCGTCTCCTCGACGAGCCCGTGCGTGGGCCCCGCGGACACCTCCGCCAAGCGCTGACCCTGCGGCTAGGTGGGGGAAGAAGGGGAAGAACGGCGAAACAGAGGCGGATAGGAATGGCGGAATGCCAAGGACTTCGCGGCTCTGTTCCTTTGCTCCTCCCCGTTGGTACTTCCCCTGGCTACCGGCATCGCGGCCAGACCCGCGAGCGCCGGCCAGCCAGCTCCGGCAAGAGCATCCGCCGCTCCCCCACCGCCACGAAGGTCTCCTCGCGCTTGGCCAAGCGGTAGCGGTGGCCGCGTCCTAACGCGGATGCCCCACTCGATGGAGGCGCGCAGTCGACAGCGGGTGCTGGGCCCGCCCATCTGCAGGGTAGCCTCCGCGCGGTCATCGACGGCCCGCCGTCGTCAGCACACTTGTTCCGCGAGGCCGGAACGCGGTAGTTTGGGGCCTTCCGATGTCCAACGAGCCCGACTCCACGTCCGCGCGCTACTGCCGTTTCGTTTCCCGCCATGCCAGCGCGATCCTGGTGGTGGCCGTGGCCATCTTCGCCTTGGCCGCGTTCCTGGCCTCCCGGCTCGACCTCAAGACGGCCTTTTCCGAGCTGCTGCCGAGCGACGACCCCGGCGTCGTGGCCCTGGACAAGACCCAGAAGCGCATGGGCGACATGTCGCTGCTGCTCGTCGGAGTGCGTTCGCCCGACAAGCAAGCCAACCTGCGCTACGCCGAGAAGCTGACCCAGGAGATCCGGGACCTGCCCGAGAGCATCGTCTCGCTCGTCACCTACCACGTGCGCGATCTCAAGGCCTTCTTCGAGAAGAACAAGTGGCTCTACGTGGCGGAGAGCGATCTCGAAGAGATACGCGATCGCCTGCGCAAGGAGATCGGCAAGCGCAAGAACCCGCTCTTCATCGACCTGTCGGACGACGACGAGGAATCGGTCGATGCCATGCGCGCCCGTCTGACCAAGCAGGATCGCTTGGCGGGCCAATTCCCCGACGGCGTGTTCAGCAACCGGGACGGCACCTACGTCTGGATCGCCGCGCTGCCTCCCGGCGGCATCTTCGGCGAGCGCGGCGGCGAGGCCCTGTTCCGCGCCGCAACCCGGCTGGTGCAGAAGAACGATCCGCGCGCCTTCCACCCCCAGATGACCGCCTTCGTCGGTGGGCCGGTGGCCACCGCCATCGCCAGCCGCGAGGCGGTCGAGCGCGACATCCTGTGGGTGACCATCACCTGCCTCTCCATCGTCGGGATCTCGATTGCCGTCTTCTTCCGCCGCTTGCGCTCGCTACCCCTCATCGCGGCCTCGGCGATGATCGGGACCGTGATGGCGTTCGCCGTGGCCGAGATCGCGTTCGGCTACGTCAACTCGTCGACCGCGTTCCTGGGCTCGATCATC
>JAFGPX010000006.1 GCA_016935975.1 Deltaproteobacteria bacterium
ATGTCACCGAAGACGCGTGACGGAACCGCTTGGTGCACATGCCAGTGAACACCGACGGAGAATCTCGTGTTTCAACCAGTAGTGCTAGGCATCCTCGGCGAGCGGTACGGCTGGGTGCCAGAGCAGATCGATCCTGACTTGCTGACGGCCCAGCCGTGGCTTCGGGAGCACCTCAAGAAGTCGGTCACTGAACTGGAGATCCTGCACGGCGTGCTCAACGACCCGGCCATGGCCCAGCACGCCTTCTTCTACTTCCGCGATCCGGCGTATGCGCGGGGCAAGCCGGCCGAGGAGTTCGCCGAGACGTCGGCTGAGCGGCGCAAGCAGCTCGATGACCTGAAAGAGCGCATCCGGCAGGCGCACCGGGAGGGCAAGCTCAAGTACGCGCCGCGGGAGAACTACGCACATCCGAGGGCGCTGGGCGGGCTGGTTAGGAAGGATCTGACCGAGGTCATCGAGCGGCTGTTTCCGGCCGATGCGACGCCGGATGCGCTGAGCCGCGAGATCGCCGAGCACGAGGCCGCAGGCCGAAGCCGCCTGCGGGTGTATGTGGGGCGGGAGGAGTACTATCGCTGGCTCGACGAGCACGAGGCGGGTGACGGGCCGCCGCTCGTGGTGCTGGGCGAGTCAGGGGCGGGCAAGACCGCGCTTCTGGCCAACTGGGTCGCGCGGTGGCGTGAGCAGCACAGAGAACCTAGGAGCTACAAGAAAGGGCTGCTAGCGAGATGGGCGACCCGATTGGGGGGCCGCAAGGACCAAGCGCAGCCGCTCTTGATCCAGCACTACATCGGCGCCACGCCCTCCAGCACCGACTAGCACAAGGCCAGGACCCGCCTGTCGCTGGGCAAGGATGCGCCCGAGCCCAGGGCGGTCCAGCCTCCCGGCGTGGGTGACATCGTGGAGATCCCCGAGGTCGGCGGCCACCACCATCGGTACGAGCGCCGAGCCGCCTTCTGAAGGCCGTCGTGGTACTCTTCTCGAGTGACGTTGCTCGTACCTTCCTCGGAAACCGATCTTCCCCCGCCCTGGGGCGCGGGCAGGCTTTCGCCGGAGGCGGAGGCCCGGTTTGTCGAGGGCGTCGACTATTGCGGGAGGTTTTTCATGGGACAAGCCGAGGCGCAACTCGCGCTCTACCGGCTCGCCGGCATCCTGGAGGCGGAGGGCCTGCCGTACGCCATCATCGGTGCGTTCGCGCT
Organism: Deltaproteobacteria bacterium; assembly: GCA_016935975.1. GTDB lineage: Bacteria > Myxococcota_A > Polyangia > Fen-1088 > Fen-1088 > Fen-1118. The sequence goes on from JAFGPX010000006.1 coordinate 1,197, forward strand.
CAACGAGTATGGCCACAGGCGGGTCACGGTCGACGTCGATCTCGTCATGCGCGAGGACCATCTTTCCGAATTCAAGCGCAGGCACCTTGGCGACGGCTACGCGGAACGGGTTCCTGGCACGGGCAAGCTTCTGGACACTCTGCACGGCGTGAACATCGATGTGCTCGGCACGGGCCGCTTTCCCGGCGACGACAAGCCGAAACCCATCGCCTTCCCAGACCCGACGACCACGGCCTTGCGCGGGGAACGCTTCGCCCTTCTGCCCATGGCGCGTTTCATCGAGTTGAAGCTCGCCTCGGGTATGGTCGCAACCCACCGGGCCAAGGATCTCGTGGACGTCCAAGAGCTGATCAAGAGCGCAAATCTGCCGGCGAGCGTGGCGGACGAGCTTCACCCCTGGGTGCGTGAGAAGTTCCTGGAGCTATGGCGGCTCGGGCAGGTTGCCGACCCCTTCTGACGGGCTGTCCCTCGCCAAGCTGTCATGCGACGCGAGCGGGCAGCCGTTCTCGGATAGAGCGCGGACCTTGGGGTGGCACAGCCGCAGATCGTGCCCGGGATCGTCGCGTAGCTGTGGGCGAAATCGGCATCTGGGCGGAGGCCTGCCGTCCGCCTCCGTGGGGGCACGGCGCAAGAGACGCGATCTTCAAGCCGCGAGGCTCTCGTACCGGTGATGGAGGGCACCTCCTCGATGCTCATGCCTTGCACTCGGGCGCGGAGCGCCTCGCCGTAGATGCCGTCGCGGTCGCGAATCATGTACTCCGACGCGGTGTCCTCGGGGAAGGCTTCGACGATCTGCTGAGCGGTCCAGGCCGCGCCGGGGAATTGCGTGATGTCGAAATGAACATCGCGACGCCGGTCGTGGCGCAAGACCAGGAAGAGAGTCAGAAACCGCCGCTTCGCGCGTCTTGCTTGTGTGAGAAGGCAAGGTTTGCGAGAAGAAGGGCGGCCGTAGGCAGGCGATACCAGAGGCTCGGATGGAAACCAGGACAGACGACCAGCAACCCGTCGAGCGCGCCGTTCGGGTGTTCATCTCGTCGACCTTCCGGGACATGCGCGAGGAGCGCGAGGAGCTGGTCAAGCAGGTCTTCCCCGAGCTGCGGCGGCTGTGCGACAGCCGCGCCGTGGTGTGGAGCGAGGTCGACCTGCGCTGGGGCGTGACCGACGAGGAAACGGCCGAGGGCAAGGTGTTGCCCATCTGCCTGGCTGAGATTCACAATTGCCGTCCCTATTTCGTGGGCATCATCGGCGAGCGCTACGGCTGGGTGCCTGAGGCGATCGATCCCGACTTGCTGCGGGCCCAGCCGTGGCTTGGGGAGCACCTCAGAAAGTCGGTCACCGAGCTGGAGATCCTGCACGGGGTGCTCAACGACCCGGCCATGGCCGAGCACGCGTTCTTCTATTTCCGTGAGCCGGCGTATGCGCGGGGCAAGCCGGCCGAGGACTTCGCCGAGGCATCGGCCGAGCGGCGCAGGCAGCTCGAAGACCTGAAAGCGCGCATCCGGCAGGCGCACCGGGAAGGCAAGCTCAAGTACGCGCCCCGGGAGAGCTACGCCGATCCCAAGGCGCTGGGCGAGCTGGTCAGGAAGGATCTCAGCGAGATCATCGAGCGCGTCTTCCCGGCGGACAGGACGCCCGATGCGCTGAGCCGCGAGATCGCCGAGTACGAGGCCGCAGGCCGAAGCCGCCTGCGCGTATACGTAGCGCGCGAGGAATACTATCGCCGGCTCGACGAGCACGTGGCTGGCGACGGGCCGCCTCTCGTGGTGCTGGGCGAATCAGGCGCGGGCAAGACGGCGCTCTTGGCCAACTGGGTAGCGCGGTGGCGGGCGCAGAAGCGGGAGGGGGTGCGGCCGCTGCTCATTCAGCACTACATCGGCGCGACGCCGTCGAGCACGGACTGGGTGGCCATGGCCAGGCGGGTGCTGGGCGAGCTGGATCGGTGCTTCGAGTTGAAACTGGAGATTCCAGACAAAGCCGAGGCGCTGCGCATGGCCTTTGCCAACGGGCTCTATCGCGCGGCGGCGGCCGGCCGCGTGGTGCTCGTGCTCGATGCCCTGAACCAGCTCGAGGATCGCGACCAGGCGCCTGACCTGCCTTGGCTGCCACCGGAGGTGCCGCCGAATGTGCGGCTCATCGTTTCGACCCTACCGGGCCGCTCGCTCGACGAGCTTGCGCGGCGACAGTGGCCGACCATGACCGTGGGGCTGCTCACTGTGGAAGAACGGCGCGAGTTGATCCCCCGCTATCTCAGGCAATACGGCAAGTCGCTAGCGACGGATCAGGTCGAGCGGCTCGCGAGCGCGGAGCACACGAAGACCCCCCTCTTCCTGCGCACCATGCTTGACGAGCTGCGGCTATGGGGTGAGCACGAAACCCTTGTCAGGCGCATCGACGACTACCTCGCGGCCAAGTCCATCCCGGATCTGTTCAAGAAGGTATTCGTCCGCTGGGAGGAGGACTATGGAGGCGAGACGTACCGGGTGAGCGACGTGCTTTCCTTGCTCGTGAGCGCACGGCGAGGCCTGTCGGTCCACGAGCTGCTGCAAGTCCTCGGCGGCCAGGACCAGCCCCTGCCCCGCGCCGTGCTTGCGCCCCTGCTCTATGCCGCGGGCGACGTGCTGGTGGACCGGTCTGGCCTGCTCAACCTGAGCCACGACTTCGCCCGCCAGGCAGTCCTCGACACATGCCTTTCAGCCGATGCCACACGCCGCCAGTTCCATCTGCGCCTGGCCGATCACTTCGGCAAGCTGGCCCTTGGCCCACGCAAGATCGACGAGCTGCCGTGGCAGCTAGAACGCGCCGAGGAGTGGCAGCGCCTTTCCGACCTGCTCGCGGAGGAGGAGCTCTTCGAGGCGGCGTGGAAGGCGAACGAGTTCGAGGTGAAGGCGTACTGGGCCAGCGTGGAGCGGTCCTCGTCGCTGCGTATGGTGGAGGCGTACGCGGGCGTCATTGCCGGACAGCATGGGAAGGGCATCGCATGGAGAGTTGGCCTGATGCTTGGCGCCACCGGGCACCCGGGTGAGGCCATGGCCATCCGTCAACGGCTCGCGGAGCAGTACCGCGCTGCAGGCGATCTGGGGAATCTCCAAGCGAGCCTCGGCAACCAGGCCGGCATCCTCTACGCCTGGGGCAAGCTCGACGAGGCCATGGCCCTGCACAAGGAACAGGAGGGCATCTGCAGGCAGCTCGGCAACCTCGACGGCCTCCAGAAGAGCCTCGGCAATCAGGCCAACATCCTCCACGCACGGGGCAGGCTCGACGACGCCATGGCCCTGCACAGGGAAGGAGAGCGCATCTGCCGGCAGCTCGCCAACCTCGATGGCCTCCAGGCAAGCCTCAACAACCAGGCCCTCATC
>JAFGPX010000007.1 GCA_016935975.1 Deltaproteobacteria bacterium
GCGATCGTCGGCCTGACCAAGCGGACTGGTCCGGCCGGTCACGCCGAGCGACTCAACTACCCGAATTTCCCGACAAGCCGTAGCTAGCGAGGCTAGCGCGTACTAGTTCAACCGCCAGGCGGCGAAGACGCCGAGGTAGCGGATATTCACACCCTTGAGGTCATCCGGAACAGCCGAGGGAGCCAGGACGTGCGGGAGCATGAACTGGCCGCCCACGTCGAGGTTCGGCATGACGGCGAAGGATGCGCCGACGCCCACGGGCACCAAGTACCCGTCACCGAAGCCATCGACCGGGCCGCTGATGCCGGTGTCGAGGAACGCGGCCAGCTCAGGAGTGGCCTGGAAGGCGACCTGAACCGGAACCATGATGACCTCCTTGTTGCCCGCATCGCGCTTGGTGGCCCCGATGCTGATCATGGGAGCGGCCTTGATGGCAACTGGCCCGGCGAGGTACTTGAAGTTCACGCCGAGAACCGCGGACAGCGTCGAAGGATCCAGGGACTCCACGGCCAGCGCGCCGAGCGCCGCCAGCTCCATCGCCGCGTCTTTGAGCAGGGAGAACTGCGCGCCGACGTTGAGGTTGTTGTAGAGCTTGTCGCAACCGCGGTCTTCCCCACCGATGCACACACCGCTGAAGCCGGTGGCAATCGGGAAGCCCGGGATCGCGCCGTGGTTCAGGAACACTTCGAGTTCGTCCGTGATCCCGTAGCGGAGGTCGAGCGGCACCCACACCGGCTTGAGGACGGCATCTTTCGAGAGGTTGAGCACGATGGGCACCAAGACCTGCAGGTTGCCAGCGCTCAGGGTGAGGCCGCGCGACACGTAGTCCGTGCCGGCAGCCGGGGCAGCGGCTGGAGCCGCAGCGGCTTCAGCCTCGGGCGCGGGCACCGCAGCAGCGGCAGCGTCGTCGGCCGGCGGGGCAGGCGCCTCCTCCGCGGGAGCAGCCTCTTGCGCGCGGGCCATGCCGGCCAGCGCGAAGACGGTCAGTACAACTAGATAGCTTACTTTGCGCATCTCTCCTCCTTCGTTACGTTTAGAAATGGTCTGGCAGGAAGGCCGATTGTATCCGAGGCGTTCCCATAAGGTGAAATATTTTGGTGAACTCGCCCGAGGGCCAGTCCGGGGTCTGTCTATGGTCCCTCTGTGGTCCTTCTATGGTCCTTCTGTGGTCCCTCTATGGTCCTTCTGTGGTCCTTCTCTGCGGGCCATGCTATCCCACACGGACCCAGGACAACCACTTAGACGCAAGGAACGTTCATGAAATTCGCGGTCTTTCTTCTCGACGGAATGGCTGACTACCCCCTGCCCGAGCTCGACGGCAGGACGCCCCTCGAAGCCGCCCGCACGCCCGTGCTCGACGGGCTGGCCCAGCAGGCGCAGTTCGGCACCTTCCTGACCCTGCCTTCGGCCTACCCGACCTCGTCGGACGTGGCCAACATGAGCGTGCTCGGCTGGGACCTTGCGTCATCGTACACCGGCCGCGGAGCCATCGAGAGCTACGGCCTGGGCGTGCCGCTCGATAGGGACACCATCGCCTTCCGCATGAACATCATCACCACCAAGGGCGACGTGCTCGAAGACTACTCGGCCGGCCACATCAGCGAGCCCGAGGCCGCCGCGATCGTCGACTTCCTCGCGGCCGAGCTGGGCACGGCCGAAGTCGAGATCCGCAAGGGCGTCTCCTACCGCCACATCCTCTACTTGCACGGCCAGCGCTTCTCGCCCGCGGTGGACTACGACAAGCCCGACTCCTCGCACGGCATGGCGTGGGCCAAGATCCTGCCGCGCGCCCGCGTGCCCGAGGCCGAGGCCACCGCGGCCCTGCTGCGCGACTTGATGATGAAGTCGCGCGAGCTTTTGGCCGACCATCCGGTGAACCGCCGCCGCATCGAGAAAGGCCAAAACCCGGCCAACATGATCTGGCCGTGGTCCGGCGGCAGCAAGCCCGACATGCCGTCGTTCGAAAAGATGTACGGCAAGAAGGGCAGCATCGTCTCGGCCGTGGACGTGGTCCTGGGCCTGGGGCTGCTCGGCAAGATGGAGTCGCTGCGGCCCGAGGGCGCGACCGGCTGGATCGACACCAACTACGAGAACAAGGCGCGCGCCGCGGTCGACATGCTACGGCGCAACGACTTCGTGTATCTGCACGTCGAGGCGGTGGACGAGTGCGGCCACCTGGGTGACCTGCAAAACAAGATCAAGTCCATCGAGGATTGCGACAGCCGCCTGGCCAAGACCTTCCTCGCGGAATACCGCGAGGCGCACAAGGACGAGCTGCGCGTGATGGTGCTGCCCGACCACCCCGTGCCCATCAAGCTCCGCAAGCACACCCGCGACCCCGTGCCCTTCATGGTCAGCGGCGCGGGCGTGGCGAACGACCCCGGCATCGACCGCTACACCGAGAGCACCTGTGCCCGCGGCCGCTACCAGAACCTGGCCGGCCGGCAGCTCATGGACCTGCTGTTCGCCCCAAACGTGCCGTGACGGCCCGCGGATCGCGGGACGCGGACTGGGTGAGCGTGGGCGCGAGCGCGTTCGTGGGCGCCCCGCGGAGGGCGAAACCGCGCGCCGCGCACGCTCTCGAACGCACCCACCGCGAGCCCCCCACGCCCATCGCCCACGTCATCCGCGGTGGGTTCCCCTCGGGCCAGCCGTCACGACCATCGCACTTCTGCGCGCGGCTGCCGCGAGGCAACCGCCAAATTGCGCAAGGCTCCCGCATTCGCTAGGTTGTTGGCAACGTCGCATGCAACGCACGCTCATCGTTTCGGTGCTGGCCTGCCTGACCCAGCTCGCGCCGATCCCCGAGACTCGCGCCAGCGAGCGCGCTCGCATCAACCCCCGCACGGGGCTTTTCGAGCCTCCCTTGGCCGACCTGCGCAAGGCCGCCGAGCGCGGCGATCGCGCCGAGCTGGCACGCGCCGCTGGCCGGGTGGCGCCGGCTCGTCTGGCCAAGGCGCTGGCCGAGCCCGATCGCCGCCTGGTGCTTGCCGTTCTCGAAGCCATTCCGCTGGTGGCGCCGGGCATCACCCTGCTCGAGCAAGTGCTGCCGCTCATCGGCGCGGCCGACCAAGCCATGCGCGAGCGCGCGGTGGGCACGACCGCGACCCTGCTGGGCACGAGCGACGCGAACGATCTGGCCGAGTATGAGATCCCGACGGCAGTCGTGCGGGCCGCGTGCCAAGCGCTGGCCAGCACGGCGGCCAACGAAAGAGAGAGCGTGACCACGCGTCTTCTGGCCGTGCAAGGGCAGGCCGAGGCCGCGGCCGCCTGCGCCGGCAGCTTCAATCCGGCAGTGCTTCTCGCCTCGCCGGTGCCGGACATCCGGCGCGCCGCCGTTCTGACCTTGCCCGCCGGGCCCGCGGCGAACGATCGGCTGCTGGACGCTGCCCGCGACAGCGATGGCCGGGTCGCCGCCGCGGCCGGAGCCCGCCTGTGCAGCCGCAAAGTGAGACTGCCTCCAGGCCTACCGCCCCTGGGCCGGCTCGCGCTCGCCCAGGGCGCCGCGCCGGAGGACGTGATCGACATCCTCCCGTGCTTGGTCGCCGCCAAAGCCCCGGCTGACCAGGAAGCCCTTGCCAAGCTGCGCCAGGTGGGCCCTGCCGCCATCCGCGACGCCATCAAGAACCTGATGCCCCCGGCGGCGAAGTCCGCTCCGCCCTAGCCACCGAGGGCGCGGAGAACGACAAGGCCGGGCAGGTCGTTTCGTCCCGCGCGGTCTATGCTAGCTTGGCGAGGTGAGCGCGTTCCTTCGCAAGATGCTTCCGTTCGGGCTGCTCGCGCTTGCGGCCTGCGCGACCGCTCGTCCCATCACCAAGCTGGTCAACGGCCGTCAGATCACCACGCGCTCCGTCGCCCCCGAGGCCTACGAGCACGTGAGCCGGGCCCTGCTCTACGAAGAGCAGGAGCAGTTGCGGGAAGCCGTGGCCGAGCTGCGGCGCGCCCTCGTGTTCGACCGCGACGCGCCGGAATTGCACGCGCATCTCGCCGAGTTGCTGTTGCGCCTGGGGGACAACAAGGGAGCCGCAGCGGAGGCAGAGGCCTCGCTCAAGATCGCCAAGACGGCCAGTGGCCTGCTCGCCCAGGCCCACGTGCGCCAGGCCGAAGGCGATTCCGCGGGCGTCGTGGCCGCCCTCCGCCAGGCGACTTCCGAGGTCGAGTTTCAGGCCAACGACGACGAGGCGGAAACCGTCTACTTGGAGCTTGCCGAGGCGGAGCTGCAGGCGCTCGACGTGCCGGCCGCGCGCGCCACGCTCGAGAGGCTGACCAAGGCCGAGCCCGGATCCGGCGCCGGGCACCTGCGCTTGGCCGCGATCTTCTGGGCGCAAGGCGAGATGGCCAGGGCCGAGGCCGTGTTGCGCGCGGCCCTGGCAGCCGATCCGAATCAGATCGAGACTCTGGCCGCCCTGGCGTGGATCGCCGCGGCCATGGGCCGCGACGGCGAGGCACGCAAGGCGTTCCGCGAGGCCCTGGACCGCTCCGAGAGCGCCCTCGAGATCGCTGCGGACTATGCGCGCTTCCTGGTGGGCATCGGCAGCGCGAAGGAGGCCGAGCAGTTGGCCGACGATCTGTCCGTCCCGCACGGCAGCCTGGACGGCGAAACCATCGCCGCACGCGTCGAGCTCGAGCGCTCGGCGGGGCGGATCGATCATGCCTTGGCATTGCTGGCGCAGGCCCGCAACCTGGGCGTTGCCGAGGAGCAGAAGCAGCGTTTCTCCTTGATTCGCGCCGCGCTTCTCAAGGAACGGGGCAAGAGCGACGAGGCCCTGGCGGTCCTCTTGGCGGTGGACAAGTCCACGCCGCTTCACTTCGAAGCCCGCCTGCGCGCGGCCGAGATACGGCGCGACAGCGGCCAATACGCCGAGGCCAGCCGCACCGTGGAAGAGGCGCTGGCGCAGGTCCGCGGCGACCGCGACAGAGCCGAGATCGAGGCGGCCGTCAGCCTGGCCTTCATCGACGAGAAGCGCGGCGACCCGGCAAGCGGGGTGGCCCGGCTGGAGAAGATGCTCCAACGCCGTCCCGACGATGCTCGGGCCGTCATGGTCTCGGCCGCGATCGAGGAAAGGCGCGGGAACTGGCGGCGCGCGCTCGAGCTCGTCGAGCGGTACCTGAGCAAGCACCCCGGCTCGGTCGAGGCCCTGAATTTCTGGGGCTTCGTCGCGGCCGACCACAACCACGCATTGGAGCTGGCCAGCCAGCGCCTGCAGGTGGCCAATGCCCTCGCCCCAGGCTCCGGCGGGCTTGTCGACAGCCTGGGCTGGGTGCGCTTCCGCGGCGGGGATCTGGCCATGGCCGCCTTCTTCCTCGAACAGGCCTGCCGTCTCGAACCCACCGATCCCGAAATCCAATGGCACTTGGGCGAGGTCTATCGCGAGCGCGGGGAAAGCGAACGCGCGGCCGCCCTGTTCCGCCGGGCGCTGCTGGCGAAGCCCGACGAGCGCCTGCGGCGAAGGATCGCAGACAGCCTGGCGCGGGTGACCGGGCGCAAGGGGGCTTTGCCATGATGCCCTGCCGCATCGTTCGCCTCGCCGCCGCTTTCCTGGCGGCGCTGACCGCGGGCTGCGCGGGTGCGCGCCCCGCCACCCGCAACTACCCCGCCCCCACCGCGCACGAGCTGCTGGCGGCCGTGCGCGCCCGTCACGCGGCGGTCAGGGGCATGAACGTCGAGGCGCGGGCCACGAGCTGGCTGGGCGGCGAGCGCGTGCGCGGCACCGTGCAGATGCTGGTCGACCGGAGCGGGCAGCTACGCTTCGAGGCCGAGGTCGCCGTGCAGGGCACAGTGGCCGCGCTGGCCGTGGACCGCGGGCAGTTCGCCTTTGTCGATCATCAGAAGCGGGTGTTTCGCAAGGGTCCGGCCTGCCCGGCCAATGTCGCCTCGTTGCTTCGCATTCCCCTGGCGCCGGCCGAGGTCGCGGCCATCCTGCTCGGCGACGCTCCTCTGTCCGATGCCGGTGGCGGGGCGCGTGTCGAGTGGGACGGCGCGCGCCACGCCGACGTGCTGGTGCTGGCCGGCCCCCAGGGCTCGACGCTGTGGCTGGGCCTGCGGCGGGCCAATCCGACCTTGGCCGCGTGGGACGTGATCTACCTCGAAGGGCAGGAAGCCGGCGGCAAGGAGCGCTGGCGCGTGGCCTACGAGGACTTCGAGCGCGTAGGTGCGGTGGCCTTGCCGCGCCTGGTGCGCTTCGCCGAGCCCGGCAGAAGCTGGGACGACGGCGTGGAGATCAAGATCCGCGAGCGCGCGCTCAACCCGACCTTCCCCGACGGCGCCTTCACGCTGGTAGCGCCCGCCGGCTACCAGGCAGAGCGCGCCGGCTGCGGCGCGCGGTGAGGCGGGCACGCAAACCACGGAGCACGCTTCAACAACCGCCGGACCTCGGGTAGAACCCGGTCCACGGCGCGAGGTCGCCGCCTCGCGCCGCCTCCGATTCGAAAGGCACCCCCATGCCCAACAACCTCTCCGTGTTCGTCTCCCACTGTATCGACGACAAGAAGTTCGTTTTCGAGGTCTGCGATCTCCTGACGCCCTACCTGAGTCGAAAACAGATGTTTCTCTTCGAGCAGCGACCAACGCTGGAGGGACATTTCCTCGCTAGGATCGACAAGGAGCTCAAGAAGGCACAACTGGTTCTCATTTTCGTCGGCAAGCGCTTCGATGACTACATGAAATACGAAGCGATGCGCACCTCGACGTTGCGGAACAAGTTGGTGTGCATGATCGACATTGGCGAGTACCGGGACGTGACTCGTTTGCCAAAGACGATCCAGGACTTGTTGCCCGGAAGACATGTCATCTGGGACAAGTTCACCAATCGGAAACCGCAGGATTCCGTCGGCTGCGCGCGGAAGATCATCGAAACGCTGGGGGACTCCAAGCACAAGGCTCTGGCGGGCAGGAGGTGGACGTGGAGCGACAAGCATCTGCGCTTCGGTCTGCCGACGAGCCCTCACGTCTTCGACTACGAGAAGGAGATCATCAAGTTCTACCTTGCCAAGCGGTGTCGCGAGATCCTCGAGCAAGCACCAGCCGGCGCCGAGGCCAAAGGAATTGCCCAGCGCTATGCGTCCATACTCGACGAGTGGCCGCCCGATAGGATCAAGGAGACCCTGGAGAAAGGAATCTCCGCCGCCTGGCCGGACGTCTACCGCTACCCGGCGGACCTGCCCAATCCACTCCCGCAAGGGGCTTTCAAGGACAAGGCAGGTGAGTCGTACGTGCGCGCGGCAGCCCTCGTTGGCCTGGACCCTCCCGATCAACCACTCAGGCTGCCCGAAGCGGGTCCGCGAAAGAAGGTCTGTCTACCGACGCCAGAGAAGCAACTCAAGGTCGCTATCGTGGTAAGCGGCGGAATCGCGCCCGGCATCAACGCGGTCATCGATGCCATCGTGCAGCGGCACAACGCCTACCATGTGGCCGCATTCAAGGACAACGAACCGACCTACTCGCTCAAGGTCATCGGGCTCAAGAACGGTCTATTGGCTGTCCGCGAACAGGGCGGCCTGGACGGCCACAGCCGCGAATTGATACCGTCCGACACGGTCGAGAGCGCGACCCGCGGTGGCTCGATGCTGGGGACCTCTCGCGACGACGATTTGCTGGATCTCAACACGCGCGCCGGACGACTCGCAGACATCGCGGACAGGCTCAGGCGCCATGACATCGATGTGCTCTACATCATCGGTGGCGACGGCAGCATGAAGGCCGCGCACGCCCTGTGGCACAGGGCCAGTACGCCCTCGCGAGAGGAATCACCCCGCCGCATGTCCGTCGTCGCGATCCCCAAGACCATGGACAACGACATCCTGTGGGTGTGGCAGTCGTTTGGCTTCCTCTCGGCGGTCGAGGAAGCGCGCGAGATCGTCGAGCGAATGTACACCGAGGTGCGCTCGAATCCCCGCCTGGGCATCGTACAGTTCTTCGGTTCCGGATCCGGGTTCGTGGTCAGCCATGCCGTGCTCGCCTCGGCCAAGGGCCACACGACGCTGGCCCTGATTCCCGAGCTTGACTTCAGTGTTCTGGGAGTCGCGTGCTACGTGAAACGACGGATGTGGGAGGCGGCCGACAAGGCACCCCAGGCCGGGCCGGCGGCACCCGTCGATCCGGCCATCCCCCATGGACTGATTGTCATGGCGGAAACCGCCATCCCCGTCGATGCCCTGGAGTGCCTGGGACTCAAAGACCCACCGAAAAACCTTCGTCCGGACATCCGGCAGCTCTATGTGGATCTATTCAAGGATCCGAGGGACGGCAAGCCGAGGATCCAGCCCTCCAAGGATGAGCGCGAAGCGTTGGACGAATTCATCAAGAACGGACGGCGAGTCCAGGGGCAGACCAACGATCACCTGCGCAACCTTGCCGTGAAGCTTCTGCTGGAGGCTCTGCCAATCCTGATCAAGGAGCCCAGGCTCGACACGCTCATACCCAAGCCGCCGGGATGCCGGCCCCCGGTCTGGGGCAAGCTGCGCATGGTGCGCAACGAGCCACGCTACCTGGTCCGCGCTCTCGAACCCAGCACCTCGGACATCATCAACGGGCAGCGCCTCGGCCTGCTGGCCGTCGATGCCGCGATGGCCGGCTTCACGGATTGCATGATCAGCCAGTGGCTGACCGAGTTCACCTTGGTTCCCCTCGATCTGGTCGTGCTTGGGCGCAAGCGCATTCCCCCGACCGGGATGTTCTGGGATTCGGTCACCGAGAAGACCAGGCAGCCGCCCGACCTCGTCGCGCCCTACCCGAATCCATAGGGCGGAGCCAGCCCGTATCTCCACGAACCAGCCCTTGCGCTCGGCGCACGCCTCGCCCGCGGCTACGACCGCACGAAGGCGTCGTAGATGGCGCGCAGGCCCTTGTCGAGGTCGGCGGCGTCCACGCCGACGATGATCGACAGCTCGGAGGCGCCCTGATCGATGATACGCACGTTGACGCCCGCCTTGGCCAGCGCGCCGAAAAGGCGCGACGAGACGCCAATCCGGCGCGACATGCCGTGGCCCACGGTGGCGATGAGCGCCAGGTCGGGCTCGATCTCGATGGAATCGGGCTCGCAGGTGCCGCGGATTTCGTGCAACACGTCCTGCTCGACACTCGCGAAGCTCTTTTGCTCGACGACCACGCACATCGAGTCGATGCCGGACGGGGAGAGCTCGTAGGAAAGGCCCTTGGTTTCCAGGATGCCGAGCACGCGGCGGCCAAAGCCGCGCTCCTTGTTCATCAGGGTCTTCTCGATCTGCAGCAGGCAGAAACCGCTGCGGCCCGCGACGCCGGCGATGGGCCTGTCCGCGGCCTGCTCCTCGGGCACGATGAGGGTGCCCGGGTCCGACGGCGCGTTGGTGTTGGCGATGCGGATCGTCATGCCGACCTGCTTGCACGGCAGGATGGCCTCCTCGTGGAAGACGTTGGCGCCCGAGTAAGCCAGCTCGCGTAGCTCGCGATAGGTCACGCGCTCCATGGGCAGAGCGTCTGGCACCACGCGCGGGTCGGTCATGAGCAAGCCCGAGACGTCGGTCCAGTTCTCGTAGAGGCTGGCGCCCGCGGCGCGCGCCAAAATGGCGCCCGAGATGTCCGAGCCGCCGCGCGAGAAGGTCTTGACCTGGCCGCCAGGCCCGGTGCCGTAGAAGCCGGGCAGAACGTAGATCCCCGTGGCCGGCAGCTTCGGGGGCAGCTCCTTCCAGGTCCTCTCGTCGACCAGGCCGTTCGAGGTCAGGAAGACCGCGCCCTCGGCCTCGACGAAGGTGCCGCCCA
>JAFGPX010000086.1 GCA_016935975.1 Deltaproteobacteria bacterium
CATGGCACGGAACAAGATCTCGACGACCGTGTACATCACCGCGGAACAGAACGAGCGGCTCAAGCTCCTGCACAGCAAGACCAAGGTGCCGGTCGCGGAATACATACGCCAAGGGATCGATTTGGTGTTGGAGAGGGAGCGGGTGCATCTGCCCGGGCAACTCACTCTCGACGTGGTCCGCAAGTAGCCCAGAAGGTGAACCGCAGTGCCGACCCCGACCGCGCAGATCCGCAACTTCTCCATCATCGCTCATATCGACCATGGCAAATCGACGTTGGCCGATCGCTTGCTCGAGTTCACCGGCGCGCTCTCGCAGCGCGAGCAGAAGGATCAGTTCTTGGACAGCATGGATCTCGAGCGCGAACGCGGCATCACCATCAAGGCCGCCACCGTCCGCCTTTCCTACCAGGCGAAGGACGGACAGACCTACGAGCTGAACCTGATCGACACGCCCGGGCACGTCGACTTTCACTACGAGGTGTCGCGCTCGCTGGCTGCGTGCGAGGGCGCGCTTCTCGTGGTGGACGCCTCGCAGGGCGTGGAGGCGCAGACCCTGGCCAACGTGTACATGGCCACCGAGCACAACCTGGCCATCGTGCCGGTGATCAACAAGATCGACCTGCCCTCCGCCGACCCGGGCAATGCCAAACGTCAGATCGAGGACGTCATCGGCATCGATGCCTCGGGCGCCATCCTGGCCTCGGCCAAGGACGGCCGCGGCATCGAGGAGATCCTGGACGCGGTCGTGCACCAGATCCCGCCGCCGGTCGGCGACGTCGGCAAACCGCTCAAGGTGCTGCTGCTCGATTCATGGTACGACAGCTACCGCGGCGTGGTTCTGCTCGTGCGCGTGGTCGACGGGACTCTGCGCTGCAAGCAGAAGATCCGGCTGCTCGCCGCCGGCCGCGACTACGAAATCGTCTCCCTCGGCGCCTTCGCGCCGTTTCCCAAGGACGTGGACGAGCTGGGCCCGGGCGAGGTGGGCTTCTTGACGGCATCGATCAAAGAGGTCGCGGACGCGCGCGTGGGCGACACCATCACCTGCGCGAGCAAGCCCTGCGACAAGCCTCTGCCGGGATTCCAGCCGGCCAAGCCCATGGTGTTCGCCGGCATCTTCCCGACCGATCCAGCACGCTACGAGGATCTGCGCGATGCTCTCGACAAGCTGCGCTTGAACGACGGCAGCTTCTCGCGCGAGCCCGAGGTCTCGGCCGCGCTCGGTTTCGGTTTCCGCTGCGGCTTTCTTGGCCTGCTGCACATGGAGATCGTGCAGGAGCGGCTCGAGCGCGAATACGACCTGGATCTCGTGACCACGGCGCCCACCGTGCGCTTTCAGGTGGTCAGGCGCGACGGTAGCATCGTCGAGCTGGACAATCCCGCCAAGTTCCCCGCGGAGGGCGACATCGACCGCATCGAGGAGCCCGTCATCGGCGCCACGCTGCACACCCCGCCGGAGTACGTGGGCGGCCTGATCAAGCTGTGCGAAGAGCGGCGCGGTACGCAGACCGGCCTGTCCTACGCCGGCGAGCGTCGCGTGATCATCCGGTACGACTTGCCGCTCTCGGAGGTGGTTTTCGGCTTCTACGACCGCATGAAGTCCATCTCGCGCGGCTATGCCTCGCTCGACTACGAGCCCAAGGGCTACCGCGCGGCCGATCTGGTGCGTCTGGATCTGTTGGTCAACGGGGACCGCGTCGATTCGCTGTCCGCCGTCGTCCACCGCGATACGTCGTACATCAAGGGCCGCGACTTGTGCATCAAGATGAAGGAGCTCATCCCCATGCAACAGTTCGAGGTCGCGATCCAGGCGGCCATCGGCTCGCGCGTGATCGCCAAGACCGTGGTCAAGGCGCTGCGCAAGAACGTGACGGCCAAGTGCTACGGCGGCGACATCACGCGCAAGCGGAAGCTCCTCGAGAAACAGAAGGAAGGCAAGAAGCGCATGAAGCAGGTCGGCAACGTGGAGATCCCACAGGAGGCATTCTTGGCCATATTGAAGGTGGACTAGTCATGGCGATGAAGCTTCTGCAATCCTGGCGTTCGTACCGGCAGTGGCGCCGAGCCAAAGCCGAAGCCAAGCAACTCGTGGCCGAGGCCAAGCGTATTCTCAAGAAGAAGCGCTACCGCATTCCCGAGTCGGTGGCGAAGGTCGTGCGGGCGGCGGTCGAGGAAGTCGAGGCGGCGCGCCGGGGCGACGATTTCGAGCGCGTGCGCCAGGCCATCACGGACCTCGACGGGCGCATGGACGAGCACCTGGCGTTCGCGCGCAAGTCGTCGGCGCGCCAGTATGCCGAGTCCATCGGTTTGGCCCTGGGCGTGGCGTTGTTCCTGCGCGCCTTCGTGGTCGAGGCTTTCCAGATCCCGTCGGGCTCGATGATCCCGACCCTGGAGGTTGGCGACCACATCTTCGTGTCCAAGTTCGCCTACGCCATCGGCATCCCCTTCACCAACACCAAGATCGCCGAGTTGGACAAGCCCAAGCGCGGCGACATCATCGTGTTCAAGTACCCGCCGAATCAAGCGCAGGACTACATCAAACGCGTGGTCGGCTTGCCGGGAGAAACCGTCGAGCTGCGCCGCAACGAAGTGTTCATCGATGGCCGGCCGATGGCGCGCGAGTTCACGGCCACGCCGTGCATGACCGACGACGAGTCGCCCCTCGAAGGCGAGGTCATCCGGCGTCCTTGCGAGGCCTGGCTGGAGCACCTGGACGACAAGACCCACATGACCTACCAGGATCCACGCTTCGGGCCCTCGGACTACGGGCCGGTCGAGGTTCCGGAGGGCCAGTACTTCGCCATGGGCGACAACCGGGACAACTCAAAGGACTCGCGCGTGTGGGGGTTCGTGCCGTACGAGCTTATCAAGGGCCGCGCTCTTGTCGTGTGGTGGTCGCGCGATCCCGCGCGCGGCGGCCTTTCGCCGGCCGGCGTCGTGGATTGGTTCAAGTCGATCCGTTGGGGGCGGTTCTTCCAGCGAGTAGAGTGAAGCGCTAGTATCCGCCTCGTGAAGCACCGGCGGTTCGGACGATGCGAGTTTGACGTTTCCGTCTTTTCGCTGGGGGGCATGCGCTTCCAGGAATCCTGGTTGCGGGGGGCCGAGCCGTCGCCGGCCAGCCAGCGCAACCTGGAGGCTACCCTCGACCGCGCGCTCGACCTCGGCATCAACCATGTCGAGACCGCGCGCGGCTACGGCACGAGCGAAGCCCAGCTCGGTCCGGCCCTGGCCCGCCATCCCCGCGATCGTTTCGTGCTGCAGACCAAGGTCCTGCCGACCGAGGAGGCCCGGGAGTTCGAGGCCCACCTCGATGAATCCATGAGCCTGCTGCAAGTCGAGTTTCTGGATCTCTTCGCGGTTCACGGCGTCAACAACGCGAAGTTCGTGGAGCGGACGCTGGCGCCGGGCGGCTGTCTCGAGGTCGCCGAGCGCTGGCGCAAGCAGGGACGCATTCGCGCCATCGGGTTTTCCACGCACGCGCCGAAACCGCTCATCCTGCGCATGATCGAGACCGATCGTTTCGACTACGTGAACTTCCACCACTACTACCTCTACCAGGACAACCACGAAGTCATCGAAGCCGCGCGCCAGCACGACATGGGCACCTTCATCATCAGCCCGTCGGACAAGGGCGGGCGCCTCTACCGGCCGTCGGCCAAGCTGCGGGGCTTGTGCGAGCCGCTCTCGCCCGTCGTGTTCAACGATCTCTGGTGCTTGTCCAATCCGGAGATCCACACCCTCTCGCTCGGCGCGGCTCGCCCGACCGACTTCGACGAGCACCTGCAGGTGCTGCCCCTACTCGACGATCCCGCTCTGGTGCTCGCCCCGATCATGCGCAAGCTCGAGACTGCCTATCGCGAAGCCCTGGGCGACGAGTTCGCGCGCCGCTGGTCCGAGGGGCTGCGCGAGTGGCACGAGCTGCCGGGCCAGGTCAACGTCAAGCGCATCTTGTGGCTGCGCAACCTGGTGCTGGCCTACGACCTTCTCGACTTCGCGCAGGAGCGCTACATGTCCATGAAGCCCGACGACATCTGGGTGCCCGGGGCGCGGGCCGAGAGGTTCGACGACGACGCCATGATGGCCGCGCTACCCAATTCGCCTTTCCGCGAGCAGATCCCCGCTCTGCTGCGCGAAGCCCACAAGATGCTCCACAATCCCAAGGTTCGCCCGCAGCCATAGCAGGCCGGCCGAGCCAGTCGGGCCCTGCCCACACGCGCGAACCGTTGCCAACGAGTCGAGCAATGTCGCTACCACCGATCGCGGATCCCCGGTAGCTCCGCGCCCTCCGCTGCCTCTGCGCCGTCACACGTGAGCCCGGATGATCGCTCTCACGCCTACCACCACGTCGAGCTTGCCGATGCCGGCCACGGCTTTCTGGAAAGCCGCCTCGCCGACCTCGTGCGTGAAGATGACCAGCTCGACCGACTCGGTGGTTGCCGCCGCCTGCTTGACCGCGCTGATGCTGACCCCGCAGTCGCCGAAGATCCTGGCGATGGCCGCCAGCACGCCGGGCCGATCCTTGACGTCGAGGCGCAGATAGTACTGGGTCCTGACCTCGCCCATGGGGACCACGGCTTTGGCCTGCGTGCCGAAGTTCATACGCGGGCTGGTGCCGCCTTGGGCCTGGTGCATGGCCAGATCGATGATGTCGCCCACGATCGCCGAAGCGGTCGGCAACTGTCCGGCGCCGCGCCCGTAGAGCATGACGTCGCCAACGTAGTTGCCGCGCGCGAAGACCGCGTTGAACGCGTCGCTGACCGCGGCCAAGGGGTGTTCCTCGGGGACCAGAACCGGATGGACGCGCAGCTCGACCCGACCGTCCGCGTGCGCGGCCCCGATGGCGAGCAGCTTGACGACGTAGCCGTAGTCCTTGGCGATGGCGATGTCGCGCGCCGAGATGTTGCGGATCCCTTCCGTGTGGATGTCGCGGTAGTCGAAGTGGCTGTCGAACGCCATGGCCGCCAGGATGGCCAGCTTGTAGGCGGCATCGTGGCCGTCCACGTCGGCGGTAGGATCGGCTTCGGCATAGCCCAGCCTTTGCGCCTCGGCCAGCACCTCGGCGAACTCGGCACCCTCGCGGTGCATCTTGGTCAGGATGAAGTTGGTCGTGCCGTTCACGATGCCGAGGAGCGTCTCGAAGCGGTTGGCAGCCAGCGACTGGCCCAGGGCATGAATCACCGGGATGCCGCCGCAGGAGCTGGCTTCGAAGTGCAAGGTGACGCCGTGCTTGCGCGCCAGGGCAAGCAGCTCAGGCCCGTGCTTGGCAACCAGCTCCTTGTTGGCCGTGACAACGTGCTTGCCCGCAGCGAGCGCGCCTTCGACCAACGAGCGCGCCGGGTTGACGCCGCCGATGACCTCGACAACCACGCCGATCTCCGGATCGGCCAACACGGCGTTGGCATCCTCGGCCAGCAAGGCGGGGGGCAGGCCCGTTGCAGAACGCTTCGCGGCATCCGTGTCTACCGCTTTGCGCAGCTCGACCGTCACCCCGGTCTTGCGGCGCAGCTGCGCCTGCTCCGCAACGAGCAACTTCACGACTCCTCCCCCGACGGTGCCACAACCGATGACCCCGACCCCGAGCTTTGCGCTGGCCATTTTGGTTCTCCTCGTGCTGCCGATCACCGGGAAGCCTTGCTTGATTCGCGGCCGGGCGGGCTTCCCGCCGGCCCGGTGCGGGGAAGACCTATCGCCGTTTGCCTCCGGCTTCAACCAAAGATCGCGCAACTCGGGCATCTTGCGGGTGCGGTCATGGGCAATTGCGCTCGCTTTTTGGCCGTGCTAAGAACGTCGAACATCAAAAGGCACACCCGAACGAAGGGCGGGCCACCGAGCCCGCCTTTTTTTTGTCCAAAGAATCTCCCCGGAACCGAAAGCAACGAACGAGCACCCAGCAAAATGCGCAAGGAAATCGACGATCTCTGGCGGCTTTGCGAGCCTCCCATCCAGGGGGCTGGCCTGGAGCTTGTCGAGCTTTCTTGGAACCGCGAGCCCGAGGGATGGGTGCTGCGCGTGTTCATCGACCGGCCCGAGGGGCCCAAGCTGCCCGGGGCGGAGGAGAGGGAGGCGGCGGTGTTCGAGCCGATGTACGTGAGCCACGAGGACTGCGAGCGGATAAGCCGCGATCTCTCGGCGACCCTGGATGTCGCCGACCATATCCACCACGCCTATCGCCTGGAGGTCAGCTCACCGGGTATCGACCGGCCGTTGCGCCGCGAGCGCGATTTCATCCGCTTCGCCGGGCAGAAGGCAAGGATACGAACCACGGATCCGGTGGAAGGACGGCGGAATTTCTCCGGCGTGCTTCTCGGCGCCAAGGAGGCACAGGTGCAGATCGATTGTGACGGCAGGTCGTACCAATTGCCCGTCGGGATCATCGCACGCGCCAACCTGGTCCCCGACTGGGATGCCGAGTTTCACCGGCGGAAAGAGGCGGGCCAAGCGGCCTCGAAGGGCCACGCCCACACGACATCGAGGAGTGCGTCATGAGCGACGGTACGAGTCTCGGCCTGGTTTTGGACCAGGTTTCCAAGGACAAGAACATCGATCGCAAGGTGCTGGTCGAGGCCCTCGAACAGGCCATTCTCACCGCGGCCAAACGGGCCTTCGGCGAAGATCGCGAGATGGAGGCGACCTTCAACGAGGCCACCGGCCGCGTGGATCTGTCCCAGATCATCGTGGTCGCGGATCCCGTGACCCAGCCCGCGAAGGAGATTTCGCCCGAGGAGGCGGCCCGTTTCAACCTGCAAGCCGATGTCGGCGACGAGCTGCTCTTCCAGATATTCTACGACGAGAAAGACCAGGCCAAGGCCGAGGAGCAGGACGCCAAGTACGGGGCGCTGCTCAAGCTGAATCGCGCGTGGAAGACCTTCGGCCGTTTCGCCGCGCAGACCGCCAAGCAAGTCATTCTGCAACGCGTGCGCGAAGCCGAGCGCGAGAACGTTTTCAACCAGTACCGCGACAAGAAGGGTGAGCTGATCTCGGGCATCGTGCGTCGTTTCGAGCGCGGCAACATCGTCGTCGACCTGGGAGGTCCCGAGGCGGTTTTGCCCGTGCGCGAGCAGGTGCAGCGCGAATCCTACCGGGCCGGCGATCGCATCGTGGCCTATGTGGTCGACATCGACAAATCGGCGCGCGGGCCCCAGATCATCATCTCGCGCGCCCACAGGGGCTTGCTGGAGAAGCTCTTCGAGATGGAGGTGCCCGAAATCTACGACAAGATCGTGCGTGTCGAGGCCTCGGCACGGGAAGCGGGGGCGCGCTCGAAGATCGCGGTGCACTCGCGCGATCGCGACGTGGATCCGGTCGGCGCCTGCGTGGGCATGAAGGGCTCGCGCGTGCAGGCGGTCGTGCAGGAGTTGCGCGGCGAGAAGATCGACATCGTGCCCTGGGACGCCGCCCCCGCGCGCTTCGTGTGCAACGCCATCGCGCCCGCCGAGGTGTCGCGCGTGCTCATCGACGCGGCCAACCACACCATGCAGCTCATCGTGCCCGACGACAAGTTGTCCCTGGCCATCGGCAAGAAGGGGCAGAACGTGCGCCTGGCCTCGCAGCTCACCGGATGGCGCATCGACATCCATTCCGAGAGCAAGGTGCGCGAGATGGAGGAGCGGGCGCACGCCTCGCTGGCCGCCATCCCCGGCGTCTCGCCCGAGGTCGCCGAGGCTCTCTTCCGCGCCGACTGGCGCTCCGCGGCCGAGGTGGCCAGATCGACGCAGGCCGAGTTGGCCGCGGTGCCTGGCATCGGCACCCCCGAAGCCGCGCTGAAGGTCATCGAGGCGGCCGCGCAGGCCGCCGAGACGGAGAAGGAGCGCGCGCGGGCCGAGCGCGAGGCCGGCGAGGCTCGGGCCGCGGCGGAGGCCGCGGCCGTCGAGGAGCAGGCATGACGGAGGTTCCTCCCTGTGTGCCACAGGCCGGTGCGCACCTGTATCGGCTGCCGGACGGCCCGTCCGGCGGTCGAGATGGTCTGTCTGATCGCGCCCGGGGGAAAGGTGCGCCTGGTGCGGCGCGGACCGGGGCAGGGCGCGGCCGACGAGGCAGCGGGCGAGCGCGGGCGGGGCGCCTGGGTTCATCCGCGCTGTCTGGCTGCGGCGCTGGAGGCGGGCGCGCTCATGCGGGCCTTTCGCCGGCGGGTCGAGGTTTCGGATCGAGAGACTTTGCTGGCCCAGGCGCATGCCGCGCTCGGGCGTTTCACCGACGGGCAGGGTGATGCACGATGATTGGAAGCGGCTTCGATCGAAGAGATTCGGGCAATGACGGATCCGGAGCGACGAGTCCCGGCCAGAAGAAACGCGTCTACGAACTGGCCAAGGAGCTGGGTCTGCAGAACAAGGATCTGCTCGACAAGATTCGCGCCTTGGGCATCGAGGTGGGCAATCACATGTCCAACCTGGACGGGGCCGAAGTGGAACGCCTCCGGCGCGCCATCGAGCGCGAGCGGCAGGAGTCTTTGGTCGAGACCCGGCTGAATGACACGGTCATTCGCCGGCGTTCGCGTCTGCCCGGCGCGGGCGCCGCGCGCTCGCGGCCGGTTCCCGAAGGGGCCAAGTCGGTGGCCCGGGCGGCTTCGGTCGAGGCCGCGCCCGAGAGCAAGCGCGTCTTCGCCGTGCCCGAGCCGACGCCTCCGCTCGTTGTCGTCGAACCCCTGCCATCGCCGTCCGTCGCGGTCGACGAGGCGGCCGAGCCCACCGTGCCGGGCGGCGAGAGCGAGGCGTTATCCGCCGCACCATCCCTGCCCGCAGGCGAGACGCCCGAGGCCGAGACGCCGACGCCGCAAGCGGCGAAGCCGGCGGCGCCTTCTGCCCCGGTCATCAAGATTCCACAACCGGTGGTCACCGGCTCCGCCGCCACGGGCCAGTTCATTCAGCTCCCCGGCGTGCCGGGGCGCGACGGAACGGTACCCAAGATCGAGATCAAGGATCGCGACGAGGAGCTGCGCCGGCTGGGGCGCAGTGGCCTGGTGTCGCGCGGACCGGGCGGCCGCGATTGGCGCCAGCCGGGCGCTGCGCCAGGGCAGCGTCCCGGTGGCCCGCCACGCAAGAAGGTGGCGACGGCCGGCAAGAAGGTCAAGCAGACCATGATCACGACGCCGGCCGAGCACAAGCGCGTGATCCGCATGGGCGAGACTATCGGCGTGTCCGACCTGGCCCAGAAGATGGG
>JAFGPX010000008.1 GCA_016935975.1 Deltaproteobacteria bacterium
GCAGAGCGACCTGGGGACTTTGACGGGCACGGTCGTGTTCCAGAAGGAAGGGACTCCTGGCTCGGGCGGAACCGGTTCCGGTGGCAGGACCGGCACGGGTGGCAGGACGGGCACGGGTGGTAGGACGGGCACGGGGAGCGGGACCGCCTCGGGGGGCCGGACCGGCGCCGGGGGCGCGACGGCCTCGGGGGGCCGGACCGGCGCCGGGGGCGCGACCGGCTCCGGCGGGAGCACAGGAGGCGGCGGAAGCGCGGGCGACGGCCCTTGCGACATCTACGCGGCCGCCAGCCCGGCCACGCCGTGTGTCGGGGCGTACGCCATGACTCGCGTGCTCTCGAAGTCGTACACCGGGCCCCTTTACCAAGTCAGGAAGGGGGGATCGTGGAACAAGACATCCGGCATGTCGGGCGGCACGTTCCAGGACATTGCGACGATCGCGGGCGGCTACGCGGACTCCGCCGCTCAGGATGCGTTCTGCGCGGGCGGCACGTGCACCGTCTCGAAGCTCTATGACCAGTCCGGCAAGAAGAACGATCTCACGGTGGCGCCTGCCGGCTGCTACACGGGAACTGCGTCGGAGCCGGATTCGGAGGGAAGCGCGACGAAGAAATCGTTCAATCTCAACGGTCACAAGGTCTACGCGCTCTACATGGATCCCCATAACGGCTACCGGAACAACAACTGCACCGGCGTGCCCAAGGGCGACACGTCCCAGGGTGTCTATGTCCTCGCGGACGGTACGCACGCCGGTACCGCGTGCTGCTGGGACTTCGGCAACATGTGGCCGGACAACTGCAACCAGCACACCATGAATCCCATCTTCTTCGGCACCGGGTACTGGGGCAAAGGCGCGGGCAGCGGCCCCTGGTTCATGGGCGACTTCGAGGGCGGGGTCTGGGCCGGAGGCAGCGGGGCGTCGAATGCGACCAACAACAACAACCCGTCCATGAAGGTCGAATTCGCCTTTGGCGTCCTCAAGACCAGCTCGGGGCAATACGCCATCCGAGTCGCCAACGGGCAGTCCGGCTCACTGACGACCGCTTACGACGGTGCCTCTCCCAAGAGATGGGACAACGGAGGGGCCATCGCCCTGGGTATTGGGGGCGACAACAGCAACTCGTCGTTCGGAACCTTCTACGAAGGCTGTGTCCTATCTGGCCGGCCGTCGGACGCGACCGACGCGCTCGTCCTGCAGAACGTGCAGGCCGCGGGGTACGGCAAGTAGCCAGCCGTCGCGCCAAGGAGCCGAACCACTCCCAGCTCGATACCGGGGCGGACTAGATGGCGGTCCTGGCCTTGGCGCTCCCGGACTTCCCAGTTCCGGTCTGCAGCCTCGCCGCGCGCGAAGACCCCCGACTTCCCCAAGGCTCGAAGACCATCTAGCATCGACTCGAGAAACCGACGATGGCTGAAGAGGACGGGCGCTTGCCGGAGCACGCGCGGAATGCTGCTTCATCCGGCGCCAGGCCCACGTCCTCGCCGTTGCCCGCGAGCCAATCCCTCCGGGGCATCCGGGCCCTTCCCCCATGGTGGCGTAGTCTGCCGTTGTCACCGGCCGTGGTCTTGCCGGCGGTGCTGGCGGGTGTGCTGGCGACCTACTGGCCCGCGCTCTCGGCCGGTGCGCTCTACATGGATGACAAGTTCTACATCGGGAACCCACTGATTCGGCATCCCAGCTGGGCCGCGGTGCGAAGGATCTTCGGTGAGGTGCTCGCCCCGTCCATGGTGAATGGGTACTATCAGCCGCTCTCGCTTCTGTCCGTGATGCTGGATTTCTTGGATCCAGCGGCCCAGGGTGGCCTCCTGCCCTTCCACCGCACGACGCTGCTGCTGCATATGCTGAACGTCGCGCTGGTGGTGGTCCTGCTGCGCGTCTTGTTCGGCAACTGGCTCGTGGGCGGTCTTCTGGGCCTGCTCTATGGAGTGCATCCGCTGAACGCCGACGCCGTGTTGTGGATCGCCGAGCGCAAGACGGTGCTATCCGGGGGCTTTGCCTTCGGGTCCATGCTCCTTTACGTGGGGTATGTGCGGCATGCAGAACGGGTGGGCCGAGCGGACTGGAAACGCTACGGCGCCTCGTTGCTCTTGTACGTTTGTGCGCTGCTGTCGAAACCCACCGCTCTGCCTTTGGTGGCGCTTCTGCTGGTTCTGGACTACTGGCCGCTGCAACGTCTCAGCCGGCGCACCTTGCTGGAGAAGGTTCCGTTCGTTGTGGTCGCTGGCCTGTCCGCCGTGGTGACGATCGTCTCCCAGGCGCGGGCGGGGCAAGGCGGCGGAACGCAGGTGATGAATCCGCTCTACCTGCCCTTGGTCATGGGCTATTGCCTGGGCCTCTACCTGCGGAAGACGGTTTGGCCGACAAGCCTGGCGTCGGACTATGCGGGCCCCCAGCCGTTCGGGCCTACCAACATCGAAGTGCTGGCCACCGTCGGTGGCGTGCTGCTGGTCCTCGCGGCAATCCTGCTGTCCGTACGTCGCACGCGCGCCTGGCTGGCAGGAGGGCTGTTCTTCTTCGTCGCGATCTTGCCGACGCTGGGGATCATTCGCTTCACGTCCTCCATCGCCTCCAACCGGTCCATGTATCTGCCCATGGTGGGACTGCTGCTGCCGCTCGCCTGGGGGCTCGGTCGCCTTTGGAACCGGGAACTCGGCGCGCTCAAGGCGTCCAGCGTGCGCCTGATCTTGCTCGGCGTGGGAGCAACCCTGGCGCTGGGAAGCGCTCGGGCCACTCGTCACTACGAGTCACACTGGTCGGATTCCGTGACGCTCGTCCGCTACTACTTGACCCTGACGCCGAACGACTGGAAGTTGCACACCCGACTGGGGAACGAGTGGATCCGGCGCCGCGACTACGAAGCGGCGATTGTCGCGTTCCGGGAGGCGGCGCGCCTCAAGCCGGGCTGGGCGGAGAATCATCTCAATTTGGGTCGGGCGCTGTTCACCGTGGGCAATCTCGCGGAGGCGAAGCAAGCGTTTGCGCTGGCTCTGCGCCAAGCGCCGAGCGACTGGCGCGCGCACATGCTGCTGGGCATAGCCCTGTCGCGCCAGAACGACCTGGAGGGCGCGCTCAGGGAATTCCGGACGGCCTCCCAGATAGTCCCCGGGAATCCGGTGGCGCGCCACAACGTTGCGAGCACCCTCGCTAGGCAGGAGAAATGGGAGGAAGCCGCTCAAGAGTATCGGCACACCCTGCGTCTCGATCCGAACAACGGGGACGCCCGAAGGGCCTTGGAGGAAATCGGGTCGAGGTAGCTGCGCGACCGCCGCGGTTTGTGCTCGGGGGTTCGTCCTTTGCCGTTGCTCCTCCCCGGCCAGACCATATTGGCACTTGCCCGAGCCGCACGGTCTTGTCACGCCAATCCTGCTGTCACGCGGGCGCTAGGGCAGCATCTGCGGACGAGCCCACTCCTCGGGCCCCGAGCCGGTTGGGAGGACCGGCACGAGCAAGGCCACCCCCGAGTCAGACGGGACGAGGTCGGGGTATGGCAGAGGTGCCAATCGGTTGTTCCCGCACGGTTTTTCCCGCAGG
The DNA here is from genome assembly GCA_016935975.1 of Deltaproteobacteria bacterium. GTDB lineage: Bacteria > Myxococcota_A > Polyangia > Fen-1088 > Fen-1088 > Fen-1118. The sequence continues at coordinate 3,530 of JAFGPX010000008.1, forward strand.
CGCAGTTTCGGTGACAACTCCAGACCCGCTGGAGCAATGGGAAGGTGTGAAGAGCGCGTTCCTGAACCTGCCGCACGATGGGCCAGGCAGGACGACTGTGGAAGCCGGGGCTTCCGGCCGCAGCGATGACGCCTGCTTGGACGCCTTCCAGCGGGAGCTCGACTACCTGCTGCGGACGCTCCATCGACTGGGCGTCGAACCGCCCGACTTGGAGGATTTGGCTCAGGACGTGTTTCTGATTCTGCGGCGCAACTGGCAGCAACACGATGCCTCGCGCCCGCTACGGCCGTATCTGTTCGCCATAGCATTCCGCGTGGCCTCGTCGCATCGGCGCCGGCGATGGCGGGAAGTGCCGCTGGCCATTGTCGATCGGCCGGACCCTGGGCTCTACCCGGACGGAGTCCTCGAGGCCACGCAGGCCCGCGGCATCGTCCTCAGAGTCTTGCAGAGCATTCCGCTCCCCCGTCGGGCAGTCCTGATCATGCACGACCTGGATGAAGTCCCGGTACAGGAGGTCGCCGCGTCGCTTTCCATTCCGTTGTTCACCGCCTACTCGCGGCTGCGCAAGGCGCGCAGGGAGCTCAGGGGGGCCATCCTGCGGATGCAGGAAAGGAGTGCCATTCGATGAGAATCGAGGGCGGCGCTCGAGTGCCTTTCCCATGGAGCCCCGTGGTCGAGGCCTTGCTCGCGCACGAGCGCATCATCGTTCCCCAGGTCGAAATCGTGCGAGCGCGTGCGCTGGCGCGAGCGCGTGCGGCCCTGCGGGCGGGTGTCATGCTGACGCCGTCCCCTCGGGGGATATCTCCCCGCGGTCACCGACTGCTGGTCGCCGCCGCCGCCAGCGTTGCGCTGATGGCCGCCGCGGCCGCCTTCCAGCTGGCGAGAAGCCCCGCCCCGTCGCCGGCGACTGGGGCGCATTCTCCGACGCTTCTGGGAGCTGGCGCGGTTGCGCCGACGGCAGCGGTTCCGGAGCCTGCGTCGCCACCAGGCCCGAAAGCGGCGCCACCGCCAGACGTGCCACCGGCCAGCGCGGCGGCATCCGCCGGCTCGGGGGCGAACCGCCAGGCGAGCCTGCCCAGGGAAGGCCATGATGTGCTCGAAGAGCTACGGCTGCTCGAGCGCGCCCAGAAGTCCGCCGCGCGCGGCGACTACGCCGCCGTCCTCGAAGCCACGACCGACCATCAATGCCGCTTTCCCAGGGGAAGCTTGTGCGAGGAACGAGAGGCGCTGCGGGTGCGAGCGCTGGTCGGCCTGGCTCGCGTCGAGGAAGCACGGAAGGCGGCCGCCGGGTTCCGCCGTGACTTTCCCCGCAGCGTCTTGCTGGCGAAACTCGATGACATGCTGGGTTCTTCGCCGTGACGCCCGCCTTCGTCCCGGTCACGCGGCGCGAGCCCGGCTCCATGGCCGGCGCCGTGGACAAAGAGTAGGGTTGCCACACGCCCGCCAGAGCTTCCTTGCCCTGCTACCTCCATCGAGGCGTGACTCCATGTGGCGAGTGAGCGACGGGTCGTCGTATTCGCTTCTGACAAGAAGCAGCCGACTCCGACAACTCAATACTGGGTAGGAACCGGACGGCAATGCATACTGGCGAAGGCGTTCCCATAATTCAAGGAGCTCGGAAATGAAGAAGATGCTCTCCTCCCTTGGCGCAGCGAGGCCAAGGGCGTGCCAGGACACTCGCACCACACGTCTGGCGCACACTCTGGCGGTCGCCGCGACGGGACTCGTGCTCTTGGCGGCTGCACGGACATCCGGCGCCGCCACGATCACGGTGGATGCCTCGAAGCAGACGGCAGGGAATCCGCACTTCTGGTCCGCCTGTTTCGGCAGCGGCAAGGCCAAGCTGGCCTTGCGGGGGGACTGGCAGACGCACTACAAGCTCGGGAACCGCGAGCTTGGAGCGCTGCGCGTGCGCGGCCACGGGCTGCTCAATAGCGACATGGGCCTCTGGAAGGGGACCGGCTCCTATGACTGGAAGAACCTCGACACCTATCTGACGGCCATCACGTCGGCCAACATGCGCCCCGTCATCGAGCTCGACTTCATGCCCGACGGTCTGGGGAGCTCGTCGAGCGATGCCATGCACAGCCCGCCCAAGGACTACAACGAGTGGAAGAACTTCATCAAGGCGCTGACCCAGCACATGGTGGACAAGTACGGCATGGGGGACGTGAGCAAGTGGTACTTCGAGGTGTGGAACGAGCCGGACTATCCCGGGTTCTGGGTCAACACGGACATGCCCGCCTACTACACGCTGTACGACAACACGGTCGATGCCCTGATCGCCGTAATCCCCGACGTCCTCGTCGGAGGGCCATCGACGACCCAAGCCGGGCCGATTGCCGCCTTCTTGCAGCACACCAAGAGCGCGAACAAGCGCGTGTCCTTCGTCTCGTCCCACGTCTACCCCGGCGGGTCGGCGACCGGCACCAGCGCCGACGCTGCCCAGCTCGTCAGCGACAACAACACTCGGGTCAAGGCCATCACGGACAACGGATACTCGACCGCGAACGTGAAGTCCTTCAACACCGAATGGAACTCGTCGTACTCCGGCCAAGGCAACAACCAGGGCAACGCGACCCTGAGCATGGACAACCACTGGAACGTGGGATTCATCCTCAAGGGCATCAAGCTGCTGTCCGACAAGACCTCGGGCGACACGCCTGCGGTCGAGATCTTCTCGTACTGGGCGCTGACGGACGTGTTCGACGAAGACGGGGGCACGGATGGGATCCACATGAGCCAGAAGCCCAACACGCCGTTCGGCTACGTGTTCGGGCTGATGACTTTCCAGGGCATGCGCAAGGCAGCGTGGAACGCCTTCAAGATGCTCAACTACCTCGGCCCCAAGCGACTGCAATCGAGCGGCGGCACGGGCAGCGACGGCATCGACGCCATGGTCACCAGCTCCGCTGCCGGCGATTCGCTCGAAATCCTGGTGTACAACTACTACAAGACCCTGAGTACGGCCAGCGGCTCGGGGGACAGCGTGACCGTGAACGTCAGCAATCTGCCCTCGGCGCTCGCGGGCAAGGAGGTCTTCGTCACACGGTTCCTCGTGGACGAAACGCACAGCAACCCCTACAAAATCTGGGCCGACAAGGGCAAGCCCGGGACTCCATCCGAGGACGACTGGCGGGCGATGCGCCACGCGCAGCACTTGGAGGTGGTCGAATCCAGCAAGAAGGCCGTCGACACGTCGTTTGGCACGACGTTCAACCTGGTCAAGCAGGCGGGAACCCTGATCATCGTCAGCGCGAAGCGGCCCTTGATGGGCCGCAACGCTCTCGTGGAGATCGAGGGTGAAGACTTCGACGGGCAGGACAAGGTGACCAAGAAGGACAGTGGCGACACGACCCTGGGGCAGTCGATCTCCATGACCGCCAACGGCTACGTGTACTTCGAGAACGTCGACTACACCGACGCTGGCGTCGGCAGCGTCGACTTGCGCACCAAGGGGGGCGCGACTTTGACGCTGCATGCGGAATCCCAGGACGGCACCGAGCTGGCCAGTTGCCCGGTACAGGGTTCGAGCTGGACCACGACAAACTGCAAGCTGAGCCAGACGGCGACCGGCGTGGCCAAGAAGCTGTACGTAGTGGCGAGCGGCGCGGTCGAGCTCAACTGGCTGAAGTTCCAGGCGGGAGGCACGGCGCCGGGGACAGGAGGCACGAGTGGCGCAGGCGGCGGTCCGGGCGGCGCAGGCGGCAGCGCGACAGGCGGCAGCGCGACAGGCGGCGCAGGCGGTACTAGTGCGCCCGGAGGCGCGAGTGGCAGCGCGGCAGGCGGCTCCGGCGGCAGGGCGAGCGCTGGCTCTGGCGGCAGCGCACTTGGCGGCGCAGGCGGTGGTGCCGGCGCCGCGGGCGGCAGCCGGAGTGGCGGCTCTGGCGGCAACGCGAAGGGCGGCGCAGGCGGCAGCGCGGCGCAAGGCGGCTCGGGCGGAAACGCCGGTTCGGGTGGGAATGCGGAGGGTGGCTCGGGCGGCAATGGAGAAGGTGGTTCGGGTGGCAACGCGGCAGGCGGCTCTGGCGGCAGCGCGAGCGGCGGCTCGGAAAGTGGCGGCACTTCCGGTTCCGGCGGATCGACTGCCACCAGCAGCGGCTCGGCCTCCGGCTGCTCCTGCCGCATCGACAAGCGCGGCGGCTCCTCGGGCATCCTGTTGCTGGTGGGTCTTGTCGCGGCGGGGCTCGGGGTTCGCAGGCAGAGGGCGCGTCGTTGCAAGTAGGGAGTTCTCGGGCAAAGCCTGGCTTCGTATTTTCGGCTCCGCTCGCCTTCGCCATTCTCGCCGCAGGTTGCGGCGGCATCGGGCACAGGAAGCAGCCTCCCGCGCCGGTCTGCCCCAGCGATCAGATGGCCTGCGGCGAGGAGTGTGTGGCCAGCCTGACGGATTCGACCAACTGCGGTGGCTGCGGCATCCCCTGCGCGACCGGGCAGATCTGTCGGGGCGGCGCGTGTCAGTGCATCTTTGGGATCCTCTGCAACGGCGCCTGCGAGCCGCCCGAGACAACCCAGTGCAAGACGACCGAGAGCACGCTGGTCACCTCCGCACCGGGCGCCTACTGGCAGACGGACGGACAGCTTGCCGAAGTGGCGATGGGCGACGCCGACGTGACGGTCCACGACAATGCCACGGCGCAGACCTGGGAGGGATTCGGCGGCTCCTTCAACGAGATGGGATGGCACTACCTGTCCATGCTCGGCGCCAGCGACCGAGACGCCGCCGTTCGTCTCCTCTACGGCGCAGACGGGGCGCGCCTCGCATTCGGCCGCATTCCCATCGGAGCCAGCGACTACGCGATGGATCGCTACACGCTCGACGAAACGGCGGACGACACGTCGCTGGCGAGCTTTTCGATTGCGCGCGACATGCAGCTTCTCATCCCGTTCATCAAGGCGGCCCAGGCGGTCAAGGCCAGCATTCGCTTCTGGGCCAGCCCGTGGACGCCGCCCACCTGGATGAAGCAGGGACCGTTCTCGGCCGGCAACGTCTACTCGCCCTTCGACGGGGGCACGATGAAGGACGACGACGTCACGATGCGGGCGTTCGCACAGTACTTCGTCCGATTCGTGCAAGCCTACGCGCAGCAAGGGATTGCCATCGAGGCGATCTCCCCGCAGAACGAGCCGAGCTACACCGGCAACTACCCGACCTGTGGGTGGTCGCCGGCCACATACGCGAAGTTCGTCGGCCAGCATCTCGGTCCCGCGCTCGCTGGCGAGGGCCTTGTCACGAAGATAGTGCTCGGCACCTTCAACGACAGCCGGTCGGACCCCGGGATCGTCGGCCGCGTGATGGATGACGACTCCGCGCGCAGCCACATCGGGGTCCTCGGTTTCCAGTGGGGCATGCTCGAAAAGGTGGGCGGCGCCAAGTCGTACCGCCTTCCCATCTGGCAGACGGAGCACAAGTGTGGCAACTACCCCTGGGAGAAGGACAAGACCTTTCGCGCCGACATGGCGCCGAACGACCACGCGTACGCCGTGGAGAGCTGGGGGCTCATCCGCGACTGGATCGAGGCGGGCGTCACGGCGTACAGCGCGTGGAACATGGTTCTGGACACGGTGGGTGTCGGTATCGACACCACGCGCGTCTGGCCGCAGAACGCGCTTCTGACGGTGGACACCGCGACGAAGACGCTGAACATCACGCCGACCTACTACGTCTTCCGGCACTTCTCGCAGTTCGTCGCCCAGGGGGCCAAGGTCGTCGTGGCCCGCGGCGGCGACGCCGTGGCCTTCAGAAACCCGGACGGCAGCATCGTCGTCGTGGTGCACAACGCCGGCGCCGCGAGGACGATGACCTTGGCCACCGCCGGCAGGAGACTGCAGTTCGCGATGCCCGGCAACGGATGGGCCACGGTGGTTGCGCGCTGAGCGTGGCTCGAAGGCGGGCTCGGCGGTTGTCGGCTGGCAGGGGATACGGGCTGGTTGACGTGTTCTTCGCCGTCAGAGAATCTGAGCCACGATGATGCAGGACGGGCGCCCGTTGTCCATACGAGCCGAAGACGATGTGGCGGTCTGAGGCGCGAGCCACCTGGGCTTTGCGCGCCGCCCTGGCGGCGGCAGCGGTACTGCTGGTCGTTGTCGGGTCGCTGCGCGCGCGTGCCGAGTCGCCACTCTCGCTCGGACGCCTCGAACGCGAGTCCGTCGCGGCAGCTCTCGCGCAGCTCGGGCTGACCGTCGATCCCAGCCCCGACGGCAAGGTCATCGGCCACGTCTACGTCGTCAACCAGGACGTATTCTCGTCCCAGGACTGGCATTTCCGCCTCCTCAACTTCCTCCACCGGACCACGCGCCCCGACATCCTCGAGCGCGAGCTGCTGCTTGCGCCGGGCCAGCGCTGGGACGGGGCGCTTGCGGACGAGAGCGTGCGCAACCTGCAGGCGCCGCCGCCGCTCTTTTTCGCGGACGGCACACGGTTCGCCGCGCCGCAGCTCTCGAGCGTGGTCGCCATCGTGCCGCTGGCGTCGCCCGTACCCGGCACCGTCGACGTGCTGGCAGTCACGCGGGATCTGTGGAGCCTGCGCTTCAACACCGACTTCGAGTTTCAGAAGGACACGCTGTCGCTCCTCGTCACGTCGCTCTCGGAGAACAACCTGCTGGGTTGGCGCAAGTACCTGTCCGCAGGGTTCGAGATGGACCAGGGCCGTTTCGGCGTCGGGCCGACCTACTTCGATCCCAACGTCGGGGGCACGCGACTCACGCTGCTGGCCACGGGGACGGCGTGGTACGCGCGGGACACCGACCGCTACGAGGGCAACAACGAGATGTTTTCGCTGCGCTACCCACTCTACGCGCTGGCCAGCCGCTGGGGCGCGGGCCTCGACGGCAGCCATCAGGACATCGTCGTCCGCCACTTCTGCGACAACCGACTGTGCCCGGTGGAGGTCAGCGGGACCGAAGTGCCCTTCGCCTACCGGCACCTCGTCCTGACCGCCGACGCCAACCTGGTGCGATCGTTCGGACAGACGGTCATCCAGCGCTTGACGGCGGGCTATCGCTTCGACCGGCGGCGCTCGCTCGCGCTGGCGGACTTCCCGGCCGGTGAAAACGATCCAGGCCTCGCCGACGAGTTCCTCGCCGGGTGGGCGCCACCGCCCGAGATGCGGTCCGAGCCATACCTGCGCTACGAGTTGTTCGCGGCACGCTACAGGGTGTTCCGCGATCTGGACACGTTCGACCTACGCGAGAACCGGCGGCTCGGACCCTTGCTCGCCCTCGAGCTGGCGGCCGGTATGCCCGCGTACGGGGCCGATTTTCTCGCGTACCCGATGAGCGTGACGGCGAGCTGGGCCGGCGCGCCTGCAGGCACGGGGTTCGGGGTGGCGCAGGTGCAAGCGTCCGCCCGGGCACGATCGGGACAGCTCATCGACCAGCGGCTGTCGGCGCTGTTCCACTTCGCCTCTCCGCCGATCGCGCGCGCCGGGCGCGTGGTGCTGACAGCAACGACCGACGTGATCCGTGCCGACACCCATGGGACGCGTTTCTTCTTGGGTGGCAACACGGGGCTGCGCGGCTACAACGTCGGCGAGTTCCAGGGCACGGTCCAGGCCGCCGCCCACGCCGAGATCCGCACCGCTCCGATCCCCGTGGGTTCGCAGCGCTTCGGAGCGGTCGTCTTCTACGACGTGGGGCACGCCGCAGCGTCGTATGGGGATCTCGTGCCGCACCACGATCTGGGTATCGGCCTTCGCTGGTTGATCCCACAGCTCAACTCGTCGGTGCTGCGCGTCGACTGGGCCATCCCGACCCAGGCAGGGCCCTACACCCAACCGGGGCTTCCCGGCCGAATCACGGCCGGGTTCATGCAGTCGTTCTGGCTTCTCGACTCCCCGAAGGGATACCTGCCGCTTCACTGACGAGCGCGGGTCGGGCGATTGTGACGCACAGTGTGTCGGGCGACCGCGCGCTGTCGAGGCTGCGCCCGAGGCTCTGCGAGCCCTTCTCGATTCGCTCGGCGAAGCGCCGTCGCAGCCGCCAGCGCAGGAACCGCCGGCGGCGGGGGAGGAGGTGGGGGCGGAGGCTCTGGTGGGAAAGGGGGCTTCCAGCCGGCGAACGAGCTCCGTGATCGCCGGGGCCGACTCGTGCGAGCGGGCCTGACCGGCGGCCGCGGCGGCGTCGACCGCGACCGAGGGCAGCTTGATGATACGAACGACATCCTTCTCGGCAGAAGCCGGGAGATCCACCCGAATCTCCTGCCCTTCGTCGACACAGCGAACGCTCACCGACTCCGGAAGGACTGCGTTGCGCGCGCGAGCGTCGCGTAGCTCCAACTCCATCACCCGACGGACCGTGATCGCGTCGACCTCGAGGCATGGGTCGATCACCAAGAGCGGCGCCCAGTCGTCCTCCGGAGCGATTGCTTCGGGGTCTAGGGCCAGGAGCCGGAGCGCGAAGAACGTGCCGATCGATGTTCGCCGAGCAATCCGCGCATCAACGCCATGTACCGCCCTTCCGGGTACATCTGTCGGTCGTGGCGAGCGGCTTGGGCCGCCCGGCGCGAGCCGCCGGCCTTCTGCCACGATTCGGCCACACGCGCGGCCGATCTTCCGCCAGGGCTCCGCGCGGTGCGATGCGCTTGGGTTCGGCAAAGGCCGCAGCTGCCTCGCGGCGACGACCGAGATCGGTGAGCAGCACCCAGCCCGGTGTGAACGCGGCCGAGGGCGCTCGCGGGTTCTTGGGGTAGCGCTCCACGAGGCGCCGCAAGGGAGCCACCGCGGCCCGCGGATGACGCGAGCGCCGCGCGACGTCCGCAGCCTGCATGAGAGCGGCGGGATCGTCCGCGCCGCGAGTCCGGGACTGGGTGCGGTTTTCCGGCGCCGACGCGGCCGGCGCCAGGGGCTTGGGCGCTTCGCTTGCGACCGCGACCGCCAGGCCGGGCACGGGTGCGGCGGAGGACACGCGGTCCTCGCCGGGGCCGAGCTCGAGGCGCAATCGTCTGGCGGGGCGGAGAATCGCGACGCGGCCTTCCGAGACTGCCACGCGGACTCTGGCCCCGGCCTCGTGCACGACATGGAAGACCGTCCCGAGATCCTCGATCTAGACGTGAATTTCGCGTCTTCCGAGGATCTCGATTCACCAGCAGGGTATGTGGCGAAATCCGCGGCGACCGCTCAGCGGGCGCGAGGTATGGGGGCCCGACGGGCTTTGCCCGCGGGGGCGGGAAGGCTGGCCTCCCCGCCGTTTCGCGGCACGTGAAACCCCGGCTCAAACGTCCCCGTATCGACGCGTAACAGCCGCCGACTGTCGTGACGGACACGGGACTGCGCGCCGCCAGACCGGAGGTGCACCGTGGTACGCGTAGGCGTTTGTTCCGCGACTTGGATCGCCGTCGTCCGGTCGAGCGGAACTGGGGCAGAGCGCGCATTACGTCTATCAAGCAGTCCTGAGATGTAGCGCGCTCCCAAGCCTGTCAATCGGGGATCGGGCCGGCGACGCCAAATAGGATCGCTTGCGAATGGCATGTGCGCTGAGTTCTAGGGCCAAGGATCGCTCGCATCATCAAGATCGAAAGACCCATCTCGTCTTGCTCGCGCCCCTTTGTCAAAGGTGACGCCTGCCAACGCCGACGCAGGCCTACGGCAAGGGTGCCAGGACTGCAATCCGTGAGAGGTAGGAGCCCAGAAATGGAGACGCTGTCTGGTTCTCTGCAATCGAGGCCCCAACGCCCCCGCGATGCTCGCCCCAGCACCACGGCACGCGTCCTGGTGACGGCCGCGAAAGGAGTAGGGAGCCCGCCCAAGGACCACAACGAGTGCAAGGACTTCATCAAAGCGCCGCCCCGGCACTGCATCGGCAAGTACGGCATGGACGACGTGCCGAATTGGTTCTGGGAGGTACGCTCGGGTCGGCAATTGACGTGCGGATCCTCACCGACGTGTGCTGCCGACGCAACAATCGGATGATCGAGGATGCGTGGCGGTGTATGGTTCCCCGCGCGGAACGCATGTCTGCCGGCAAAGGGTGCAAACGATTCCTTCTTCGAGAATCGTTCGTGCGGGGATGGAATCCCCGGATGCTCCGTGTCCGCCACCTGCGTCGGCCGTCGCGTCTGCTGTGGCTTTGCGCCAGCGCGACGATGGCGCTCTTGGTGGAGCCGCCTGGCTTCGCGGGGGCGGCCGAGACCGACCTCTATGTCCGCCTGCACTATGCGGTCGACGCCGCCGTGCGTGGTTGCTGGGACGAGTTGGAGTTTCGCCGTAGTGTGGCTCGTCGGATCGGCTACGACCCCTTCCGCGAGGATGCCTCGCTCGACGTCCATGTCCACGTCGGCGGCACCGCCAACGCCGTCGATGGCCATGTCGAATGGCGCAAAGCCAATGGCCTGTTGATGGGCGAGCGTCGGTTTGTCGCCAAAGACGGCAACTGCGTGAAGCTGCTCACCGAGCTGAGCTTCGCCGTCGGACTGCAAATCGAGTTGCTGCGCCCCAAGACGCCCTCGGGGGCTGGCGCGGTCGCTTCGGCGAGAGGTGGTGGCGCGACCGCGTCCGGGGCCGCGCCGATCGCGGCAACCGTGACCGCGCCGCCCCCTTCCGTCGCGCCCCCGGCCACGCCGCCTCCGCCAACCCCGGTTTCCCCGCCATCCGCCGCTCCACCTGAGGCCGCACCGCCTGCCGCAGCACCTGAGCCCGTCGTGACCGAAGAGCCCTCCCCCCGGCGTCGTCGCTTCGACAAGACCGCCGACGAAAGCGAGCCCAAATCGGCGGAGACTGCCTTGCGCTGGCCAATGTGGATTGGTCTCGGCCCGTCTCTGGCCTGGCGTCTCTCGCCCGCCATCACCGCGGACGCGCGCCTGTTTGTCGGGATTCGGCGCAACGCCCTATCACTCGAGGTTGCCGCAGAGGCGAGTTACCCGTCGACCCAGCGTTCGCGGGACGGGAGTGGCTTTCGCCAGACCCTGATCGGAGGCACCTTGGCGCTCTGCGGGCACCGCCAGTGGCTCGCGGCCTGCGCGCTCGGCAGGGCCAGCCAGATTCGCGTCACGGGTTTGGGCGTGGACGAGCCGCGCTCGCCGACTGGATTGGCGGCGCAAGCCGGGCTGCGTGTGGCCGCAGCCCTGGATCTCGGCGGTCCATGGTTCCTGGCCGCCCACCTCGACGGGCTCGGCTTGCTCACGTCGTGTACGGTCATGCTGAACGGGGCTGCCGTGTGGGAGATGCCCCGACTTGGTGCACTGTTGGGCATCGACCTGGCGGCTCGTTTTCGGTGACAAGGCCCATCGCGCCGGAACAATGGCATAATGTTGGAAGTGCGTCTTTGAGCCAACTACGTCTTGCTTCAAGCCCGCCGAGCCCCGGAGCCGTGTCGCGCCACACGAGCGACGACGCTTGTTTTGAGGCCTACCAGCGCGAGCTGGACTACCTGATGCGGACGCTACGACGCTTGGGCGTGGATACGGATGACGTGGAGGACCTGGCCCATGAGGTCTTCCTAGTGCTGCGGCGCACGTGGCCGCACTATGACCCAACACGAGCCCTCAAGCCCTTCCTGTTTGGAATCGCCTTCCGAGTGGCCATGTCCCACCGACGCAAGCGCTGGCGAGAGGTGCCGTTTGCGACGGTCGACGAGCCCGATCGCTCTCCGGCCCCCGATCGCGCAGCCGAGGCCAACCAGGCGCGCGCCATAGTCCTGGACGCTCTCAACCGGATTCCACTCAAACGGCGCGCCGTCTTGGTCATGCACGATCTCGACGAGGTTCCCGTGCAGGACGTGGCCGCAACACTCTGCATTCCGCTCTTCACCGCCTATTCGCGTTTGCGCAAGGCTCGGCGCGAGCTCGAGGCGGCGGTTACGCACATTCGAAGAAGGAGCGACATTCGATGATGGTCGGCGACACGAGCCGGATGCCTCCACCGCTCCCGCCCTCGGTCGAAGCCTTGCTGGCGCATGAACGCGTAATCGTCCCGCAGCCCGAGACGGTGCGTGCTCGTGCTGTGGCTCGCGCGCGCGAGGCGCTGTGCGAGGAGGATGCGGTAGCACCACCGCCCTGGCGCATGTCTGCCTCGCCCGTGCGCCGCCTGCTTCTCGCGGCGGCCGCTGGCCTCGTGCTGATGGCCGGCGCCGCGGCCGCATACCAGATGCTGAGACAGCCGGAGCGAGCACGGCCGGCAAGCGTGGGGGCGCCGGCAACCCCGCGGCGCGCGCACGTTGCGCCTCCGGTCGCCGAGATGCCGCCGGAGCTGGCTCCGGAAGCTGCGCCAGCCGTGTCTCCGAGAGAACCGACGCCAAGCCGTCGAGCTGGGCCCGCCGCAAGACGCGCCGTTGCGCCGGAAGAGCTGCGTCTGCTTGTCCGTGCGCGGCAGGCTGACGCACGCCAGGAATACCTGTCGGTGCTGTCGGTTTTGGCCGAGCATGAACGCACCCACCCCGCTGGCCGTCTATTGGAAGAGCGCGAAGTCCTGCGGGTCAAGGCTCTGGTTGGTCTCGGTCGCGGCGGCGAAGCCCGCAAGGTCGCCGCGAGATTCCGCCGCGACTTCCCTCGGAGTGTCTTGCTGCGCAAGATCGAGGATATGCTGGTTTCGCTCAGGTAAAGCCAGAGCGCAGACGCCCCTTCTTCTTCGGTTGGCTGCTGCGAATTCGCTGCTGCCCATCGCTTGCGGCGGCCAGAACCTCGACGCCATCTCAGACTTGGCCCGGCTGCCGGTGCACGCGCACCCGCCGGTCGTCTTCGACGCAAGGAGCGTCTAGTGCAGGTACGACTTGATCGCCTCGTACCACACGCCCGCCATGCGGTCGTAGCCTTGCTGGTTCGGGTGGACGCCGTCGCCGAGCTCGGAGGTGGGAAAGCCCTTGAATTGATCGACGAAGATGACGTGCTTGCCGGCTTTCGTGCGTTGGTCGACCACTCCGGGGACTGCCTTGTTGTACGTGTCGACGGCGCTGGCCGACATGGGCAGGGGGATGATGTTGGAGACGACGAGCAACGAATCGGGGGCGTCGGCAACGATCTTGTCGATGAGCGCTCCCAGCCGAGTGTCGGCCCCCGAGGGGCTCTGGTACATGTCGTTGGTCCCGATGTGCATCAGGACGATGTGGGGGGCAAGATCCACGATGAGCTGCTTGCCTTTGTAGTTGGCGTCGTTCGACTTGCCGGTGACGATGTCGTCGATTTGCTGGATCGTCCATCCGCTGTGGCCCTCGTTGTTTTTGGGGAAGCTGACGCCCGAAACCGTGCTTGGCCCGTTCGACATCTTGCCGACGTAGGTGATGCTCTTCTTGTCCGCGATTGTGTTGGCGAAGAGCTTCACGCGGTAGCTTCCGTCGTATCCGATACCCCAGGTGATGGAATCGCCCAGTGGCAGTATCTTGCACGCGCTGCTGGCCGGGCAAGGATCGAAGCCGCCGGAACCGCTGTCCGCACCAGTCTCCCGGCCGCCGGAGTCTCTGGCTCCGGCATCGGAGCCGGTCGCGCCGCCGTCCCCGGTCGCGCCCCCCTGGCCGGTTCTGCCGCCGGTACCGGTCCTGCCGCCCGCGCCGGTGCCCCCGAGGCCAGTCGCGCCACCAGTCCTCGACCTGCCGCCGGTGCCGATGGTTCCTCCGGTTTCGGTGGCGCCGCCGGTGCTCTCGGCCCCTCCGCTCGACGACGTGCCACCCGTGCTTGTCGAGCCGCCCGTGGCCGAGGCGCCACCCGTGTTGCTGGAACCGCCCGTGGCCGAGCTACCCCCAGTGCTCGTCGTTCCGCCAAAGCCCGAGCTGCCGCCCGTGGTTGTCTGTCCTCCGGATGCACTGCCGCCGGTGGAGCTGGTTCCGCCACTGCCTTGTCCTCCAGATCCCATGGGCTGGTCGCTCGTTGCGCCGGTGCAACCGGCGAGAATCACGATGGCAAGAGTCGCTAGGAGCTTGCTGCGGGTCTTCATCACGTGTCCTATGGCCAGCAGTCCGGCTTCCGATCACGTTTCCCCACAACCATGATTGGCGCGTCAATGCCTCTGCTGGGGGAGGAACCGAGAATTGACGCCCAGGAAGACAAGTGAGAGAGGTTAGCCATGCGCCTCTGGCGGCGATGCGGAGCAATCGCGCTTTCTGCCCTCACTGCGACGTGTCTTCCGGCGCAGGGGAGCGCCGAGCCCGAGAGCGTCCGCATTCGATATTCGGCCCCGAAAGGCTGCCCGGACCAAACCGCTTTCATCCGCGCCTTGCGCCAACGCACCGCGCGTTTTCGGCTCTCGCGCGGGACGGAGCACACGAGAGCCTTCTTGGTGACCATCACACAAGCGGACCCTCTGGTCGCCGGTCGCCTCGAAGTGCAGAGCTCGGGAGCGAAGCCGTCACTGCGCAGCGTTCGTGGCAAGACCTGCGACGAGGTCATGGCTGCGCTGGCTTTCATGACTGCCCTGGCCATCGATCCGAGTGCGCCGAGTGCGCCGAGTGCGCGATCGCCGAGCGCGTCGTCGTCTGCCCCCTCCCCGCCGGGCAGCGCTTCGCCAGTGGCCGTCTCGCCGGCCGCTCGCACGAATCGCGCAGCCAGATCTTCGGCAGCCGATGCCTTGCCGCCGGCCTTGGGCGCCGCGCCTTCCGCCGCCAGCTCCGCGCCACTGCCGGCCGCAGGACGAAGTCACGAGAGCCCGTCGCGCAGGGACGCTTCGTCTCCTCGGGCTACGCCATCAGAAATGGTGCTTCGGCCCCCGGCCGCGCCGTCCAACGGTCCCGCTGCGGCAAGGTGGAGATGGTCCGCCGGTGGGCACGGCGGGGTCAGTCTGCGCATGTCGCCATCCATGGGGCTCGGCGGTTTGCTGTTCGTCGAGGCGGCCGCGCCAGGCGCGGCGGTCTTGGGTCCGGTTCTTCGCGCCGGTCTGTTCTTGAACCAGAGTGGCGCGACCCTGGCAAGCGGCGCAGGGGCGGGATTCCAGTGGGCCGCCGGCATGGTCGAAGGCTGCCCCCTGCGCCTCGGGGTTTTCGACTCGCGAGTTGCATTCCATGCCTGCCTGGCCTTCCATCTGGGCCTGCTGCGCGGACAGGGACGAAGCCTCGATCGACCCGAGAAGACGAATGACTTGTGGGCCGACGTGGGACCGGTCGCCCGCGTCCGGGCGGCCATCTCGGCGCGTTTCTTCCTCGAAGCGCAGGGGATGCTGGCGCTGCCGCTTCGTCGTCTGACCTACGATGTGTACGACGCAGGCCCCTCCCGTTCCCCCACCACGGTGTTCACCGTACCGTGGGTCGGCGCGCTCGCCGGAATCGGCGTGGCCTACGAGTTTCGGTGATCAAATCGGAAATCCTGGTCCATCATCAATACAATGGCAAAAGCCGGCTCAATTGCCTGCGAGATGGTGACGGGTGCCGCAGGGACCTGGGCGCCGCGCGATCGGCTGCAGGCGTTTCTCGCCGAGCACCATGCCTTCGTGTGGCGCGCGCTGCGGCGGTTGGGGGTTCCCGACTGCGACGTCGAGGATGCCAGCCAGCAAGTCTTCCTGGTTGCGCATCGGCGCCTGGCCGAGATCGTGCCCGAGAGCGAGCGATCGTTCCTCTTTCAGACCGCCCTGCGGGTGGCGGCGGACTGGAGGCGCGCCCGCAGGCGACGATGCGAGAAGACGGGAACGGATCTGGCCGACGTCCCCGACGTCGGGGCAGACCCGGAGGAATTGGTCGACCAGCAGCGGCGGCGGGCCTTGCTCGATCGGGTGCTCGGGGCGATGCCCTTGGACCTGCGAGCCGTGTTCGTGCTGTTCGAGCTCGAGGAGATGACGATGATCGAGATCGCGACGATTTCCGACATCCCTCCCGGTACCGTGGCCTCACGGCTGCGGCGGGCGCGTCGGGTGTTCCAAGAGACGGTCAAGAAGCTGACCGCCGGGTCGGGCGCCCGGCCCGGCGGCCGAGGTGAACCATGAACGAACCATGCCGGCTGCTGGAGCAGGGCGCAACCGAGGTCGAGCGGGCGCTTCTCGACTCGGCGCGGGCTGATGGGCCGCCCGATGGTGCCGCCCGACGGATGCTGTTCGCCCTGGAGGGTCTGTCGGCCGGAAGCGGCGGCCCGTTTCCTTGGGGAGCGGGCCATGAATTGGGCCATCCTGTGTCGAGCGCTCCTGTTTCCATGGCCGCGCACTCGCTCAAGCTCGGGGCCCTGGCCAAGGTCGGCTTGGTCACTCTGGTCGGCGTGGGCGCGTTGGGCGGCGGGGTGTTGGTACAAAGCATTTCGGGGCACGGCTCCCTGCCAAGCGAGAACTCGGGCGCGCGCGCGCCGCTGATGCAGGAAGAAGGAAGCCGAGGCATGTCCGAGATCCCTCTTCAAAGGGAGCCCCCGCCCGCTGCGGCCGCGTCCGCGGCGAACGCCTCCGCCCGAGATGGATCCGAAACCGCGTCTCGCCCCCAGCGGGCGAATGCCCTAGACGAGTCTTTGCGCGCAGAAGTGCGCATTCTCGACCTCGCACGTGCCGCGGTGGACGCGCGCAACCCCGCGGCGGCGCAGCGGGCGCTCGCCACCTATGCAAGACGATTCCCGCAGGGGCACCTCAAGCCCGAAGCGATGGTGTTGCAGCTCGCCGTGCTGGTTCGACAGGGCAGTCGGGCGGCGGCCAGATCCCTGGCGGAGCAGCTGCTTGCAAGCCAGTCTTACAAGGCCTATGAGTATCGCATTCGTTCTTTGCTGCGCGAAACCGGGGAGTGATGCCGTCGAACGGGCCATGAGGGCCGCAAGTCGGAAGGCGTTGGTGACAAGGAGCGCGGTCTGCGTTTCCGCGGGCCTGCTGTGCCTGCTGGCCGTGTTTTCTTCCTGCAGCGCACGGAGATCGCTCGGCGGCAACCTGGAAAGCGGGACGGAGGCGGGCGCGGGCGGCGCAGACGTCGCGCCGGTGGCGGGGCTTGTCCCGACCCTGCCGAAGCCGAAGGAATCCTGCCCTGCGATGGCCGGTTTGGCCGGGACGAACGTGACCTTCCTGGGCCATGCCGTGACCATCTGGTCCGGCCCCTCGGGCTCGGTGGGTCCCATGGTGTTCTACTGGCACGCGACCACGGCGACCTCGCAGGAAGCCGTCGCGGGTCTCGGTCCAGGCACGCGCGAAGTCGTACAGTCCGGCGGGGTTGTCGCTTCCTTCAACGAGAGCAGCGGGACGGGAACGAACACGGGCGACTTCACCTGGTACACCGGCGATTTCAACACGGCCGACGAGATCCTGGCGTGCGCCAACCAGCAGGGGCTCATCGATCCCAGGCATGTTCATTCGGCCGGCTACAGCCCGGGGAGTTGCCAGACCGCTGCCATGGTCTACGCGCGCGCGTACCTGGCAAGCGTTCTGTGCTACTCCGGCGGCGCCATGACCATGGGCCCGCTGCCGGATCCCACGAACCATCCGGCGCTGATCGGCGCGCACGGAGCCGTGGGCAGTGACGTCTTCGGTATCGACATCGCAACCAACACGATCCTCCTGGAGAACGATCTCAAGAGCAAAGGCTCGTTTGTCATCGACTGCGACGATGGCGGTGATCACCTCGAAAGCGGCCCCGCGCGCATCGCCGGCGTGGCGGGCCCCGGCTGGCAGTTTCTCAAGGACCACCCCTACAAGGTAGACCCTGAGCCCTACAAGAGCCTGCCATCGACGTTTCCGGCGTACTGCAAGCTCCTTTAGGGCGGAAGGAATCGTCCAGAAAGCGCTGGTGGGCAGGCCCCATCTTCCTGTCGGCAGACCCAACGTTTGTGCTGGATCAAGCGCAGGTTGGCGCGCGCCGAGAGAGAATCTCTACGGGCCGCCGGCGAGCGGCCGGTCATCGACGAGTTGCTGCGGACGACGGCGAAGTGGAACAGACGAGGGCGGAGCGCTGCCAACTACGGTGTGACGTAGCGCCCTGCGCTTCGTGGCCGCCCCCGACCGCCGCGTCTTCCTCGGGCATCGCCTGGCCGCGCACGGGTCCATGGTCATCCCGGCGTCTTGGACACGCGGTGGGTCACGTAGCGGATCTTGACGGGCACGTAGGATTCGAAGGTTGCCTCGATGACAACCTGGAAGGCCGGCGGGCACTCGCCCGAGGGCAGCAGCACGCGCGACATGATCTCCGTGGCACGCTCCGGGTTGGTCACCGCTTCGGCCAGCGCCCACATGAGCTCGGCCCCGGAACCGCTCAGAATCATCATGCGGCGGCCCGGCTGGGGCCCCGGCAGGACGGTGATGAGAGCGTACTTCTCGCCCTCGCCGTGGGTGTCGGCCATGCGGAACACCTCGGGCTCTCCGGGCAAGGGATGGAGATTGCGGATGTGGCTGCCGTCCTCGGTTTCGACGAAATCCTTCCCCGACAGGGCGTAGCGAATGGTCGGGTTCAAGTTGGGCTTGCCGATGAAGACGATGTTGCTATTCCAGATGTCCTGCCAGTCGAGCGAGCTCGAGTGCTTGAGCCCGATCTCGCGATCGAGCAGGCGCCCGAGCAAGAAGGCGGCGTGAACCGCGCCGACGTCGGCATAGTCGTAGCGCTCTTGCAGCTCGCGGGCGCCCATGCGCTCTTGGAATGCCAGTAGCGGCTGCGATTTGGCGGCTTCCGCGGGCTGATTGGTCATGTAGTGCCGAACCACGAGCCCGGTCGCCGGCGCATAGAAGAAGAGGCGCGTTTCGAACGAAATGAGCAAGGGCACGCTGCTGTCGAGGAAGGGTCTCCACAGCGCCTGCATTGCGCGCGTCGTGTCCTCGCCACGAAGGGCACGGGCTGGTGCCGGCTGGCGCAACCGCCCGAGCAGGAAGAAGGCGACGGACACCGCGAGGAGTGCGAACGATACGCCGAGGAGCGCGCCGGGGCCTCGCCCCTTGCGGGCGGGTAGCTCGGAAGGTCGCTCTGCCGGCGCGGGAGCGCTGGGCTCTGCGGCCGGCGCCGGCGGCTCGCTCGGCGGCGGCTTCTCCTTGCGTACGAAGCGTGGAACATAGGCGCCCTTCTCGATCTCGATCTGGATGGGCTCGTCGGGCGCCTCCGACTGGTAGTAGCTCCGCAGCTTGTTGCGCAGCTCGTAGGCGCGCGTGCGAACGCAGGAATCCTCGGCCGGAGAGTAGTCTGGCGGGCGTCCCAGCACCGAGACGCCGAGCGCGTATTCGTTGAGTTGCTGTGCGCGTCCTTCGAACTCGGCTTCGCAGATGTATCGCAGGAAGGCACGCAACTGCTCGGACCGGCCGAATGCCCGGCTGGCCAGCACGCGCTCGAGCGCCTGGCGTTTCTCCTCGGCCGAGATCGGGTCGGGTGGCATCGCTGGTCAGAGTGCCTCGCAGAAGGGCTACTGGCCCATTCTACGGCAAGATCGCATGCTGATAGCTGGCAAGCGTGCTCAGGGAGGAGAAGCCGTACCACAGGTCCGAGGGGCTGCCGGCAACCGTCAGCGAAGCGCGCGGGTCTTCTTCCGTGAGCGCGATCCGATAGAGATTGCCCGCGATGGTCACGGTCAGGGTTCCCGACACGGGGCGGGTCGGCTGGAAGGTGATGCGGACGAAGCTGCCTGTGCGCTCACTGCCAACCGTGAAGGCCGGCGCAGGTACGATCGCGCTGTTGGTGTAGATGGGCAGAAGCCCGTCGCCCAGATAGGTGACCGCCTTCTGCGTCCAGCGCCACGCGTTCTCGTCGATGACCGGCACGGACAACGTCCCGAGCGCGGGCAGGCCGGAGAACACGAAGGTGTCGGACTTCGGCAAGTTGGCGTGCCCGGCCGCGACGGCATCGCCGGTCAGCACCGAAGGCGAGGCGAAGGCGTGCTTCAAGAACTCGTCGATGAACTGCACGCCGCCGGCGAGGCCCAGCCCGGTGGTGCTGTTGCCCAGGTAGCCGATGCCACCGCCGTGCGGCGCCATGACGAAGCTTGCGCCGGCGCAGCCGTCGCGATTGGCAAAGGCCGCAGCCTGGCACGCGCAGGACAGCATGATGGGGAACTGGGAATTGCGGAGCGCGTGGGCCATCGCTGCCGAGAAAGCGTTGGAGCCGTCCGGCTCGGCCGTCAGGTTCCCCGTGCTGCCGTGCCCCGCGTGAATCACCAGGTTTGCGCCGTGTTCGAGGGCCGCGGTTTCGGACGCCAGCGTGAGCGGTGTGGCGTCGGGCTGGTCGCTCCGAGTCGAATAGAGCTTGGTGACCGCGAAATCGTCGGGGAGCAGCGAGAGCGTGCGTCCCGGCGTCTCGAGGTACAGCGCGGAGTCCACGGGAATGCTCGCCGCAGCCAGGTTGGACAAAAACAGGGCAGTCTCGACGCGAGTCGGATCGTAGGCGGTGAGGTAGAGCTCGACCTTCGCGATGTAGGCGTCGAGCTCGGAGGCGGAGGTGGCGGGAATGCGCGTGACCGCGAGCTCCGGCAGGTAGTCGGGCGAGTCGCCGGCCGCATCGCCGTAGACGCAGTCTCCGTTGCCGTCCCAGTCGGAGAGATCCGCGAAGTAGTGATCGGTGCAGAAGCTCTCTTGCAGGGAGACGCCCAGGAGGACGTTGGCGTAGAAGTCGGAGGTCTGCCGCGACGGCACGACGGACGTGCCGCCACCCAGGATCGCGTAGCGAAGCCCGGCTGCCTGGCGTTGGACGAGGAAGTCCTTGATGGCCCTGGCGGTGTCGTTGCACGCGTTGCCTTCCTGGCAGAGGGTGCCGTTCGCTCCGCAGATCTCCCGAACGGTCACGACTTGGGTCGGCGCACCGGTGAGCGTGTGGAGGTGGGCCAGGCGGGCGAAGGCATCGGTCAACGGCTCGTCGGTGACGATGACCGCGGAATACTGGAGCGCCGCGGGTGGGCTCACCGCTGGCGCGACGCAGCCGCGTCGTGGCTCGAAGACCGGCCGATCCGCTGGGCAAGCGAAGTCGCCCGAATCACAGCTTGCGAGGATCGACAGCAGGACCGGCCACGGCTTCACGATGTTCCCCACGATGGACATTTTTCTTTCCCGGCGCAAGCTGGGTGGTTGTGGGCTCGGGCTGGCGCCAATGCCGGTCACTTGAGAAGCATCCACAGGGAGGAGCGGAGGAAAAGAGTCGGAAAGCCCTTGGCATTCCGCCATTCCTGTCGGTCTCCGTTCCTCGGTTCCTCCCTGTCTTTCCCTTCCGCAACCGGCATTGGGGCTAGCGCAGCCCGCGCACGAAGGCGCCGACGGCGCTCACACCCTCGTCGTCGATCAGGCGCAGGGTGGCGGTGCCGACGACCGCGATGTCGACCTTGCCGCGCAGAAACGCGACATCCGTCTTGTCCTGCACGCCGAAGCCCAAAGCCAACGGCAGCCTGGTCGCGGCTCGGCAGCGGGCAAGGTAGGCATCCAGCTCGGCGGAGAACGTGGTGTGCAGGCCCGTGACGCCCTTGCGAGCCACGCAGTACACGAAGCCCCGCGCGTGTCCGGCGATCTGGCGCAGGCGCTCGTCCGACGTGCTGGGCGAGAAGATGAAGATGGGATCGGTGTCCGCCGCCTGCATGGCATCGAGGTACTCGCCGGCTTCCTCGGGCGGCAGGTCGGGCACGATGGCGCCGTGCACTCCCGCCGCCCGCATGCGCGCGACGAAGCTGCCCACGCCCGCGCGGAAGAGCAGGTTGTAGTAGCTCATGAAAAGAAAGGGGATCGGGTGCTTCTTCGCGACCGTGGCCGCGAAGGCGAAGCAGCGCTCGACGGTCGAGCCGGCCGCGATCGCCTTCTGATTGGCGGCCAGGATCACGGGCCCGTCGGCCATCGGCTCGGAGAACGGGATCTGCAGCTCCATGAGGTCTACGCCCGCCTCGACCATGGCATCCACGATTTCCAGGGACGCGGCGAAACTGGGGTAGCCGATTACGATGTGGGTCATGAGCAAGATGTCGTTCTTGCTTTTTGCCTGGCGAATCCGTGCTTCCAGGGCGCTCATGGCTTGCTCGCGTAGCTGGCGGCCTTGCGGCGGATGAAATCCCGCCACAGGGGGTCGCCGAAGGCGTCGGCCACGGTGAAGATGTCCTTGTCGCCGCGGCCCGATTGATTGATGACGATGACGTCGTCGGGCGAAAGCTGCGGCGCCTCCTTGAAGGCTTGCGCGAAGGCGTGCGCCGATTCGAGCGCGGGGATCAAGCCCTCGCGTTGCACGGTCCGCGCCAGCGCCGCGACCACCTCGTCATCGGTGGCGGACTCGAAGCGCACGCGGCCCTGGTCGCGCAAGTGCGCGAGAATGGGCGAGACGCCGATGTAGTCGAGCCCGGCGGCCACCGAGTGGGTTTCGTGCATCTGCCCGTCGGCATCTTGCAGGAAATAGGTGCGGTAGCCCTGGGCCACGCCCAGGCTTGCGTCGGCCGAAGCCAGGCGCGCAGCATGCTTGTGCGTGTGCAAGCCGCGCCCGCCTGCCTCGACCCCGACCAGCTCGACCGTTTGGTCGGCGAGGAACGCGGAAAACACGCCGAGCGCGTTCGAGCCGCCGCCCACGCAGGCGTAGACCCGCTTGGGCAGTCTCCCCGTGCGCTCGAGGACTTGCCGGCGGACCTCCTTGCCGACGATGGATTGGAAGTAGGCGACCATGGCCGGGAAGGGGTGTGGGCCGCAGGCCGTGCCGAGCACGTAGTGGGTGCTGTCCATGTTTGCCGCCCAGTCGCGGAAAGCCTCGTTGATGGCGTCCTTCAATATGCGCGAGCCGTCCTTGACCGACACCACGCGCGCCCCCAGCCGCTCCATCCAGAACACATTGGGGCTCTGTCGCTCGACGTCCACCTCGCCCATGTAGACGGTGCACTCGAAACCGAACTTGGCCGCCATGGTCGCGGTGGCCACACCGTGCTGGCCGGCGCCGGTCTCGGCGATCACGCGTTTCTTGCCCATGCGTCTGACGAGGAGGCCCTGGCCGAGCACGTTGTTGGCCTTGTGCGCGCCGGTATGGTTCAGATCCTCGCGTTTGACGAAGATCCGCGCCCCGCCGCAGTCGCGGGTCAGATTCTCGCAGAAGGTCAGCGGCGTCGGCCGGCAAGAGTACTCGGCCAAGAGGGCTTCGTACTCGCGCCAGAAGCCGGGATCGGCCTGCGCCGCCGCGAAGGCGGCTTCCAGGCTGCGGAAGGTGGCGACCAGGATCTCGGGCAGGTAGGCCCCGCCGAACTTGCCGAAGTACCCGCGGTCGGGCGAGAGCGGGTCGGCCATCACATCAAGTCGTCGCAGGGCGTGCCCAGACGCTGCCCGGCGTACACGCCGAGATCTGTGTAGATCATCATCGCGTTGTCCTCGATGGGCAGGCCAACCAGCTCGGTTTCCTTCTTGCCGGCGAACCAAACCGGGCGCTTCTTGTCGAGCACGAGGCGCAGCTCGCCCTTCTTCGTGGTGAAGATGTCGCCCTGCGAGTCGCTGACCACGTTGGTCATCCGGAGCGGCTTGAGATTGCCGCGCGGCCCGGAGAAGAGCCGGAAGGCCTTGCTGTTGTCCGGCTCGCGCGGACGATCGACGTAGTAGTACGTGCCCTTGTTGTCGCGAGCCAGCGCGTAGGCGCGATGCTTCCACAGCGGCCCATGGAAGGTCGCGCTGGCCAACATCTTGGCCTGCTCTTCCGCCGGAAGCGGCTGCAACTCCGTGGCGCGCTCGCCGCACTGGGCCTCGTACTTGCCCTGGCGCAGGCCCACGCCGCCTTTCCACGGGGCGTCCACGCGCGGCTCCCAGAAGGTACGACGCCAGGCCGTCTTGCCTTCGCGGCTGGTCGTGATCACGCGCAGCGCGTGGAAGCGTTTGCCGTCGCCGTAGTACAGGTGCTTGTGCGGCTCGCCCCAGGGATCCACGACGATGTAGTGCTGCTTGCCATCGCCCAAGATCTGCAGCTTGTCCTTGACCTCGGAGATGTCGACGGCCGGCTCCTCCGCGATAGGTGGCGCAGCCGGCACGGCCTTCTTTTTGGCCAGGGCCGGGAGCGCGAGGAGCACGGAGAACGAAACCAGGAGCAGGGATTGGCGAGTCATGGGTGGAGTATGATAGCCCCAAGCCATCCCAACGCCAAAGCGCCATGAACTCGCCCATCGCCGTCGGCGCCGTCGTCGCCGACACCTACCGCATCATCTCGCAGCTCGGAACGGGGGGCATGGGCTCCGTGTTCGCGGCCGAGCACCTGCGTCTGCCGGGCAAGCGCGTGGCCATCAAGGTCCTTCACACCACGATGGCCGGGGGCGAGATCCTCTTGCGCTTTCGCCGCGAGGCCGAGATCGCCTCGCGCATCGGCCACCCCAATATCGTCGAAGTCCTCGACTTCAACACCTTGCCGACCGGCGAGCCCTTTCTGGTCATGGAGCTACTCGCCGGCGAAAGCCTGGCTGCACGCCTGCGTCGCGGGCGCCTGGCCGAACGGACCGCGCTCGACATTG
Source organism: Deltaproteobacteria bacterium (assembly GCA_016935975.1). Classification (GTDB taxonomy): domain Bacteria; phylum Myxococcota_A; class Polyangia; order Fen-1088; family Fen-1088; genus Fen-1118. Next base: position 27,741 of record JAFGPX010000008.1, read on the forward strand.
CCCGGCAGATCGGTTCGGCGCTCGACGCCGCCCATCGCATGCAGGTCGTGCACCGGGATCTCAAGCCCGACAACATCTTCTTGTGCCCGCGCGACGTGGACGGCGAGCTGCGCGACCACGTCAAAGTGCTCGACTTCGGTATCTCCAAAATCCGCAACTCCGCGACCGTGCTCACGCAGGACGCGGCCATCCTGGGCACGCCGTTCTACATGTCGCCCGAACAGGCGAGCGGCAAGAACCAGCAGATCGACGGTCGTACGGACATCTTCGCCCTGGGCGCCATCGTCTTCGAGATGCTGACGGGCGCGACCGCTTTCCCCGGCGACAACGTGCCGGCGGTCATCTTCCAGGTCGTGTTCCAACCGCATCCCTCCATCGCGACGCTGGTGCCGACCGTGAATGCGAGGATCGTGGCCGCGGTCGACCGCGCCCTGGCCAAGGAGCCGGCCGCGCGCTTCGTCACCATGGCCGAGTTCGTCGAGGCGCTGACCGGCCGGCCCCTGATGAACACGGCGCAAGTGGCCGCAGGCGCGGGTGTGGCTGCGACCGCCGCCGCTTCGCCGGTCGTGGCAGGCGCTTTGGCGCCGACCATGATGACGCCATCGTCCGAGGCTGCGCTCGCCGCGACCGGGGCGGCGCCCTCTGCGCAAGCGGGCGAGGCCGCGAGCGCCGGGGCCCCTAGTGCGCAGGCGGGTTTGGCCAGAACCGGGGCGGCGCCCGGGCCAGGCACCGCTTCGTCCGTGACCGTCGCGCCAGTCCCGCTCGCGGCGACGCGCGGGCCGGCGAGCGCGAAGCGCGGCAAGGCGGCCCGGCTGTTCGTCGCCGGCGCCGCTGTCGTCGTCGTGGCGGGTGTGGTCGCCGTCCTGTCGCGCGGCCGGACTTCCGAGCCGCCGGCCGTGGCACGGCCCCCGGGACCGACGGCGAAGTCCCCTCCCGCGAAGCCTCGGGTCGTGGCCGTGGACGCCAGCCCTGCCATCGCCGTTGCGGCGCCCAAAATCCCGCTCGCAAGCCAGCCGGATGCCGGCAAAGGGGACAGCAAGGCTTCTCGAAGACCCTCGCGCGGCAGAACGGCAGCGAAGGCTGAGCCCCTGTCGCCGACTCTTCTCGCCGACCTGGCTGCGGCCGAAAAGGCGCTGGCCGCCAGGGATGCGGCCGAGGCTATCCGCCGTGCGCGCCACAGCCTCTACGAGAAGAAGACCTCCCGTGCCGCGGCGATTCTGACCCGCGCCTTCTGTCTGCAGCACGACCTGGGCGCCGCCAAGGCCGAGCTCGCCCACGTCGCCAAGGCCGACCGCGCCCGTGTGCTGCGCGCCTGCCGCGCCGCCGGGCTGGAGCTTTAGCAGTCCGTGGTGAAAGTCGGACCGAGCCGTTCGGAGTGGATTCGGCCCGGATGCAAGGAGCAGCGAAGCGCCGTAGAGGTATTCAAGCGAGCGGCGACGCGGCAGACGGGCCGGAATCCGCCCGAACGGCGACGCGGAGACTTTCACCACGGGCTGCTAGCCCGCATCGGTCACGCGGGGAAAACAAGGAGGACCAGAGAAGCTGAGGCGGATAGGAGGGGCGGAATCGTCAGGATTCTCGGGCTCCGTTCCTCGGTTTCTCCCCGTGGGGGCTTTTGGGGCTGAACTCCTCTGGGGCTAGCCGCCCATCCGGCTCGCCACCAGCATCAGCACCTGCAAGGCGAGGGTGCGGTCGCCGTCGACGCGCAGGCGGCCGGCGAGCAGGGCCTGCAGAGGGGTCAGGGTGTGCGCGGCGAGCTTTTCGCAGGTGCCGCTGTCGATGCTGACCGTGGTGCGCGGCCGGCCGGCGCGCATGCCCAAAGGCCCGAAGGCCGCATCCACGGCCCAGCGCCGTCGGCGGCGGCCTTCCAGCTCGAACTTGACGCGGCCGTCGAGCTTGTCCAGAAGCTCCAGGTCGTCGGAGCTGGCGAAGAGCAGATCCGCGAGGTCGGCGTGAGCGGGCAAGAACTCTATGAGATCCTCGCTGGGAAAGGGCACGGCCAGGAAGTCGGCGGCGGACATGCGCACCCAGATGTCGGGATCCGGCAGGCGAGATCCGAGAGTGCGGAACATGGGTTCGACGCGGAGCTCTCCGTCGGCGACTCGCAGCTGCCACTCGCCGCCGCCGGGGCCCGAAAGCGAGAGGCGCAGCGTGGGCGAATCTCCCTCCCAGGTGAGGTTGGCGTGCGCCCAGACCTGCGGCAGCCACGATTCGAGGACCGCGCTTGCGTCCGAGCCGGCCGGCGGGCGGCTCGCCGGGGAGAGCCTCGGTCTGCTCACGTCCGTCGCTTGGCGCGCCGCCGGTTTTTCGCGCGCGAGGTGCGGCGCCGCGCCTGGCGGCTGGGTTTTTCTGGTCGGCGTTTCTTGGCCGGCGTGCGTTCGCCGGCCGCCCTGGCGTCGTGCAGGCGCAGTTCGATGCGTCGGCGGGCCACGCTGACTTGCAGGATCTCGACCTCGACGCGATCGCCGAGCGAGAAGTTCTTGCCGCTGCGGCGGCCGACCAGGCGGCAGGCGACCTCGTCGAAGTCGTAGAAGTCGTCGGGCGCGAGGTAGTCGGTGCGCACCAGTCCCTCGACGAAAGGCTCGTCGAGCGCGACGAAGATGCCGAACGAGGTCACCCCCGAGACCGAGCCCGCCAGCACGTCGCCCACGCGGTCGCGCATGAAATAGGCGCGATACAGGTCCACCACCTCGCGCTCCACTTCCATGGCCTTGCGCTCGCAGAACGAGGCGTCCGCGGCCGCGCGCCGCAGGATCTCCGTGGCGGGCTCGCGCGTATCGCTTGCGGGCGAGAACCCGCCCGCGGGCTTGCCCTGGCCGGCCAGGCGCTGCTTGAGCAGGCGATGCACGATGATGTCCGGGTAGCGGCGGATGGGCGAGGTGAAGTGCAGATAGGCCGGCGAGGCCAGGCCGAAGTGGCCGACGTTGACCACGTCGTAGGTGGCCTGCTTGAGCGCGCGCAGAAGCAGCATGGAGAGGGGCTTCTCCGCGGGGTGGCCGGCCAGGCGCTTGAGGACCGCGGCCAGGCCGAGCGGCGTCGTGGCCTCGGCGGGATCGAAGCGAATGCCGTAGCGCTCGGCGAGCTGGGCGAAGGATGCGACTTTCTCCGGGTCGGGCACCTCGTGGATGCGCCAAGCGGTGTCCTCGCCCGCTTCCTGGAAGCTGCGGCCGACGGCTTCGTTGGCCGCGAGCATGAACTCCTCGATCATGGCATACGCCGCGCGCTCGCCGGGATCGCGCCGGGCGCGACGAACGGCGCGCACCAGGCGCGGATCGTCGCGGTCCAGCTCGACCACGGCCTGCGGCAGGTCGAGATCCAGGGCGCCGCGCGCTTGGCGCTGCCGGCGGAGTCTCTTGGCCAGGGCGTCCATGGTGCGCAGGCTGGCCAGGAACGGCTCGTAGAGGCGGCGCTTGCCGCGCGTGTCGCCGACGAGTCCCGCGGCGACCCCCGGATAGTCGAGGCGGGCGCGCGAGCGAATCACGGCCGCGCAGAAGTCCGTGTCCGTGATGGCGAACCTGCGGTCGAAGTCGATACGCACCACCATGGCCAGGCGATCTTCGCCGGGCACGAGCGAACAGAGGTGGCCGGACAGCGCCTCGGGCAGCATCGGGATCGCGCGATTCGGCAGGTACACGCTGACCCCGCGCACGCGCGCCTCGGCGTCGAGCGCGCTGCCCTCGCGCACGTAGTGAGAGACGTCCGCCACCGCGACCCACAGGCGTTGTCCGCCATGGGGCAGCGATTCCAGTGCGACGGCGTCGTCGAAGTCGCGCGCGCTTTCGGGATCGATGGTCACGAAGGCCACGTGGCGTAGATCCGCGCGGTCGCGCTCATCTGTCGGCTGGACACGGGCCGGCATGGCCAAGGCGGCCTGGGTCACCTCCGCCGGAAACTCGTCGGAGATCTCGGCGCAGGCCAGGGTCTTTTCCACCTCGGTGCGCGGATCGTTGGGATCGCCCAGGACCTTGAGCAACATGACTTCGATGGGGTCGCCCGGGTTCTCGGGGTAGGCCGTGATCTCGGCGAGAACGGACTGCCCCGCCCGCGCGCTGACCCCACCGCGCACCCGCACGGGCGCCTGGATGCGCGGATCGTCCGGCTCGAAACGCAGCCCGGCGCCGTGGCCGCCGAGCTGCCCCGTGAGCTTGCCGCGACCGCGCTCGCGGATGCGTAGCACGCGGCCTTCGAGCCCGCGCGCGCCGACCCACCACTCGACCTCCACCCGGTCGCTGTCCATGGCCATGCCGCGGTGGCGCGCGCCGACGTGGATGTCCTCGGAGTGGTCGTCGGGCACGACGAAAGCGAAGCCGTCGGGATGGACTTTGATGCGTCCGGTGTTGACTCGCGCCCCTGGCCGCCCGTCGTTTTCGCTCATGATGGCCTGGCAGCATACACGGTCGGCGAGCTGCGCGCAGGTCGATGGGGCCTTGGTGTGGTCTGGCGCGCGGCCCTTTGCACCAAGACAGGCTTCTAGAGGCGCTTCGAGGCCTCGATCAACTCGCGCACGGCGTTGGCCGACTTGTCCAGCATCTGTTTTTCCGACGGGTCGAGCGCTATCTCGACGACCTTCTCGACGCCGCTCCCTCCAAGGATCGCCGGCACGCCGATGTACAGGTCTTGATAGCCGTATTCGCCACGCAGGTAGGCCGCACAAGGGAGCAGGCGCTTCTCGTCGTGCAGGTACGCTCTGGCCATCTGAATCGCGGACGCCGCCGGAGCGTAGTAGGCGCTGGTGCCCATCAGCTTGACAATCTCGGCGCCGCCATTGCGCGTTCGTTCGATGATCGCGGCGAGCTTGTCGGGGGCGAGCAGTTGACGAACCGGAATGCCGTTGATGGTGCAGTAGCTCGGCACCGGCACCATGGTGTCGCCGTGTCCGCCCAGCACCATGGCGCGCACGTCTTTCACCGCCACGCCAACCGCCCGCGCCAGGAACAGCTGCAGGCGCGCCGAATCCAGGATGCCAGCCATGCCGACCACACGCTGGGTCGGGAAGCCGGTAACCTCCTTCAAGGCGTACACCATTGCGTCGAGCGGATTCGACACCACGATCACGAAGGCATCCGGACAGCGCGTGCGCAGATTCTCGGCCACGCTGCGGATGATCTTCAGATTCACGCTGAGCAAGTCGTCGCGCGACATGCCGGGCTTGCGTGGCAGCCCGGCGGTCACGATGACGACATCCGCGCCGGCCAGATCGTCCCACGCGGCGGTAGCGCGAACCTTCGCGTCGTAGCCGAGCACGGCGCCGTTCTGTTCCAGATCCAGGGCCTTGCCTTGCGCGAGCCCGAGCTTCTCGGGAATGTCGAAAAGCCACACGTCGCCCAGCTCCTGTCGGGCCGCCAGTGCCGCCAGCTCGCCGCCGATGTTGCCAGCCCCAACTAGTGCCATCTTCTTCCGCTGTGACATTTGTTCCTTTCTGCCCAATCGCTGGGCACTGCTTGCGGACACCCAGAACACGAAGCCCACCGTTTGGCCAGCCTCATGTGACGTCATGGCTGGCTTCTGGATCCCTTCATAACTAGCGCCGAACCCGCCGCGAGCGCAAGCAGCTCTTCGCGCGTCTACGAAGCCGTCGCTGCCGCATCGCCCAATGCCGGTTCTCCGATGGCACACTGGCGCTGCTGCAAGTACTGACGGCGCGCTGCTGCCGTATCCGCAGCGACCGGGCGAGGAGGCATCATTGGTCGCTTTCGGCCGAGGCGATGGGCACGTCTCGCCGTCCGTTGCTTTCAGCCATGTGGGGCTCGGAGTCACCACGCTCGCCGGGCGTGCGCCAGCCGACGGGGTCTTGGTGTACTCTGAAGGATACGATGTGCGGTATCAGGCAATCCCCGGTGGGCCGGTGGGGCCGGGTTTGGTTGCACGGCTTCATCGTGCTCGCTTTGCTGTCGCTGCTGCAACCGCTCGCCGCCGGCGAAACTCGCCAGGCAGCGGAGCCAGCCAAGTCCGCAGGCGCAGTGCCCGACGGCAGCGCCGCGCGCTCGGCGGGCGAAGCTGCGCAAGCGCCCGGCGAAGACCACAAGGCCAAGAAGAAGATTCCGCGGAAGCTGCTTCGGCGTTTGCTCGGTTGCTGGCAGCTCGACGGCCAGGAGCGCTGGATCATCTCGCGTCTCGATGCCAACGGCGCACAGGTCGTGACCAAGCTGCTGAAACGCACCGCCCATCCTACGCTGCCCGACCAGGCCAATCGTGTGGCCGTGCCGTCGACGCTGATGTACGACGCTCGCCAAGGTAACTTCGGATTCGCGACCGCGGCTCGTCTCCATCCGGCGCTCGTGATGTTCAAGGCGTCAGGCTCCACCCTGGAAGCTAGCTTCTACGCCAAGCGTACCCCCAAGGATCGCTATGCACCCACGGGGCACACCGCGACCCTGCAACGGTGCAAGGCCCGGGTGCGCCCGCGCTCGTCACGCGCGCGGCCGACGTCGCCCCCGCGTCTTGATTGAAGGCGTCCAGCCAGCGCTCCGGGGCTGGAGTCGCCGCGCTGGCCGAGGATTCTCGGGCCGGGAACTTGGAGCGGCGAGATGAAGCTCCAGGTCTGTCTTTTCGAGACTGCGCGCAGTCGATTGTCCAACGGGGCCTTTCCCGAAAGGGGTCAGTCGCCTTGGTTGTTGTCAGACTCCGCCTTGCGCGTACCGCCGACGAACTCGCTCTCGCCTACTCCCTCGGGAGCCGCGACCCGCGGGCCAGCCCTGCGGGCTGGCTGCTGTTATACAACGCGCTCTAGCTACGGCTTGTCGGGAAATTCGGGTAGTTGAGTCGCTCGGCGTGACCGGCCGGACCAGTCCGCTTGGTCAGGCCGACGATCGC
>JAFGPX010000087.1 GCA_016935975.1 Deltaproteobacteria bacterium
CGCCGCGTGGGATCTCTTGGCGGAGAACGTGGACGAGTGCAAGCCGTCGCGTCCGATCACGGTGATCTCCTTCCGCGGCACCGCCGACGCTGTCGTGCCGTATGCCGGCGGCGCTTCCTCCGTGGTACCTGGCATGCCGATCACGTTCCTCGGCGCCAAAGCGACCTTCGAAAGATGGGCGGAGATCGATCGATGCACGGGCTCCCCGTCCGCAGAAGACAGCAACGGATGCTCGACCTACTCGAGATGCCAAGACGGCGTTGAGGTGGTTCTCTGCACGAAGCCAGACGGCCATCAGGACCCTGGCAATGCCAGCGTCGGGTGGCCCGTGCTCAAACGCCACACCCTCTGACGTCGTCGATGGGAATCCTGGGAGGGTTCCCATACCCTCCCGCTACGCTTCGCTGCCGGCCGAGCCAGCGAAGCGTAGGCTCCGCACGCGCTTCCCTGATCGCTGCTCACCGTGGCGGAGGCCCGTAGAGCGTCTCGCGCCAGTCGGCGTAGCCGAAGGAGCTCGCCTTGAGGGTCTGGACCACGTTCCAGGACGAATCCACTTCTTCGATGAGGCCGTCGTTGGAGAAGACGACGAGCGTGTTGCCATTGGGCAAACGCTGCACGTCGCCCAGCGAATCGCTGCGGGACTTGCTCGAGGAGGCGTACGATTTGACCAGATTCGCCTGCATCGTGCCGGACGTGCTGAGAGTGTATTCGAGAACGGAGGACGGCGTCGTGCTCCGGTAGTCACCGTTGTTGAAGAACAGGAAGTTGCCGTTGTCCAGTATCTGATGTCCGTGGTTGATGCTCCAACTGCCGGAGACACACTGCGCGGCCGGGGCTCCGCTGCAGTCGCCGCCGAGTTGCCACAACGGTTTTCCAGCGCGACTGACCTTCACGAAGCAGCTCGGATTCCGGTCCCCTATCGTGTAGGTATCGTCGGACTCGTGATAGAGAATCGAATTGCAGTGGTAGCCGTTGGCGCTGCCGCTCATGAGCCCAGGCCCGCCCTTGTAGAGACTGGCGCCAATACGGAAGACGGTGGTGACCTTGCCGTCGGGCGACCGCTCGATGAGATCGCTCTCGGGATCCATGCCGCTTCCGGCCCAGGCCATCGTCGCCACGATCCCGCCCTTGCGGACCGTGAAGTCGTGGTGGGACTTGGACAGGCCGCTGACGTTGTTCTGCTTCGTCGCTCCGTCCATCGAGACGTAGCGCATTTCGCCGGTGGCGTTGCCGACGTTCAGCGCCATCATCCACATGTTGTTGCCTTCGTAGTCCAGGCGAGCCCGGCTGGACTGCGAAGGCGCCGACGCGGTCCAGACGACGACGCCATCGGCGTCGACGATGAAGGCCTGGTTGATGCCCGAGCCGCCGCTGTGGCTTACCCCGCCGGACGAAATCACGAACCCCACGGCCTGCGCCGTGGGCTTGCTCGCCGTCCGGGTGATCGTGGGCGCACCCGACAAGGTCCCGGTCGTCAACGTCGCATCGTCGCTCTTGCAGGCAGAGCCGTCGGCAGCCGTCGCCTCGACGTGGAACGTGTACGTGCTCGACGGTTTCAGTCCCAGCAGCAAGGTACGGTAGTTGGGCTTGGTCAGATCGACCGGAGCGTTGCCGCCCTTGTTCAGCACGCCCGAGCCGGCGTTGTCGAGCGTGTAGACGATCTGGGCCCGGCTCAGGTTCTCGATCGTCGCCGACCATTCGATGACGCCGACGGTGGCCATCTGCGGGCTCGTCGTCTTGCTGGTCACGGCGATCGAGCAGCCGCCCGTGTTGGACGAGGTGGTTCCCCCCGAGCCGCCCCCTGCTCCTGTCGCCGTCGTGCTGGCGCCGCCTGAGCCAGCGGCGGCGCCGGTTCCTCTGCGTCCGCCCGTTGCAGAAGCCCCGCCGGTGCGGCTGGCCCCACCGGCCGCAGCCGAGCCGCCGCGCGCCGAGGAGCCGCCGCTTGCCTGCGTGCCGCCGCCCCCCGCCGCGCCAGCCCCGCCACCCGTGCCCCCGCCCCCTCGGGTTCCGCCGATTCCGTTCGCCCCGCCGCCGCTCGTGCCTCCCTCTGCCGACGCCCCCCCGGAGGAAACACCCCCACCCGCGCCGAGGCTGCCCCCGCTCGATAGAGATCCCCCTGCCGCCATGTTACCGCCCGAGCCACTCCCTCCCGATCCGGGCTTGCTTCCTGTGCTGGAGTGCCCGCCGTCGCCCCCAGGCCCGGGGCTCGAAGAAGCGACATCCAAGCAGCCAACCCCGAACGCAAGCAAAAGAAAGACGACGGGGCGTTTGCGAGCACGGAGTCCCATTTCTGCTCGTCTCTTCGTCCCTGTCTTCGCAACGGGGCTCTGTCTGCAAATCGGCGTGCGCAACGCCTGGCAGCTGCAGGCGCTCTGCAAAGCGGTTCACCGAAAAGCGGTTCACCTATCTGACGAGGTACCTGACAGATGGCAGGCATCCTTTGCCGCAGGGTGTTGCCCTGTGCCTGCCACGCGCTGAGCCGTCGATTTGTTGGACCGATCCACGATCCCCGTGCAGCTGCTAACCGACATTCACGTACAAGGCAACCGCCCATGGAGAGGAGCACAGCCATGAGAAAAGGGAATCTGTCGAGGACGATGTTGGCTGCAGGGATTCTCGGTCTCGCCCTTGGTGCCTGCGGCAACGAGGACAGCACTGGCACCGGGAGCGGTGGAACGACCACCTCGGGACAAGGCTCGGGCGGAACCCCCAGCACGGGGGGCACTGCCTCGGGCGGTACGAGCGGCAGCGGTGGCACCACGGCGCAACCCGAAACCGGCGGCACGAGCGGCAGCGGCGGCACCACGGAGTCCGGCGGCTCGAAAGCCAGCGGTGGCACGCGGGGAACAGGTGGCGTCGGCTCGGGCGGCACCAGCACGAGCGCCTCCGGTGGAAGCTCGACGCAAGGGACTGGGGGTGCGGTCGGCACCGGCGGTGGCAACGCGGGTGGCAGGACAGGCGCGACCGGCGGAGCGAGGATGGGCGGAAGAACGGGAGCTGGCGGTCGCACGACTTCGTCCACGGGCGGCACGACCGGTGGCGGCGCCACGGGCGCTGGTGGAAAGGGCACCGGTGGGACCAGCGGTGGTAGAGGCGGCAGCACCGGGAACGAAACCTGCACCCCGTCCAAAGCCGCGAGCCAGACCGTATCCGGCAGTGGGCCGCACAAAGTGGTCATCGAGACGAATTCCGACCCAGGCATCAAGTGTGGCACCATCTTCCGGCCCGC
>JAFGPX010000088.1 GCA_016935975.1 Deltaproteobacteria bacterium
AGCGAGGGGCTCTCCCTCTCGGTCGAGGACAAGATCAAGATCTCCCGGCTGCTCGACGGCTTCGGCATCCACTACATCGAGGGCGGCTACCCGGGGTCCAATCCCAAGGACGTGGAGTTCTTCAAGCGCGCGCCCGACCTGGGGCTCAAGCGCGCCAAGCTGACCGCGTTCGGCAGCACCCGCCACAGCAAGCTCGCGGCCGAGAACGACGACAACATGAAGGCGCTGGTCGCGGCGGGCACGCCCGCCGTGTCGATCTTCGGCAAGACCTGGCTTCTGCACGTGACCCACGTCCTGGGCACCACGGCCGAGAACAACCTGGTCATGATCGCCGACAGCGTGTCCTTCCTCAAGAAGCACGGCAAGGAGGTCATCTTCGACGCCGAGCACTTCTTCGACGGCTTCCGCGCCGACCGCGAGTACGCCCTGGCCGCCGTGCGCGCGGCAGCCGATGCGGGCGCGGACTGGGTGGCCTTGTGCGACACCAACGGGGGCAGCTTGCCCAGCTTCATCGCCCAAGCCATCCGCGAGTTGCGCAAGGTGTGCCAGACTCCGCTCGGCATCCACACGCACAACGACGGCGACATGGCGGTGGCCAACTCGATCGCCGCGGTCGAAGCCGGCGCCACCATGGTGCAAGGCACGCTCAACGGTTGGGGCGAGCGTTGTGGCAACGCCAATCTCATCTCGGTAATCCCGGCACTGCAGCTCAAGATGGGCCACACCTGCGTGCCCGAGGCGAACTTGAAGCGCTTGACCGATCTGTCGCGCACGGCGAGCGAGCTGGCCAACATCCGGCCACGCGCGCACGCGTCGTATGTCGGCGCCTCGGCCTTCGCCCACAAGGGCGGCGTCCACGTGGCGGCGGTCGAGAAGCTAGCCGCGTCCTACGAACACGTCCCACCCGAGTCGGTGGGCAACCTGCGCAAGGTTGTGGTGTCCGAGCTTTCCGGCCGCGGCAACGTGCGCATCGTGGCGCAGGACCTCGGCATGGACGTGCGCGGCTACGAGCCCGCTCTGCTCGCCCGCGTGAAGGAGATGGAGAGCCGGGGCTACCAGTTCGAGGCCGCCGAGGGCTCGTTCGAGATGATGGTTCGCCGTTCGCAGCCCGGCTACAACGAGCCCTTCGAGGTTCTGGACGTCGTGGTCATTTCCGAGCAGAGGCGGGGTCGCGAGATGTTCGTGGAGGCGACCGTCAAGCTGAAAGTCGGCGACGAGGTTTCGCACGTGGTGGCCGAAGGCGCCGGACCGGTCGATGCCATGGACCAGGCCTTTCACAAGGCGCTCGACCATCACTTTCCGATCCTGCGCGATGTCCTGCTGACCGACTTCAAGGTGCGCATCCTCGATCCCGAGGCGGCTACCGCGGCCAAGACGCGCGTGCTCATCGAGTCGCAGCTACACGGCCAGACCTGGAGCACCATCGGCGTCTCGCAGAACATCATCGAGGCGAGCTGCGAGGCTCTGCGCGACGCCCTCGAGCTGCCCCTCCTGCGCGCGACCGGCGCGCCCGCCAAGTCGTAGCGAACCACCGAGAGGGCAGAGGGTAGGGAGGGCACGCAGAGGGTGGCTGCGCCCGACGCATCCCCCAAAAAGCATTCTTCGGCTGATACAATCGAGCCACCGATGTTTGCCCATGCCCGACGCGTTCTGCCGGTGCTGCTGGCGGTCTTCGTCTCGCAGTTGATTCCGCGCCCCGCCCCGGCCAAGCCGGCAGCCAGCGGCGCTCTGGCCCAATCCGATTGGGCCGGGCAGTATCCCCCGGACTACGGCCCGCCGCCGGGCTACGCGTACCCGCCGCCCGGGTACGCCGTGCCGCCCGGCTACTACTATCCGCCCCCACCGGATACGCCGCCCCCGTACGTGGCGCTCCCGGACGCGCCGCCACCGGATACGCCGCCGGCAGAGGCTGGGCCTCCTGCCGCCGAGACACCATCCCCCGGCTCGCCCGCCGCCGCAGTCGTGCAACCGGCGGCCCCGACCCCTCGCCCCTTCGACCTGGGCGTCGCCTGGTCCACCGCGATTCTGAGCGAGAACGACTCCACCTCGGTCGTGAACGCGCCCTGGCTCGAAGGCGCCTACGCCGTGCACGCCCGCGTGCTGCTGGCGCTGGGTCTGGGCTTCGGCTGGCTGGCCGACAACCAAGGGCTCGCCCAATCCACCTTCCGGGCCGCCAACCCGCAGCTCTCGGTCCACTACCGCGCCACCTGGGGCCGGTGGCGCCTTCAGGCCGGACTCGGCGCGACGGCACCTGTGGCCGGCATTCCCCGCGGTCCCGACGGACGGCTCTATGCCTTCCTCTACAACCGCACCCTGGCCATGGGCGGAATGTGGAACCAGTGGCTGTGGCTACCGGATCGCATGGCGACACCTTTGATGCTCCGGGCTCGCTACGCCTTCGACAACGGCATCGTCTTCCTGGTCGAACAAGCCGATGCCCTGGTATTCGGCGTGCGCAACGGAGCCGGCGGCACCGACTTCGTCGGCCAGCTCGCCATCCAGGCGCACCTTCCCTTGGGTTCGCGCTTCGAGCTTGGCCCGCGGCTGCAAACCGTACTGCTGCCCGAACCCAGCCTCGACCGCTGGCAAAGCGCGGCTGCCTTGCGCGCCGTCTACAAGAGCCGATTCGGACGCTTCTTCCTGGGTCTTCTGGCCAACCTCGACGAACCGATCGCCGCCCAGAGCGGCCTGCAGCGCTGGTCCCTCCATCTGGGCAAGGAGATCGACCTATGAGGCGCGCATCGTTCTCGGCGCTGGCCGGGCTGTCGCTGCTGACCGCGGGGCTCGGCTGCAAGCAGCGCGATCTCCCCATCTGCGACATCACGGAGCGCGCCTGCCAAGTGAGCATCTACTATCGGGTGCTCAACCTGCGCGGCGACGGCTACGACCCCTTCGGCGGGCTGCCACCGGTGAGCGTGGTCTCCGAGGACGAGTTCCGCGTCATGCTCGAACGCGAGTACGCCGCCGCCGCGGCCGAGAACGGTCCGAGCCCTTGGGACAAGGCGCTCGCCTTGCTGCACTTCACGTCGAGCGAAGGCGCTCCGGTTCCCGTCGGGGGCGCCGCCATCGACGGGGGCGCCGGCATCGACGGGGCCGCCGGCATCGACGGGGCCGCCGGCATCGACGGGGCCGCCGGCCCGGACGCGGGCAATTCCGCCATCGACGACATGGTCGAGCACTACTACGCGTTCTACGATCCCGCGACCAAGCGGGTGACCATCATCTCGCATCCGGACCAGACGGGCCCCTATGCATTGGAGGAAGCCATGGTCACGCTCGCGCACGAGCTCGTGCATGCCCTGCAGGATCGCGAGATCGACCTCAAGAAGGACGACTTCCAAACCTCCGACGAATACCTCGCCAACGCCGGCATCGTGGAGGGCGACGCGCGGTTCTACGAGTTCCTGTTCACCGAAGAGGTGATACGACTGATGGGCCAGAGACCCATCGACGCCACCCAGATGCCCGACGTGGAGCTCAAAGCCGCCTATGCGGACCTGTCGGCCGCGGGCTCGCCGCTCTTCGCGGCCCAGTACCTCATGTACCCGCTCGGCGCCAAGTACGAGGCCATGGCTTATCGCTCGGGCGGCAACGCAGCGGTGCGGCACGCCTACGCCAACGCGCCCATCCGCACCGTGGGCTTCCTGGTCGGCGCCGACGGACGCGCGCCGCCGGTCGGCTCGGGTGACGTCTGTCCTGCGCCGGCCGTCGGCGAGCTGCCCACGACAGGTGCCGACCAATTCGGCGCCGTGCTCTTCTACACCTTCTTGCGCGGCTGGGGCGTGGGCCACGACGTCGCCTTCGCCGCGGCGCAGACCTGGACCGGTGACGACCTGCGCGTGCAGTCGAACGACGACCTGACCACCGTCGCGGTCGCGTGGCGCCTCGAGTTCTCCGCGCCCCCGCCCGCCAGCATCGCCCAGGCGCTGACCGCGAGCGGCGAGCTGGCGGTCACGACAGGCGCGAGCAGCCTGGAGATCACCGTCAGCGACTCGGCTCTGCCGCTTGTTTGGACTCCGACCGCGCCCTGCCGATAGTTTTGGTACAATCCGGCGAGGGGTCAGGCCGTGCCAGTCCTTGGAGTGGACGTTGGGAGTACCCGAGTGCACGTCGCAATCGCGCACGAAGGCAGTGCCGCGCCCGTGCCCGCCCTGGACGGCTTGCCCTACGTCTCCTCGGTCGTGGGCTGCACGCACGGCCGCGCGCTGGTCGGGGCGCCGGCGCGCGCCCATTTCTTCGTGGAGCCGGCCGAAGTGCTCTTCGGACCGGCACGCCACCTGGGTGGTGGCCGGGTCACGCTGGGCGGGCAAGAGTACGACCCCGAGGATCTCGTGGCCCGCCTGCTGGAGCAGGCCGCGGCTGCCGGACAGGTGGCGGCCCGCGGCTCCATCGATGGCGTGGCGCTGTCGCGGGCTGCCTGGGCCACGCCCGAGGCCCGCAAAGCACTGGCCGCGGCCGCCCAGCGAGCCGGCCTGCACGTGATTCGCACCGAGGTGTCGACCACGCTGGCCGCGGTCGCCCAGCTCGGCGAGCGCAACCCCGTGGGGCTGGCGGCATTCGTGGACGTGGGCGGCTGGAAAATCGAGACAACGGTGTTCTCGATCGAGCCCGGGGTCGTGCGCGCCCTGGGGCGCAGCGTGGATGCCACCATCGGCGCCAACTGGCTCGACGGCCGCTTGGTCAAGGCCCTGGTCCACCAGATTGCGCCCGACGACGAGCGAAAGCTGCTCAAAGACCGCCTGTGCTACGCCATGCTGCGCGAGCAGTGCGAATCGCTGCGCGTCCAACTCAGCAGCCAGACCAACACCGACGTTGCCTTGCCTTTCCTACAGCCCCTGCTCGGCCGAAACCAGACGCCGGGCTGGCGCGTCGAGCGCCGCTTCCTCGAAACCCTGGCGCAACCGCTCATCGAGGCCATCCGTGTGGTCTGCGGTGAAGCCCTCGAATCCGCCGGGGTCGAGGCCGGCCAAATCCGCGAGGTCTTCGTGCATGGCGGACTGGCGCACATGCCGGTGGTGAGAGACACCGTGGGCGACTACTTCGGCCGGCCCGCGGCGGCCCGCGGCGATGTCGACAGCTTGGCCGCGCGTGGCGCAGCGCTCATCGGGACCGCCAGCCTCGGCCAGTTGCGGCTCAAGGCTATCGACGACCTGGACGAGTATGGCCATCCGCCGGCCGCAGCGGGATGGGGCCAGGCGATTCCCGCCTACGTCACGCCCGCACCCGAGCCGCTTCCGAGCCCTGCCACGCCGGGACACGCCTCGGAGATTGCCTCGCCACCCTCCCCAGAGCCCGGAAGGGCGGCTCGCGCGCACGCCGCCGCGCCCCCACCGACACGTCTTCCCCCACCCGTCCCCAGGCCCGCCCACGCGCCGGCCCCGGAGCCGCGCTCCCACCCTTCCGGCGAGCGACCCAGCCACGGGCCGCCGGCGCTTGCGGGCGCCCGTCCTTCCGGCGAGTCGCGTGGGGAGGCCTTCGGCACCTCGAGTCCTCCCCACACCCTGCCCGCCCCTCGGGCTGCGCCCGCGCCGGACGGCTTTGCCGGGCTCGAACCATCGCGCCAGCCCGAGCGAAGCGAGCGCGCGGCAGGGCGTGGGGCGGAAGCCTCGGGCATGAAGACCTCTCCAGGGTTTCCCCATGAACGCCCCGGGCACACGCCGCCCGCTCCCGCGCATGAACCCGCGGCCACCCCGGAGCCCGCCCGCGCGACACCCCCGGCCGCGCCTACTCCCGCGGACGTCGGCGAAGCCGCGTCCCCTCCACCCTTGCCGGACGCCGCAGCCGGAACGCCTTCTCCCTCGGCGCGAGGCCGCGAGCCAACCCTGCCTTCGGAGGGAACCATCCGCAACGCGCCGGATCCGGCCACCTTGGCGGCGATCCCCCTCGACGGCCCGCTGCCGCTCGCTTCGCCGCTGTCTTTGCCCGTGCTGCTGCTGGCCATCGGCCGACGCCGATCCTTCTCGGGCCAGCTTCGGCTCAAACGTGGCACTCTGGAGCACGGCGTGTACATCGTGCGCGGCGGCGCGGCCGGCACTTCGCTCGAGATGGAGCAGCTCCGCCGCACCTTCGAGTGGCCGGACGGGTCGTACAAGATCACGGCCGACACCCCGTCGTCGCGGCTGGTGGCCGCGCGGCAGCCGATGGTGGCTGTGGTCGTTCACGGCATCCGCTCCTGCCTGCGCGTCATGGACATCCGTCAAGTGCTCGACGTTCTGGCGCCCCACCTGCGCGAGGCGCCACGGGTACGGCCCAGCCGGGCCGCGATCGTGCCCCTGCTCGGCCTGTCCCCGCGCGAGCTGCGCTTCGTCGAACACCTGCTCGACGGCGCGAACTCGGCCGACGAGATCCTGCGCCGTGGAGGCATCGGCCGCGAAACCGCCGTTCACCTGCTGTTCGTGCTGCAGCTCTTCCGCGCCCTCGAGTGGCTGTCGCCGGAAGGCCGCCCCGGCGAGAGCCCGGCCGACCAGCTCCGCCTGCGCGCGCGCAAGCTGGAGAAGGCCGACCACTTCGAGGCGTTGGGCGTGCACTGGAGCGTTTCGCGCGCCGAGATCGACCGCGCCCTCGCTCGCATCGAAGAAGAGCTGAAGCCCGGCGGCCGGACCAGCCAGATCGAGCCCGACGCGGCGGCACGCATCCTGGCGCGAGCGCGGCGCGCCCACGCGGCCGTGGCGAGGGAAAGCGATCGGCGCGCCTACCTGCTCGAGATCCACCCCGATCTCGATTTCGATGCCATCGAGTCGGTGGCCGAGGATCAGAACCGCTGGTACGCCTGGCGCGGGGCCACGGAGGCGACCGAGGAAACCGCACGCCTCAAGCACGAGCTGCTCGAGCTGTCGCGCCTGCAGCGCGATCAACCCAAGACCGGTCGCTAAGGGCGCGCCAAATCGCGCCCCTACCGGCACACCCCGTTCTGGCAGGAGGTGCCGCCCCCACAGGCGACCTGGCAGCCGCCACAGTTGGCGGAATCGCTGGCGAGATTGGCGCAGATGCCGGCGCAATCGGCTTGTCCCGGTGGGCAGGACGAACAGCAGCGGAAACCGGTGTCCGCGAACGCGAAGGTGGGATGCAGCTCGGTGCTCATGAAATCACAGGCCAGGCCGCGGAAGAAGCTGTCGAAGGCGCCACCCCGCGTGGTGTAGATCGCGGCGGGCGTACCCGCGCCAGGTGGCGAGCCGCCCGTGTCGAGGATATCGCGACGGTCGTCCGTCCACTCGGCCAAGTTCCCGCTCAAGTCGAAGACCTGGTCGCTGCCGCCGCCGGTATCGAGATCGCCGACGGTGACACAGCCAGAAAGCGAGCCACAGCCCACCACCTTGCCCTGATTCGCGTCGATGCCGTTGCATGTCGCGGCGCCGTACGTGCAAGAGGTGTTGTACGGGTAGGTGCCGCCGGCGCAAGTCTGGCCAGCCTGGCAGGCGAAGCCCCACTCGTCGGTGACGACCGCCCCGCCCACGCGCGTCGTCCGGCACAAGCGCATGCCGGCGGCCCGGCACGCCGCATCGGCCTGGTTCCAGGTGACATTGCTCCAGGGCAGGACGCGGCCGCCCGCGCTGTCGAACGCCCGCGAGCAGGCCCGCGTGCCGACCATCCCTTGCGAAACCGCGCCGGCATCAGGACGGCTGGCCTCGTACGTGTAGATGAAATAGGGGCTAGACGCCGCGCTCACGTGGACCACGTCGTCCCGTACCCCCAGGCAGTCGTGGCCGTTGCACTGGGGCAAGCCAGCGGGGTTGTCCCAGGACTCGTCGACCAGACCGTCGCAGTCGTTGTCGATGCCGTCGCATGTCTCGTCCGCGGGCGAGGCAGCGACCGCGCCGCCGAAATCGCACGTCAGCTCGCGAGTGCCGCCGTCGCATTGCCAAGTGCCCTGGCGTCGGCAAGCCCCGAGCGCCGTACTCGCGGGATCCGCACAGACCTCGCCGAGGACGGCGCGGTAGGGATCGTCCACGACGCCGTTGCAGTCGTTGTCCAGCCCGTCGCACCAGGTCTCCTGAGGCACGACCTGATTGACCGCCGCGAGCTGCACGGTCGCGGGGTAGTTGCAGATCCAGGCGGGCGCGGTGTCGGGCGACGAGCCGACGGGGACCGCGCACACCGGGAAGGTGGCGGCGCCCTGCCAGCCTGCGTAGGTCGAGCCCCCTGGCCCCTTGCCGCATTCGCCGAACTGCAAACAGAAGTTCGACGGATACACCAGACCGGGATCCTCGTTGTCGATCAGGCCGTTGCAGTCGTTGTCGGTGCCGTCGCACGTCTCGGGCCCGGTTGCCGTGCACTGGTACTCGCACCCGTCTGCCGGGTTGGCGTTGCGATCGACCCAGCCCAGGGCGCAGGCGCCGATGCGGCGCTGCTGGTCGAGGACGCACACCCCGGCGACACAAGCGGCAAAAGCGTTCGGGAAGTTGCAGACATGACCGCAACCGCCACAGTTCATCGGGTCGGATTCGAGGTCGATGCCGTTGTCGACGACGCCGTCGCAGTCATTGTCCGCACCGTCGCATGCTTCCACGGAAGGCGTGACCGCACCACCGCACGCGAGGCCGCCGTCTTGGCAGACATAGGCACCCATTTGGCATGCGCCCCGGCAGAGGCCCGTGGAGATCTCGCAGCCGGAGACGCCCAGGGGATAGCACGGCTTGCCCAGATTGGGGTCGGCTTCGTCGACGCGGCCGTCGCAGTTGTTGTCCCGGCCATCGCAGGTCTCCTCGGAGGGCGGACCGGCGCCAACGCAGGTCATGTTGCCGGCGATGCAGGTGAGCTCCCCGGCCTGGCAGGTGCCGCTGGCGCTGCTGTAGCAGGTGCGATCCCCACCCGGGTAGACCAAGCCGGGATCCTCGCCGTCGAACAAACCGTTGCAATCGTTGTCGAGGCCGTCGCACGTCTCCGCGGGATCCGCGGTCTTGGTGCACCGGTATTCGCACCCGTCGCTGGCCTTCCTGTCCACGTCGAAATACCCATCGGTGCAGGTGAAGCCGCAGGTGCCCTCGGCGCAGAAGGGGATCGCGTTGGCCGCGCTGCACACCACGCCGCATGCGCCGCAGTTGGTCGCATCCCGCAGAAGGTCGAACCCGTCGTCGACGATCCCGTCACAGTCGTTGTCGGCCCCGTCGCAGATTTCGACGCCGCCGTTGCTGAGCATGCACTCGCAGCCGTTGGCCGGGTTGCCGTCGGTGTCGAAGTAGCCGGGCGTGCAGGACGCGATCACGCATTGGCCGCCCAGACACGCCGCGGTCGCCGTCGGCGCGCTGCACACGATGCCGCAGGCGCCGCAGTTGCGCGAATCGGTAGACAGGTCGAAGCCGTTGTCGATGACGCCGTCGCAATCGTCGTCGATGCCGTTGCACAGCTCGACCGTTCCGGTGCAACCTGCCGGCCCGTCGTAGCCCCGCACGGGCCAAACGTCATTCGAGTTTCCCCGCGCGTCGAGGTCGATGTAGACGCCACCGCCCCCGTCCGGGGTATCGACCATGGTGGGCAGGAGAATCTCACCAGAGCGCCGCGCACACCCGGCGCCCAGAGACAATGCGACGCAGATGACGATCCACCGCGCGCACGCAAGCTGGCTCGGGCCGAAGTTCGACATGTCCGAGCCCAGTTTACCCCGACGTGGCAAGCCCGTAAACGAATGACGGGAAGACGGAAAGCCCGGAGGTCGGGCAAGACACGGAGATGTGCCGGGCCTCACCCGAACCGCCCGGAGCCCCGGGGCCAAGAAAGGGCTACGTATTGCCGGAACCGCGCGGATCCGTCGGGTCTGCGGGCCCGGTGCCGGGTTGTCCCTCGGCAGGCACCGTCCGCGGTCCAGAAGCCTGGCGACGCTTGTCCTCGAAACGCGCTTCCTCGGCCACGCGCATGAGAACATCGAACGCGGTGCCCTGGTCGGGAAAGCTGGCTGTTCCCATGCTCAACCCGAAGGAGAACGGCGCCCGCACGCTGAGAGTCGCGAGCTTGTCGCGCAGCCTGTCGAGCAGGCGGTGGCTCACCGAGTTCGACATCTCGGTCACGATGACCGCGAATTCGTCCGCCTCGATGCGGCAACAGACGTCATGCGCGCGCACCGATTTCTCCAGGAACTCGGCCACCCAGCGCAAGACCAGATCCCCTTCGCCGGGGCCGTGCGTCTTGTTGATGAGGTGAAAATCGTTCACGTCCAGGAGCAGCACCGTGAACGGTCGGCGGCCGGCGCGACGCGCCCGGCTAAGCTCGCTGCCCAGACGCTCGGCGAAGTAGCGCCGATTCCACAGACCAGTCAGGCCGTCTCGATAGGTGAGGGCGCGCAGATCCTCGAGCCTTGCGATCTCTCGACGCAGGCTCTCGTTTTCACGCTGTAAGGTTGCGATGTCGGACTGCATATCCATCGCGCAGAAAGCTACGGACCCCGCACCCATTGCTTCTAGCAAAAAGCAACGCACAAGCCAAATAGTCTCCGTATATAGTCTGTTAGCCATGCGACTAGAACGGGCCGTGCTCTTCGACCTGGACGGAACCCTGGTCGACACCGAGCGCGAAAACGTCGAATCCGTGGTCCTGGCCGCCCGCCGCTGGCACGTCGAGCTCGATGATGACCTGCGCCATTTCATCGTGGGCCACTCATGGAACGAGATCCATGCGCGCATGCGCCGCGAGTGCGGTCTCGAGGTCGAAATGGACGCGCTCATCGCCGCCGCGGTCGAAGAGAAGCGCGCCCTCTTCGCCAGCAAGGGATACGAGGCCTTGCCCGGCGCCGTGGCGCTCGTGCGCCGGCTGCACGGCCGTGCCGGACTGGCCGTGGTCTCGGGTTCGAGCTGCGTGGAGGTGCGCGAAACCATCGCCGGCATCGGTCTGGCCGACTGCTTCGCCCATCTCCTCGGCGCCGAGGCCTACAGTCGAGGCAAACCGCACCCCGAGCCGTACTTGACCGCCATGCGGCTGCTCGGGGTCGAGCCGCGCCGCTCGGTGATCATCGAGGATTCCGAGCCCGGCATACGCGCCGGCCGCGCCACCGGCGCGAAGGTCATCGCGGTCAGGCGAGCGAATTTCATGGGCTACGACCAGTCCGCCGCCGATGTGGTGGTCGACACGCTCGAACAGGTCAGCGACGAACTGCTGGACAGGCTGTGGCAGCGGTAGCAGTCTGGCGAGGCTCCCATGACCAAGGCGAGAATCCCGAGAGCGCGCGGAAAGAAGCGGCCCGGCGCACGCGGCTCGCTCCACGGCCCCCGCCGGGGCAAAGCGAGCCAACTCTCCCGAAGCCCCCTCGCGCCCAATGCGCTCTGCGAGCTGGTGCTGGTCGAGCGCGTGGGCACGGCCGCCTGGCTCTTTCTGAACCGTCCCGAGGCCAGGAACGCCCTCTCTTGCGGCTTGGTCGCGGCCCTGCGCGCCGAGCTGGCGGTTCTCGCCGCCCTACCAGAGGTGACGGCCGTCGTCCTTTCCGGCGCCGGCGGCAGGGCCTTCTGCGCCGGCGCCGATCTCACCGAACGCCTGAACATGGACCTGGACGAGACGCGCGCCTTTCTCGACGACCTCGGCACCCTGGTCCGCGCCGTTGAGGACTTCCCCGCTCCGGTGATAGCGGCCATCTCGGGCGCGGCGCTCGGCGGTGGATTCGAGCTGGCGCTCGCGGCCGACATCCGTCTGGCCGACGAGAGCGCCGTGCTGGGCCTGCCTGAAGTGCGCGTGGGCATCGTACCCGGCGCGGGCGGAACCCAGCGCCTGTCCAGGCTGTGCGGCATCGCCACCGCCAAGGAATTGATCCTGACCGGCCGGAAGATCGACGCGACCACGGCCTTGCGGCTCGGCCTGGTTTCCAAGGTGGTGGCCAAGCCGGAGCTTCGGCCCGCGGTCGCGGCCCTGGTCGCCGAGCTCGGCGCGGGTGCCCCGTTGGCCCTGGCCCAGGCCAAACGCGCCATCGACAGCGGCTTCGGCAAGCCGATGCCGGAAGCGCTGGCCGACGAACGCGAGTGCTACGAGGTCGTGCTCAAGAGCGCAGATCGCAACGAGGCTCTGCGCGCCTTCGCCGAGAAACGACCGCCCCGCTTCCGCGGGCGGTAGGCGTGCCTCTCAACGCGTCGCCGGATCCGGCAGGTCGAGCTGGAAGACGCCGCCGCTCTCCGAGGTGGTTTCGGCAAGGGGAACGCTCGGATCGATGCAACCGGGCCAGGACGGCCCGCAGAAGACCTGCAAGGCGGTGCCTTCGAGGCCGAGCCCGTTTTCATCCATGACCTTGGCGGACCACTGCATCGAGTCCTGCACCTTCTGGGTGATGACGAACTCGCTCGTCTCCAGCGGGCCCGGACCGACGAAGGTGCGGGCCAAGGCGCTGCCGGGGGCCGGCACCGCCAGCACGACGTACGGGCGTCGCGGGCTCGCGCCGATGGAGAACGAACCGTCGGGATTCACGCTCGCGGTCTGTGGCGGCTCGGGCGTGTCCGCGCTGCGATCGTAGGCGACGAGATACACTTGCGACCAATCGGCGCCCGCGACGCCCGAGAGCAGCTTGCCGGAGATCGTGCCCTGGGGCAGAAGCTGCACGGTCTGGGTCGCGCCGCCGGCGGGAACCGTGACGGTCACCGCGGTCGTGGCCGTGGAGGGGCCCAAGGCCGCGGGAACGATCAACGCGTCGTAGACGGCGCCCGTGGGCAAATTGGCGAAGGTGACGGCGCCGACCGCCGTGGTTTCCTCGGCGCTCACGTTGCCCACGGCATCCAGGCTGGCGTTCGTGCCGGCCCCGCTGACGGTCAGCCTTCCGACCGTCGTCGCCTGCGCCGAGGTGAGGCGCACACGCGCCCCGTCGAGCGGCGCGCCGAGGGCGTCACGTACATACAGAGTCAGCGCGGCCATGGCCGACGCGTTCCACTGGAACGAGATGGTCGCGGCCCCCGGAAGGTCGATGGCAGAGGTCGCCAGGGCTTCCGCCAGTCCGCTGCCATTGGGCGGCGAAACCGAAACCCAGTAGCGGCCAGGCTGCACGTGCAAGACGTAGTCGCCCTGCGCGTCGGACCGTCCAACCGACGAGAAGAGGAGAGCGCTCGGCTGCACGGCCGCGTTCGGATCTCGGTTGGTCAGTATCACGCGCGCGTCGACCACGGCCTGCCCGCTGCTCGCGGTCGTGCGACCGCTGACCGCCACGCCCCCGGCCAGGGCGAAGCTGGCGGCGTTGATTTGATCCGGGGTGTAGCTCTGGAAGAGCTGGGGCGCCGTGGCCGCATAGCTGCTGCCGTTCGAGCCGTCGAGCGGCACCACCAACACGTCGTACCTGAGCACGGCCAGGTTGTTGTCCATGCGGAGCAGCTGCGCGCCGAAGCCGGCCCTGGGATCGGCGAGCCCGTCGGCCACCAGATCCCCCCCAACGCCGTTGATGCGCACGTAGGAGGCCACCTTGCTGCCGCCCACGTTGGGAGAGACCAAGACCAGAACCCCCTTCGCCAGAACGACGTTCGTCCCGCCGAACGGCTCGCTGCCGCCGAGAGCGATGGCCCCCGACTGCACGGGAAGGTCGGCGCCCGGCGGCGGCGCGGCTCGCAGGATCACCGACCGGTCGCAGGCCGCGCAGGCGTTGGCCGGGAAAGCGACGGCATGCGCCGTGGCCGAACACAGCGGCGAGGACTGTTCCACGACCGTGAAGGTGTAGTTGCCATCGACCGCGACGGGGAACGCTGCCGAGGCCCGGTCCGGTTGGCCGTAGGCGGCGGCCCAGATTGGCGAGCCGTCCCGGCTCGCCTGCCAGGTCCAGACCGGCGACGCGGGGCCGCCGGCGGCGATCTCGGCGCGCAGCACGACCTGCACGTTCGTCCCCGCCACCAGGGGATACTGAGCCAGCAGATCGGTTGCGGGCACCACGCTGCGGATCCGCACATCGCAACGTGTGCCGATGTCGGGGACAAGAACGTCCGGGCCCCGGAGGTCGCTGGCCGCATCGGACGCCGGTGGGCCCAAATCCACAGAACCCGCGTCGCTGCCGGGTGTCCCGGCGTCTGCCGCCACCGCCGCGTCGGCGCGGTAGCCTCCAGAGCCCGCACCGCCCCAGCCGCTCGCGCCGCCCGTCCCGGCGACCCTGCCGCCCGACCCCGAGGTGCTCGCCCCGGTCGTGCCGCCCCGATCCGAACCGCCGATCGCGCTGCTACCGCCCGAGCTCGGGGCTCCACCGGAGCCGGACCGCCCCCCGACGGCGCTCGCCCCTCCCGCCGCGGTTACCCCGCCTGCCCCTCCGACGCTACCGCCTTGGCCGCTTCCGCCGGCTCCCCCGTCCTCGGGATTGCAGGTGGTGCAACCAAGCGTGTCCCGGTCCCACACGAAGACGGGCGCGTCGGTGAAGAGGTTGGGCGGCACCTGCGAGGGGCCGCCGTCACCGATCGCGCCAGCGGCATCGATTGCTATGACGACACCCCCGTCTGCCTTGATATTCGTGCCCCCGCTGCCCCCCATGCCGGCCGGGCCGGCTGCGTCGGCACGGCCAGCCCCTCCGCCACCCATCGATTTCGTCGAGCTGGCAGCACTGCAGCCCGCGGCAATGGCGAGCAACAACAAGATGGGGTGGATGCGCGTGGTCATGGCTGAAACTGCACCGTCCAAGTGGTCCAGCGAATGCAATCGTCCTCGCCGCCGGTACAAGCGTCCGCGCCGCAGCAGATGTCGATCTCCTCCGAGGCACAGGCGGCAAATCCGCCAAGATAGCTCTGCTGCACGGCTGCGTCGCGCACCTCTACGCGCACCTTGACCGTGTCGCCGGGCAACGCGCCGGGAAACATCGCCTGGCTGACCGTGAAGGCGTTGGTCGTGTTGGCCTGGTAGACCCACGCGAGCGGGGGCCGGGTCGTGTCGTACACCGACCACACGAACTGGGTAGGTTGCTTCGAGCTGCCGGCCGGCACGGGGTACGGCTCGCAGTCGTCGGCGGCGCTCAGGACCTTGAAGGTGCGGCTCTGGTAGGTGGCGCCCAGGTCGGGACTGCGCGACAGCAAGACGAGCTGGCGATTGGCCTCCGGATCCGTCTGCCGCAAGCAGGGCGGCGTGTCCGCGTCCACGGGAACCACGAACGACACCTCCGGGCTGGTGGCGACGTCGGCCGTGTTGCCGGTCGTTGGCGTGTCGGTGATCGACAGCCGCACGGTGTAGGTGCCGGGGCAGACGGCGTAAAAGCAGCGGTGCAGCCCCGGTAGGCTGGCCGTCACGCCCTCGCAGTCGGCCAGCGTGACCGACATGCCGCCCGCGCCGGCGCCCGAGTATGCGATGGTCCAATTGAGGTCAATCTGGTCGCCGGCCGGGTACTGGGACTTCTCGGCCGACAGGTGAACTTGCGAGCAGAGCGGACGCGGCACGCCGCTCGCCTTGCCCGAGACATCCGTGATCACCGCCTTGGGCTCAAAGTTGGCGGGCTCGATTCGCTGGCAGGCCTGACCGGAAGCGCCGTCGTCATCCGTGGCCCGCACGCACAGACACACGATCTCCATGCTCTCGGCCACGAACTCGTAGGGCGTGTCGCTTGCCCGGCGCACTGGGCCTTTGCGCGGCGTCGCCCAAGCTTCTTTGCCGATCCAATCGCAGCCCTGATTCTCGGACTCGAACTCGGCCCATTCGATGACGAGCTGGTTGGGGCTGTCCCGGTCGTCGCTCACGGTCGCGGTGAAATCGACGGGCTCACCGCGCGTGATCTGGGTGGACGAAACGTCGATGCTCACCATGGGCGCCCTGTTGATGGGATCCGTGAACAGCAGACACCCGGACAGCAGACCCGAAAGCGCAAGATAAGCTGGAAACGACCGTCCCACGACGTGAACGCTATCACATCTGCCTGGTTGCCAAGTGCGTCCTGCATCACGATCCTTGCGGATTGCAAGCCCCATTCCAAGAGCCCCGGCCAAAGACTGCGGGGACCTTTGCCGGCCCGAGGCGACGCAAGCCCGACAAGAATGTCGCGCGCGACTGGAAGTTCAGTCGTTGCGCCAGCGCCCGGCCAGCCCAGCGGGCGGCGAAGCGATGCTCTGGAAGCGGGGAACGCTCACCTCGCCGCGTCCACGCACAGACACAATCGGCATGAGGCCCTCTTTGATCATCTGGTCGACCTCCGAGTCCCTCAGCCAGACCTGGCTGGCCGGGGTTTCGGCCGATTCGCCGTCCCGCGCAAAAACATGGATCGGAAGGTCCGAGATACTGCTCTCGTCGCCCGGCACGAAATCCCAGCCTCCCGCGCCCACATACGAACGGGCCAGAAGCTCGGCCACCGCGAGACTGGCCGAGCCCCAGAGGTAGCGCTCGGCCGCAGGCGGCGAGCTCTGCTCGGCGAAAGCGAAGCTCTCGATGGGCTCCGTCGCATTGCCATAGGGCAGCCGCAACAGGATCCCCGGCGCGGCGACGGCGATGGCCGTGGCCGTGGGGCTGTTGCGCAGAGCCGTACAAGCCCGCTGATCTTCGAGCGAGGCAAAGCCGTCCTTCCACGCGGTCCAATCCATGCCAACGAGCACGGCCGCATCCACGGCTTGCGCCAAGGTGCCCAGGCGGGCGAGCAAGGAAGCGTCGTGCTGCCGCCGACCGCACGGGCTGCAGGCCACGAGCAGGGACCAGGGTACTGGCTCGCCGTGGTCGACGATGAGACGGTACATCGCGGCATCGGCCAAGTTGGGGGCGGCGGCGAAGTCCGCGGCTAGCTCCTGGTCGCTGGCGTCCAACACGAAGACCTGCAGGTTCTCGTCCATCTCCAAGGCGCGCACCAGACGATCGAGCCCACGCCACGCGGCCTCCAAACACTGAAAACCCTCGTCGTGAAGCACGGCCCGCATCAGCTCGCCGCACATGCCGTCGAGGCCCGCGATGAGATCCGCCTGCCGCGGATCGGGCTTGCCGACGATGTGCGGCGCCACGGCCTGACGAATCAGGGAATCCACCGTGGCCCCCACGCCCGCCGGAGCTGCGCTCGGGGTGGCGGCCCTGCCGAGCAGGCGCAGCAGATCGTCGGGGTCGGCCGCCGGCACGTCGGCGGCCGGGACGGCCTCGCTCGCCTTGCCCAAAAGCGCCGCCGCGCGCGCGAAGGCCTTGCCGTCCTGCAACTGCCGCCGCAGCTCGCGCAACGGCGCGAAGAAGTCGAGAGTGGCGAAAAGCCGGTCGGGATGAAAGCCGTCCATGTCCTGCACGGCAACCGTGAACGGAGGCTCGCTGCCGATGGCGACCGGGATGCGGGGCGCGATCTTGCGCAGGACCGAGGCGAGGCTGTCCACATCCACCCGCCGCGGGCGAAGCGCGGAGCCCGGCCGGACCTCGCCGCGCGCCCGATGACCGCCAAAGTCGCCAATGACCAGCATGCGAAACGGCGTGCCTGGCCTCACCCCCGACTTTGGCTTCCTTCCCTTGCCGAGCGTGAACTCGGCGCTTATGCCGGCGCGCGAACGGTCAGCCATGGTCACCTCCAGGGTGCAGGCTAGTCAGTTGCGGGAAATCACTCAAGCACGATGATCGATGCGCGCACGCTCATCGGCGCCGATCGCCCGATTGCCATTCTGTCGCTGCGCGCGTGGACGCCTACCGGCCCAGCATCCCGCCTGCCAGGAAGCCCACGACTGCCCCGTAGATGGTCGAGATGTAGGGGCTGGCGGTGATCGGGCAAGCACCGGTCCGGCAGCCCACCAACTTGTGGTAGGCGAAGCCGATCAGTCCGCCGGCCACGACATAAGCCACGGTGTAGAGCCACATGCGTTTCTTCCTCGATGGAACGGGTTCGCGGGAGTCGGCGGGAGCCGCCGCAGCCGTCTCAGGTGGCGCTGACATCGCCTTCCTTCGCCTCGATCTCGGCCATGATTTTGACCATGTCGAGAGCCTTGACCTCGTCGATGAGACGCTGCAACGCCGAGCCCGGCAGAGCCCCGGCCTGCTGCAAGAGCAAGACACCATCGCGCAGCACCATGAGCGTCGGGATGGCCTGAATGCCAAAAGCCTGGCCCAGCGCCGGCTGATCCTCCGTGTTCACCTTGGCGAAGGTCACGTCCGGGTTGGCCTCGGACGTCTTCTCGAAGATGGGGCCGAAGACGCGACAGGGCGCGCACCATGGCGCCCAGAAATCGACCAGAACGATGCCCTGCTTGACGGTGTTTTCGAAGTTCTCTTGGTTGAGCGCGATGGTTGCCATGTCCTTTGCCCTTTCGCCTGGTTCGAGCCATGCCGCGCGAGAAGGATTCGCAAGCCCGACCAACCCCCGTGCGAATCCTTCCCTGCGTCCTCGGCTTCTAAGGGACAGAAACCGCTTTCGGAGAGTTCCATGTCGAAGTTACTCGCGACCAACGAACACACGGTTGACCGTGTCTTGCGCGTGGCTCTGGGTCTCGGCCTGCTCGCCATCGCGTTCGTGGGCCCCAAGACGGCGCTCGGCTACCTGGGCATCATCCCGCTCGTTACCGGGCTCGTGGGCTCGTGTCCGCTCTACACCGTCCTGGGGCTGTCGACCTGCAAGGCGCGCAAGCGCTAGCGCAATGGGCCCGCCGGTCTGACCGCGGGCTATCCTACTGCGTCGGCTGCGCTACATCATGAACGACACGCCGATGGCCAGCGTCGGGTAGCCGATGCGGCCGGTCAGGGTGATGCGGTCGGCAAGCAGCACGCGGCCGCCCACGTAGGCGGCCGGGCTGAAGGCGAAGCCGTGCTTGCCGACGAAGTGGAAATCCAGGCCCGGCTCGCCGAATGCGGAGAACCGGCGGGTCAGCCAGAAGTTCCACTGCATGACCACGGGCACGAAGACGGCGCATGAGGACCGCATGGTAGTCAAATCCTGCCGAATCTTCATCAACAACCGCCTGGAAGGCCGCGCGCCCAGGACCATCGACGCCGTGGTTGGGGCTAGCGCGAGCGCCGCGATCATCTAAGATTCGCCCCGTGAGCAACGCAACCAACGAGACAGTCGCCGAGCCCGATCTCCTGGCCGCCGCGCGCCGGGGTGATCGCGCTGCCTTGTCCGAATTGCTGGCGCGCCACCAGCAGCGCGTCTTCGGCTTCGGCGTGAAGATGTGCGGCGACCCCGAGGACGCCAAGGACGTGGCCCAGGAGACGCTTCTGACCATGGCGCGCACGGTGCGCGACTTCCGCGGCCAAAGCTCGCTTTCTACCTGGCTCTACACCGTGGCACGCAGCTTCTGCATCAAGAAGCGCCGGCGCAGCAAGGGCGCGCCGGCGCAGCACGAGCCGCTCGACAAAGCCGCGCACGAGCGCCAGGCCGCGCCGTGGCCCACGCCCGAGCAGATGCTGCTCGGCCGCGAGGCGCGAGAAACCGTGACGGCCGCGCTCGACGCGCTCGAGCCGGAGGCGCGCGAGGTGGTCATCCTGCGCGACATCGAAGGCCTGAGCGCGGCCGACGTCGCCGAGGTGACCGGCATCAGCGTCGCCGCCGTCAAGAGCCGCCTGCACCGCGCGCGGGCCGCTCTGCGCGAGCGGCTCTTGGCCGCGGTGGGCGGCGAGCCCGCCCGGCCCGCGCCGGCCTCCTGCCCGGACGTGCTCACCATGTTGTCGCGCAAACTCGAAAACGAGATCAACCCCGACGTGTGCGCCGAGATGGAAGCGCACGTGGCCGGGTGCCCGCACTGCGCGAGCCTGTGCGACTCCCTTCGGCACACCCTGGCCGCGTGCAAGGCGCTGCCCACCCCCGAGGTGCCCGCGCACGTGCAAGAGTCGCTGCGCACGGCCGTCGCTGCTGCCCTGGCGGAGAGCGAGCGGTAGGGATCCACCACAGAGAAACGGAGGAACCAGAGGGAACGGAGATCGGACCGGAAGGGGGAGAGTCCGGATCCGGATGCGGGAAACCCTTTCCCTTCCGCCCCCTGTGCCCTCTCCCGGCTCTGCGCCCTCTGTGGTTTCAGAACGCCCAGGTCAGGAGGCCCACGAAGGAGTGGAAGTTCTGCTGACTGGCCAGGTCTTCCGGATCGTCGTCCGCGTAGAAGCGCGGCTGGGTCCACGACGCTTTGAGGATCACGCTGGGGCGGATGTAGAGATTGAGGCCGGCGCCCGGCGACCACACCCTGGTGATCAGGCCTTGCGACGGCGAGGTCATGAACACCTCCGAGCGCAGGTACGGCTCCAGCTTCCACCAGCGGTAGGCCACGATGATGCTCCAGTTGAACTGCCGGCTGTCGGGCGCCAGGCCGCCGCGTCCCTGGGGTGGGGCGTCCTGGAGTGCGGCCTCGCGCAGGCCGGGCGTGTACTCGGTCTGGAAGTAGACCAGCTCGCTGCGCACCCGCAGGCCGCGATAGTCTATCGAGATGTCGTTGCCCAGCGTCAGCATGGTGCGCTCGACCACGCGGGTGTTGCTGTAGGTGATGCCGCCGTCGGCGCCTGGACCGAACTGCTCGCGGTTGCGCCGGTACGGCTGATAGAGCGCCGAGGCGCCGATGAGCAACCCGAGCTGGCCCTGGCGGCGCGCGAAGAGCCGCCCGCCGAAGGCCTTCGAATCGCCGAGATCCAGAACTCCGTCGCTGCGGCCGTTGCTGACCGTGGCCGTGTAGCCCAGCTCCCAGCGCTGGACGGGGTGGCTGCCGAAGATCTGCAGGCCGAGCTGCCGCTCGGGAATCCAGCCTTGGCCGATGTAGATGGGCAGGGACACCGTGACCAACGTGGGCGAGCCGTGGTCGACGTTGAAGATGCCGAACGGCGTGAGAAAGAACCCGGCCCGCACCGACAAGAACGGGTAGCGCGTCCAGTCGAGGACGGCCCGCTCCAGGATGATGCTGCCCCAGCTCACGCTGGCCGTGGGATTGGGGCTGGAGACGTCGCTGACCAGGGTCGAGGTGCGCGTGATCTGGCCGGTGTTGCTGACCTGGCTCGTGCCGCTCGGATAGAGGCTCAAGCGCGTCTCGGCCAGAAAGCGAAAGTCCGGATCGGGGCGAACGTCGTAGTACAGGTTCAGACGGCCGAGATAGAAGGTCAGCGGCGTGGTGAACTGGCTGGCCATCATCGGTTCTTCGGGCGCGATGGTGCGCATGGCCCCAACGTCGGCGAAACCGTAGATGCGCAGCAAGTGCTCGCGCTGCATCGCCTCGCGCTCGTGCTCGGATGCGGCCTCCTCCTCCTGACGGGCCAGGTCCGCCCGCAGGCCCTCGATCTGCTGTCGGTGGCGAGCCTGCATCTCCTGCAGCTCGGCTTGCAGCGATTCGACGGTGAGAGCGGACTGCTCTGCAACCGGCGACGCCGACGGAATCTCGCCGGCAGTCATTGCCGGGGCTTCGGCCTGCGCCTGCACCGCCCGCGCCGGCAGCCAGCCCAGCGTCGCGAGCGCGAAACACAAAAATGGGCGTCTCATGAGTTCCACCTCGTCACTGGGATGGGAGACACATGTGCATGGGGAAGTGGTATTCGGGTTCCAGATCTGTGCAGGTCCAACCGCTCGGGCACAGGCCCGGTTGCGCATCGCAACCCGTCGCGGTGCAGAATCCGGCCACCGCTCCGCTCGGGTCGACCGCGCAGAAATTGGTCGGCGGCGGGCAATCCGCAAGGGTGGTGCAAGGCGCGCCGAAGGCCGAGCCTGCCTCGCCCGCCATCCCGGCCTCGCTCGCCAGTGCGTCCGCTGGGGCGGCCGCGTCCACGGGGTAGCAGTAGCCGTTGTCGAAACGCTCGTTCTCGCTGCACGGGCTCGGTTCGCTGCAAGCGCCCGCCAGCAGGCAGGCCATGGCAACCGAGACCAGCGGGATGGGGTTGAGGCGATCTCTCCATCGTGATGTCATGTCGACTTCTCCTCTCAGAAGGCCCAGACCAGGGTGGCCACGAACTCGTCGAAATTCTGCGCAGACGCCGGCAAGGGGCCCGTGTCGTCTTTCTTGAAGAACATCGCGTGCAGGATGGCCGGCTTGAAAATCACATTGGGGCGCAGGTACAGGTTGACCCCCGCGACCAGGCCCCATGCCTTGTCCAGGAGCGCCCGCGCGGGCGAAAGTGCGGTGACATCCGAGAGAAAATAGGGCTCGAGCCGCCACACGCGATAGGCCGCGATCAGATAGAAGTTGAGGTTGCGCATGTCCGGCGCGTAGCCACCGCGCAGATCATCCGCGGCGAGGGCGCGCTTGCCCTCGGCGTAGCGGACCTGGTACATGACCACCTCGCTGCGCAGGCGGAAGCCCCGGAAGTCGAGCGCCAGATCGCCGCCCACGGTGAAGAGGGTGCCCTCGACGACGCGCGTGTTGCTGTAGGTGATACCGCCGTCGGGCGCCGGCCCGAACTGCTCGCGGTTCTGACGATCCAGCTGATAGAGCGCGGAGCCGCCCACGGTCAGGGACAGCTCGCCCTGCCGGCGCGCGAACACGCGGCCGCCGTAGGCTTTGGCGTCGCCACGGTCGAGAATGCCGTCGCTGCGGCTGTTGCCCAGCGTGGCGATCCAGCCGATTTCCCAAGGTGCAAGCGGGTAGCTGCCGAAGACCTGTACCCCGAGCTGCTGGACGGGGATCCATTTCTGGCTCAGGTAGCCGGGCAAGGTGGCGTTGATCAGGG
Organism: Deltaproteobacteria bacterium; assembly: GCA_016935975.1. Lineage (GTDB taxonomy): Bacteria > Myxococcota_A > Polyangia > Fen-1088 > Fen-1088 > Fen-1118. Next base: position 22,426 of record JAFGPX010000088.1, read on the forward strand.
TGGGCGAGCCGTGATCCACGTTGTAGATGCCGAAGGGCGTGAGAAAGAGACCGGCGCGCACCGAGAGGAGCGGATAGCGGGTGAAGTCCAGGGTCGCGCGCTCGAGGATGATGCTGCCCCAGTTGACGGTCGCGGTCGGGTTGGGGCTGGAAACGTCGCTCACCGCAGTCGAGGTGCGCCTGACGACGCCGCCGGTCGAGGCGTCGGCGCCGGCGGAAGTGCCGTTGGGATAGAGAGAAAGGCGCGTCTCGACCAGGAAGCGGAAGTCCTCACTCGGTTTCGCGTCGTAGTACAGGTTCAGGCGGCCGAAGTAGAAGGAGAGTGGCGTATTGAACTGGCTGGCCAGGAAGGGCTCTTCGGGAGGGAAGGCGCGCAGAATGCCGAAATCGGCGAAGCCATAGATGCGCAGAAGCCGTTCGCGCTCGAGGGCCTCGCGCTCGTGCTCGACCGCGGCTTCCTGGTCGCGCCGGGCGATTTCGTCCTTGAGCGCCTGGATCTCGGCCGCCTGCTGGGCCTCGGTCTGCCGGATCTGCTGGCGCAGCGATTCCAGGGGCACCGATGCCGTGGCTTCGGCCGGGGCCGCCGGCTCGGGCCGGACCGGCGCGGCGACCGCGCCTTCTTGGGCGCGCGCTGCCGGGGCGGCTGCCAGCCACGCCAGGACCGCAATCCCGGCCTTGCGCAGGGTTGCGACCCCGCGGCTTCGCGCCGCCAGGACTCGACGGCGCGTGTTCACGGCGCCACGACCTTGCCGCCGCGGATGCGCGCCACCACCCGCACCTTGCCCTCCACCTTGTCCTCGGGCACGTAGCCGATCCCACCGCCGAGCGTCGGGACCAGGCGCGCCACGATGTCGGCCTGGGAGATGGCCTTGGGTGCCGGCTCCTCGCCCCGGATCTGCCGGTCGATCCAGAACTGCGCGCTGCGCTCCGGGCTCATGTCCAGCACCACCCGGTCGAACTCGATGCGCTCGGCACTGCCCGGCGGCAGGTTGAGCGCGCGCACCATCGTGCCGTCTTTCCAAGCCCGCGTCGCGCGTGTGTATATAGACGCCAACTCGGCCGCGCCAAGCGCGGTGACGGGCACCGCGGGATTGACGATCACGGCCAGGCGAACGGAGGACTCGGCCGGGGCGCGGCTCGACGGCAGCACCGCCAGCACCAGGCCCGCCGCCAGCGCGCATGACCAACGTGCCAGAAGGCGCACCCCGGCGGTGCTGGCTCCTGACCGGACCTTCCTGCAGCCTGATGTTGTCACGTTTCCTCCTTGCAGATGCGACGAGCCATGCTCTGCCCCCGAACCTCCGGGGCCTCGCGCACGGCCAAGGTTTTCGGCAGAAATGGCTCGTCGCTTGAGCCGCAGGCCACGAGATCTCGTCCCCCACATCGTTCGACTGCGCACCGCTCGGTAGGCATTGAGCTTCTTGGCGCACGGGGCCCTTCGCCTCCGGCTCGGCGCTCTCCCCGACCTCCGCGTTCCCTGTGGTCTTTCCCCCACCCCCGGCGATATGCTGCGCGCCGATGAGCAAGAGCGACGACGTCTTCGCCCAAGCCGACAAGATCCGCAAAGGCGGGGCACAGAAATACCACGATGCCAACCAGGGAGCCGGCAAGCTGTTCTGTCGCGAGCGCATCGCCCGCCTATGCGACGAAGACGCCGAGTTCATCGAGGACGGCCTGTTCGCGAACTGCCGGGCCGGGAACCTGCCGGCCGACGGCGTGGTCACAGGCATCGGCCGGGTTTTCGGCCGGCCCATGGCCATCATGGCCAACGATCAGACCGTCAAGGCCGGCTCGTGGGGCGAACGCACGGTCGAAAAGATCGTGCGCATCCAGGAAACCGCCGGCCGCCTGCGCATCCCCCTCATCTACATGGTCGACTCCGCGGGCGCGCGCATCACCGACCAGCTCGACATGTTCCCCGGCCGCCGGCACGCCGGACGCATCTTTCGCAACCAGGTCCGCCTATCGGGCTCGATTCCGCAGCTGTGCCTGCTTTTCGGCCCCTCCGCCGCCGGCGGCGCCTACATCCCCGCCTTCTGCGACGTGGTGTTCATGGTCGAGGGCAACGCCTCGATGTACCTGGGCTCGCCGCGCATGGCCGAGATGGTCATCGGCGAGAAGACCACGCTCGAGGAGATGGGCGGCGCGCGCATGCATTGCGAGGTCTCGGGCTGCGCCGATCTCCTGGCCCAGGACGAGCCGACCTGCCTCCGGGCCGCGCGCGACTACCTGGCGTACATGCCGCAAAACGCGGAGACGGCCCCGCCCACCACGGCCGGCGCCGAGCCGGCCAGCCGCCAGTCGATCGAGAAGCTCCTGCCCGAGAACCAGAACCAGGCCTTCGACATGCACGCGCTCATCGACGTGCTGGTGGACGGCGGCAGCTTCTTCGAGATCAAGAAGCGCTACGCCCGCGAGGTCATCACCGGCTTCGCCCGCCTGGACGGCCGGCCCGTGGGCATCGTGGCCAACCAGCCCAAGTGGAAGGGCGGCGTGCTCTTCGTGGACTCGGCCGACAAGGCCGCGCGCTTCGTGTGGCTGTGCGACGCATTCTCTCTTCCCCTGCTCTTCCTGGCCGACGTGCCCGGTTTCATGATCGGCACCGCCGTCGAGCGGGCCGGCATCATTCGCCATGGGGCCAAGATGATCTCGGCGGTCTCCGACGCCACCGTGCCCAAGATCAGCGTGATCGTGCGCAAGGCCTACGGCGCCGGCCTCTATGCCATGTGCGGCCCGGCCTTCGACGCCGACGCGACCTTGGCCTTGCCCCAGGCCAGCATCGCCGTGATGGGCGCCGAGGCCGCGGTCAACGCCGTGTACGCCAACAAGATCGCAGCCAAGCCCGAGGCCGAGCGTGCGGCCTACGTGGAGGAGCTGCGCCGGGCCTACCGCGAGGACATCGACATTCTCAAGCTCGCCTCCGATCTGCACGTCGACGCCTTGGTTCCCGGCGACGAACTGCGGCAGGAGATCATCCGCAGGTTCGCGACCATGGCCGCCAAGGTGGACCCCGGCTATCCCCGACGGCGGCCGGTCGTGCCGGTGTAGCAAGAGTCTGTCCGCGAATTCGGGCCGCCCGCAGGTGCGGCCCGCGGCTCGCGGGTCGCGTGGGGGTGAGGGTGAGCGAGTCCGCGGGCGTTGCCGGAAGGCGCGACGCGGACTGCGGACCGCGAGCCGCTCACGCACCCGCAAAACGCCCACCCTAGCCGAGACACGCTGGTCGGACACGCTCACGCTGCCGGACACGCGAGCCGGCTTGCATCGCTTTGGCAGGGAGGTCTGACATGTGCGCCGGCAGTGCCAGCATGGCGCACAGGCGGTCGAGTCCAGAATCGCCCGACGTGCTCTAGCTAGCGCGTAGGCCGCATCTTCGCGGTCAGGAAGTGAAGGGCGTCACCGAGATCGCTCGTCACCCTGGTCGGCACGCCCCGGCTGCTGACCGAGGGCTCGAAGAACTTCTCGGGAAGGATGTCCTGCGGCCGCATGAGCAGGACGAACCGGTCGATTGCCCCGGCAAAAGCACCGGCCACCATCTTGGCCAAGCCGGCCATGTCGGAAATGGTCAGGTCGACCGAGGACTCGCGCAGGTCGACGAAGACGCGCCTCGATGTGTGGCGTAGCACCTCGGCGCGCGCCTGCTCGAAGATGCGCACCATGGATTCCTCGGTCACCCGCTCGCGGATCACGACTTCGAGGAACGGCACTGGCGTCTCGACGGTCTTGGCGAGCACCCGGGGCCTTCTCGGGCGTTCGACCTTGGCCCGGGCACGGGCCTTCTTGGCGGCACGCTTCGCCTTCATGCCGTCCCTCCGACAAGCGCCCGCTGGCGCAGCCAGTGGTCGGCCAGGACGAGCGCCAACATGGCCTCGACGATGGGCACCGCGCGCGGCAAGACGCAGGGATCGTGGCGGCCGCGCGCCTGCAGGGTCGTGGGCTTGCCGTCGACATCGACGGTTTCCTGCGGCACCAGGACGGTGGCGGTGGGCTTGAAAGCCGCGCGCACCACGATGTCCTCGCCGTTCGAGATCCCGCCTTGGATGCCGCCCGAGCGGTTGCTGCGGGTGCGCACGCGCTCGCCATCGGAATAGAAAGCGTCGTTGTGTTGCGAGCCGCGCAGGCGCGTGCCGCCAAAACCACTGCCGACCTCGAAGCCGTTGCAGGCCGGCAACGAGAGCAGGGCCTTGCCCAAATCGGCTTCCAGACGATCGAAGACCGGCTCGCCCAGTCCGGCGGGCACCTTCCGGGCGACCGCTTCGACCACGCCGCCCACGGAATCGCCCGCCTTGCGGATGGCGTCGATGAACTCGATCATGGCCGACGCGGCCTTCGCGTCCGGGCAACGCACGATGTTGGCCTCCACCATCGCACGGCTGACGGCCGACGGATCCACCTCGGCCGAAATGTCACAAACTTGTTTCACGTAAGCGACGATCTCGATGCCCGCCGCGTGGGTCAACAGCGTGCGCGCGATGGCGCCGGCCGCGACGCGGCCGATGGTTTCGCGCGCGCTGGCGCGGCCGCCGCCGGCCACGGCGCGGATGCCGTACTTGGCCTGGTAGGTGAAGTCGGCGTGCGAGGGGCGAAACTTCGTCTTCATCTCCTCGTAGTCGCCGGGGCGCGCGTCGGCGTTGCGCACCAGCAACGCGATGGGCGTGCCCAAGGTCAGGCCGTCCTCGACGCCGGAAAGGATCTCGACCTGGTCGGCCTCGTCGCGCCGGCTGGTGATCTTGCTCTGCCCCGGCCGCCGCCGTTCCAGCTCGGCCTGAATCTCGTCACGCCGGATGGGCAGGCGGGGCGGGCAGCCGTCGATCACGACGCCAACGCCGGCGCCATGGGACTCGCCCCAGGTTGCGATGCGGAAGAGCCGGCCGAACGTGCTTGCCACGATGGCCCCAGGCTACCACAGTCCCTCGCCGGGCGGCGGCCGGCCGGATCTTCACCACAGGGGGCACGGAGGCGGGAGGAGAGCGCAGAGCAAGGATGGGTTCCGGATCCGGATCCAGGCCCTTCCCTCCTCCGCGACCTCATCCGTTCTCCGTGCCCTCCGTGGTTCAACCTTGGCCAACTTCGGTTTTTGGTGGAATCTTCCGGGGTTTTTCTTCAACGTACTGCCATGAGCACGACGAACGGTCTGCCGCGCAAGTGGACGATCGCGGATTCTGCCGAGACCTACGGGATCAAGTACTGGTCGAATGGCTACTTCTCCATCAACGACCTTGGCCATGTGGTCTGCCATCCACAGGGGCCCGAGGCAGGTACCATCGATCTCAAGGAGCTGGTGGACGAGGTGGTGCGACGTGGAATCGGGCTGCCGCTCTTGATTCGTTTCTCCGACATCTTGAAGAGCCGGGTCGTGGACCTGCACGAGGCCTTCCGCCGCGCCATGACCGAATATGGGTACAAGGGCGACTACCGCGGCGTCTACCCCGTCAAGGTCAACCAGCACCGCTACGTGGTCGAGGAGATCGTGCAGTTCGGCCGCCCCTATCACTACGGCCTCGAGGCCGGCAGCAAGCCCGAGCTGCTCGCCGTGATGGGCATTCTCGACGACGAAGAAGCCCTCATCGTGTGCAACGGCTACAAGGACGAGGAGTACATCGAGACCGCGCTGATGTGCTCGAAGCTGGGCCGCAAGGTCATGCTCGTGGTGGAGAAGTTCTCCGATCTCGACCTCATCGCCGGCACGGCAAGAAAGATCGGCGTGCGGCCGCGCATCGGCATCCGCATGAAGCTGGCGGCCAAGGGCTCGGGCCGCTGGGAAGGCTCGGGGGGCGATCGCTCGAAGTTCGGCCTGTCCACGCGCGAGGTGGTCGAGGCCGTGCGCTTCTTGCGCGAGGCCGATATGCTGTCGTGTTTCGAGCTGATCCATTTCCACCTGGGCAGCCAGATCTCCGCCATCCGCGCCATCAAGAACGCCCTGCGCGAGGCGGGACGCTTCTACGTGGAGATCGTGAAGCTGGGCGCCCCGCTCAAGTACTTCGACGCCGGCGGCGGCCTGGGCGTGGACTACGACGGCTCGCAAACCAACTTCGCCTCGTCGATGAACTACACCATGCAGGAATACGCCAACGACTTGGTGTTCAGCTTGCAGGAGATGTGCGACGGGGCCGGCATCGCACATCCCACGATCGTGACGGAATCGGGCCGCGCCGTAGTGGCGCATCACTCGATGCTGGTGATGGATGCCCTGGGGGTGGGTGAGTTCGACATGGGCAAGGCGCCCGAGAGACTGCCCGAAAACGCCTCGCGCGTGGTGCGCAACCTGTTCGACACGTGGCGCGACATCTCGAGCAAGAACGTGCGCGAGGCCTACCACGATGCGCTCGAGTACCGCGAGGAAGCGCTGTCCCTTTTCATGCTGGGCAGCCTGTCGCTGCCCGAGCGCGTGGTGGCCGAGGACATCTTCTGGGCCATCTGCCAGAAGATCCTGAAGCTGGTGCGCGATATGCGCGAGGTGCCCGAGGAGTTCGATGGGCTCGAGCGCACGCTGTCGGACACCTACTTCTGCAACTTCTCCATGTTCCAGTCGTTGCCCGACATCTGGGCCATCGATCAGCTCTTCCCCATCATGCCCATCCATCGTCTGACGGAAGAGCCCACGCGACGGGCGGTGCTGGCCGACATCACCTGCGATTCCGACGGAAAGATCGACCATTTCATCGACCGCCGCGACGTCAAGAACGTGCTCGAGCTGCACACCCCCATACCCGGCGACGAGTACTACGTGGGCGTATTCCTGTCCGGGGCGTATCAGGAGATCCTGGGCGACCTGCACAACCTGTTCGGCGACACCAACACCGTGCACGTCTCGCTCGCGCCCGGCGGCGGCTACCAGATCGAGCACGTGGTCACCGGCGACTCCGTCACCGATGTCCTCAAGTACGTCAGCTACGCTCGCGAAGATCTCGTCGCCCGCGTCCGCCGCTTCGCCGAGCAAGCCGTGCGCACGAGCGGCATGAGCCTGGAGGAGACTCGGTCCCTGCTGCGCATCTACGAGGAAGGACTGTCGGGGTACACGTACCTCGAAAGGTCGTAGTCGAGGTGTCGGCGGAGTTCGACTACCCGCAGACGACCGAGGTCACCGTGCAGTTCTCGACCGCCACGAGCTGCGGCAAGAACTCCGACTGCTCCACGGGCCAGGTGTGCTTCTGGGGCCCCTCGACGAGCACGTGCATGCCGGCCAGCCGGATGTGCACCTATCGCGAGCCGACCTTCAACCGCTGCATGTGTCCCGGCTGCACGTGCAGTGGCACCCATGATCCTGCCGGCCACTGGGCATGCGTGACCTGACCCGGCCCCGCGATCCGCATCGGCGATCCGAGCCACGGCCGGCCGTCTTCTTCATCAGTTCATGAACCCTCTGCCACCTCGGCCGCGGCCGCCGTCGAGGACATCGAAACCGCCCCGTCGCCTGCCGCGCAGACCGGCGATGAACTCGGCGAACAGGCCCGTCCGGCCACCGGCCATGAAATAGCCCAGCACGATAGCGACCAGCGTGCCGCCCAGAAGCGGCCACGCCGCCTGGAAGAGCAGCGACAAGATGGCCATGCCGATGAGGATCCAAGTCAGGATGCGCGCCTGCAACACGAGCTGCCCGAACACGCGCACCGGCGTGCGTCCGTAGACCACCCCGAGAGCAACGAAGAGCGCGAGCACCGAATCGCCACAGCCCGGATTGGCCGACGGCCTTCCCAACAAAGCCATCAGACCGGCGACCGCCAGGTTCGCCGCCAGCCCGGTGCCGAAGAAGAGCAGAAAGAAGCGCCGCCGGCCCAGGACGTGCTCGATGGTCGCGCCCACGAACCAAAGCCCGAGCATATTGAAGAAGAAGCTCCACAGCTCGAAGTGAACGAAGAGCGACGTCAGGGGCTGCCACAGCTCGCCGGCCCAGACCCCGGGCCCCAACGCCAGATGCAAGACCGCGGGTTCGCGCAGGGGTTTGGCCATGATGAGCAGGCCGAAGACCACGGACTCGGCGACTACGAGGTTGCGGATGGTCGGCGACAGGCGCTGGGTGAACGGGCGCATCCAAGAAGGCGCGGAGCGGCGACCAGGGGGTGACGGCGACATTGCGGGCGTTAGGCTAGCACTACTTGGCGCACACGCGCGTGTTGTCCGAGCCGCCGCACTCGGGGGCGCAATCGGCCAGCACCATCATGGCGTCGAGCCCGGTGACCCGGCCGGAGACCACCTCGCGCACCCTGGGGTCGGCGCCGGGGCCGGCGCTGCACGTCCCGGACCCGCCGGCCGGGATGTCGTTGCCATCGGCGTCGACCGGGAGCAGCGAGATGGCGTAGGTGCCCGGGGGGATGTCGAAGAGCGTGGCGCCGCTCTGCAGATCGCATGCGAACTGGCACGACGCGCGCGTGGCGCAGGGATCGTCGCCGCCGACCGTGGGCACGAGCTGCAACCGGATCTTGGCGATGGACGGACAGGTGCAAGAGCATTCGGATATCACCCGGCCGTCGTGGGTCACCACCACCCAACTCGCCTCGACCGCGCCGCCATCGATGGACACACAGCCCAGTGCAGAAAAAAGCAGCGCGATCAGTGTGACCCGATCCATAAGATCGAGGTTAGATTAGCAGCATTCCTGGGAAGGCAAGCTGTCGAATCCAGGTACACAACGACATGGCCAATCGCGTGGGCGAAGGCGGACTCTGCTCGCCGGAGCCCATCGCGAAAGGAGCGGAGGGGAAAGGGCGGGACCCCACCCTCCCCCTCCGCAGTAGAAGGAGACCCCGATGATTCATGTGCTCATGCAAGCCGGCGGCGCGGGAGACAGTCTGGACATCATCTCCCTCATCGTGCACGCCGGCCCCGTCCCCAAGGCCGTGCTCGCCCTCCTGGCTTTGATGTCGGTGGTTTCCTGGTACGTGATCGGAGCCAAGTGGATGTACCTGGCGCGCGCCCACCGGCGCTCGCTCAACTTCGTCGAGAGGTTCTGGAACTCCAGCCTCGACGAGATGTGGAAGGAGGCGCAGACCGCCGCGCCCTCGCCGGTCAGCGAGGTCTTCCGCGCCGGCTACCAAGAGCTGGTCAAGCTGCGCAAGCGGCACGCGCAGGCGCAGCAGCAAGCGCAGGCCGGCGTCAAAGCCGAGGAAAGCGGGCTCGGCGACATCGAGAGCCTCGAGCGCGCCTTGGCCCGCGCCCGCACCATGGCGGTCACGGAGATGGAGAACAAGGTGCCCTTCCTGGCCACCACGGCCAGCGCCGCGCCGTTCATCGGCCTGTTCGGCACGGTGTGGGGCATCATGAACTCGTTCCGCAACATCGGCGCCAAGGGCGCGGCCAACCTGGCCACGGTCGCGCCGGGCATCGCCGAGGCCCTGGTCGCCACGGCCATCGGCCTGGTCGCCGCCATTCCCGCGGTCATGGGCTACAACTACCTGTCGCGGCGCATCCGCGTGATCTCGGCCGAGATGGAGACCTTCACCAACGACTTCCTCAAC
>JAFGPX010000089.1 GCA_016935975.1 Deltaproteobacteria bacterium
CAGCGACATCATCGCCAAGGCCGGCACCATCGTGTGGAACGGCCCCATGGGCGTGTTCGAGGCCGCCGACTACGCCGCCGGCACCCTGGCCATTGCGCAGGCCATCGCCGCCGCCACCGGCCGTGGCGCGGTCACCATCATCGGCGGCGGCGACTCGGCCGCGGCGGTCGAGCAGATGGGCTTGGCCGACAAGATGACCCACGTCTCCACCGGCGGCGGCGCCAGCCTTCAGTACCTCGAAGGCAAGGAAATGCCGCCCATCAAGGTGCTCGACCAGAAGTAGGAAGCGGGGAGAACGCAGAGGCGGGGGAGAACGCGGAGCAGACACACTCGGCCGCGCCGGCGGTCGCCATCAGCGCAACTCGATGGTGCGCGCGGCCGCCGAGCGCACCCATTTCGCGATTCTCTCCATCTCCGCGTCCGTCGCCAGACCGACGCAGCCATCCGACGAATCGAAGGTGTTGCCCAGGCGGCCGAGCCATTTGGCTCGCCTGTCCGGCCCATGGACGCCGAGCGAACCGCCGGTCATGCCCTGCTTCCGCTGTTTCTCCGTCGGATAGCCTATGGGGATGAAGATGCCGTACCGCTTGGACGAACGTGGCCTGCCGAGCGCGTAGGTTCCGACCGGCGTCTTGCGGTCGCCGGCGCGGGTCTTGCCGATGCCGCCACGACCGAGCCGAATGCCGAAGGTCTCCACCGCCTTCGTCCCCTCGCAAAGCGTGAGCGTGTGCTCCTTGAGCGCCACCACAATCCGAGCATCCTGGCGCGTGCAGACGGGCTCGGCCTCGCTTGGACCCGCCCACGCTCCCACGAGGGCCACGAACAGCAAGCTGGGCGTTCTTCGCTTCACGTCGTGTCGGCGCGCACCCGCGCTCAGCAACCCCACGAGGTGGGCTGCGCGCCGCCCTGGGCGGGCTGGCCGGGCGATGCCGCTCCCGCGTCGGGCAGCGCGACCGGACCGCAGTGGTCTTCGCGGAGCGGACTTTCGTAGTCGACGCCCGACGAAATCCTTTCGCCGACACACCGTCCCTGGTCACAGCGAACCTGGACCGCCGGCGGGACACAGGGAGCGCACATGGTGTAGGACGGGAAGGACGGCGGCCCGGTTGCTCCCGGCGCCAGGCTGTACAGATGGGCGGTGCCATTGCACGTATCCACGACGATGCAGCAGTCGGAGTCGTCGTTGCAGTTGTAGTTGGCGGGCGCCGGGGCATCCGCCGCCAGATCCGGGGCCGCGTCCGGTCCGGCCGCGTCTGGCCGGCCGGCCTCGGCCGGCGCGTCGGCAGGCCTAGCGAGATCCGCCGCGCCCGCCTCGTTGCCGGCTTCGATGGGGACCGGCACCTCGCCGGCCCCGGTTTCGGTCGCCTTAGGGAGATCCGGCCCCGCATCCGGGGCCATGGCCTCCGCGGCGCTGTCGGGCTCCGGCCCGGCCAGATCGGGCGCCAGATCCGCGCCGGGCGTGTCCCTTGCGGCCGGAGCATCGGCTGGGGCGACCGAGCCGTCCTGCTTTCCAGCATTCTGCTTCTCGTCCGTGCCGGCGCCACAAGCAGCCAGCAGCAAGGCAACCGTCATGACCAGCGACCATGCCTTCGTGCTCATGAGTAGGTATCTTCCCACACAACCGGAAGAGGGGGACAGCCTCGGTTGCGGCATCCGTGCCGCCAATCACAGCTCGATCGGTTCAAGCAGGAAGGAGCCACCACGCCCGCGGGTCCGCGTTCCACCAGGCCTCCGCTACGGGCACTCGTGGGCAGTCCCGCCCCACCAATTCATGCCTGTGCCTGTGTCGGATTCTTGGGCGGTGAAGTCGAAAGCATATCCGCCGTTCACCTTGTCGGGCAACGAGCTGCCGGGCAGGGGGACGGGCTCGTTGCCGCCGAGCTGGTTAGTCCGGTCGACCTCATTGATGTAGAGCCGGCGATTCCCGATGTTCCACACCTGCCACGTGCCGATGTCATCGCAGGTGATGACACAGTAGGCATTCCCCGTGTAGAAACTGTCAATCTGCGCCACGTCGTTGCCGCCTCGGGAGAGGTTGACGCATGCGACGGCGGTCACCTCCGCCGAGTTGCCGGAGCTGCAGTATCCGGCGGCATCGCTGGCTGCGGTCACGACATAGTGGTAGACCGCGCTATTCTGGGTCGGCGTATCCAGGTACGACGATCCGGGAGAAGTTCCCACCGGCGCGTACCCAGAGCCGTTCGGGGGGCTCCGCAGTACGTTGTACAGCACCGCGCCCGGCGAGTTCGTCCACGACACCCTGAGATAGTGGTTGCCCGTTCTCCTCGTGAACAATCCGGTTGGCGCGGCGGGGATGATGCAGGACCGGGTCGAGACCGCGGTCGACCGGGGCGACGCGCACTGGCCGTTGGCGTTGCTCGCGCCGACCTTGTAGTAGTAAACCGTGCCGTTCTCCAGGCCGGCCGCTGGATCGACGTACGTGGCGGCGGTCTGGTTGCTGCTGATCGCCGTGAAGGTGCCGCTGGCGCTGGTACTGCGATACACGCTGTACGCCGTCGCTCCGCCCACCGCGTTCCACGCGATGGTGATCGCCCCGTTCGTCCCGCTCGTGGCAGCCAGGCCCGCGCTGGGCGCCGCCGGCGCGGAGCACGCGGTGGTGGCCGCCACCTCGACCGAGGTGGCGGTGCACACCGAACCCACGGCCGTGATCTGGTAGTAGTAGGTCGTGTCCTTCACCAAGTCGGTGTCGTCGTCCGTGTAGGTCAGGCTCGTTCCGGGCACGGTGTCGATGGACACGTAGCCAGCGCCGCTCGTCGTGCTCCGCCCGATGTCGTAGCCGGTCGGCGCTGGGGTGGAGGCGGTCCAGGTCAGCGTGACCTGCACGCTGCCCGAGGGCGTCGCCGTCGGGCTGCCCGGCGCCGTCTGGTTGCAGGTCGGAACCGGCGTCGCGGAGGCCTCGGGGCCGTAGTCCGAGCTGCAGGAGCCGTTGCTGGCGCTGACCCGGTAATAGTAGGTCGTGCCGTTGGTGAGATTCCGGTCCGTGTAGCTCGCGACGGTCGGCGAGGCGACGGTCGCGTAGGCGCCTGCCGCGCCCGTCTTGCGCTGGAGCGTGTAGGCGGCGGGAGTCGGGGTCGAGGCTGCCCAGCTGAGCGTGATCTGGCCGTCGCCGGCGGTCGCGGTGAGGGTGGCCGGCACCGACGGCGGCGTGCACAGAGGCGTGGCGGACACCACCGCGGAGTTGGCGGACCAGCACGAACCGTTGCTCGCCGCGACGACGTAGTAGTACGTGGTCCCGTTGACCAGCGGGGTATCGAGGTAGCTCGCAGCGGTGGGGGTGGCGATCTGGGTGAAGGCTCCCGTGGCGGCGGTGTTTCTGGACACGCGGTACAGCGTCGCGCCCGCCGGGGCGGTCCACGATAGCGAGATCTGCCGGTCGCCCGCGGTCGGCAGGACGAGAGGCGGCGCCGCGGGTGGAATGCAGGCCGGCGTGACTTGGACCTGCGCGGAGCTGCTCGAGCTGCAAGAGCCGTTGCTGGCCGTCACGATGTAGTAGTACTTCGTGCCGTTGACGACCTCGTCGTCCGTGAAAGTCGTCTGCGAGGTGGAGTTGATGAGGGCATAGATCGAGGTGCCATCGGTGTTCCGGTAGACGGAATACGAGGTCGCTCCGGCCGACGCCGTCCAGTTGAGGGTGACCGAGCCATCGCCCGGCGTCGCGGCAAGGCCCGCGGGTGGGACGGGCGGCGTGCACGCCGCCGAGATCGCGACCTCGTTCGAGTTGCCCGAGCTGCAGGAGCCGTTGCTGGCCGTCACGACGTAGTAGTAGGTCTTGCCGTTGACGACGTTGCCGTCCGTGAAGGTGGTACCGGTGGTGACAGAGCCAACCGTGGCGTAGCCCGTGCCGGCGGCCAGGCTGCGCGCGACCTGGTAGGAAACCGCGCCGGGCACGGCGGCCCACGACAGCGTGACGGCGCCGTCGGCGGACGCGGCGGTGACGACGGGGGGCAAAGGCGGCGTGCACTGGCCCGCCGGGGTCACGGACACCTCGGCCGAGTTCGCCGATTCGCAGGTGGCGATGGTGTTGATCGCCGACACGACGTAGTAGTAGGTCGTGCTTCCGGTCAGACCGATGTCGCTGAAGGGAGAAGCGGTGGTCGTGGGCGAGCTGACGAGCGTGGTGAAGCCCGTGCCGCTGGTCGTGCTGCGCTTGACGTTGTAACCGGTGGCCCCGGCGGCCGCGCCCCACGACACCGTAGCCTGCAAGGTTCCCGCAGCGGCCGAGACGCCGCTCGGCACCCCAGGTGGAACATAGAGGAGATCCGCCGGACAATCCACGCTCGAGCCGGTGCAGGTTTCTTCCGGGTCGCACTTGTTGCCGTCAATCGAGGCTCGGCACACCGTGATTGCCTGGGCCATCGAGTCGACGGGACAGGCCGCGCCGGTGCCGGTGCAGCTCTCCGCGACATCGCAGAGGCCGGCGGCCGCGCGACAAATCACGCCGGCCTGCCGAAAGCCGTCAGCCGGACAGTCCACGCTGGTTCCGGAGCAAGTCTCCGCGATGTCGCAGTCGCCGGCCGCGGCGCGGCATACGGTCGCTGCGGCCGCCATCTCGTCGGCCGGGCAATCGGCGCTCACGCCGTCGCAGCTCTCGGCGACATCGCAGGGGCCCGCGGCGGCGCGGCACACGGTGCCGGCCGGCTTCGGCACGCCCGCCAAGGCGCAGGATCCCGCGGGCGCCTCCGCATCCACCGGAGACGTGTCGCGGACTTGGTCGAGCGGAACATCCAGTGCCGGCGCGGCGTCCGGCGCGCCATCGTAGCCACCCGCCTCCCCCACGGGCGTCGGCGTGTCCTCGGGTACCCCCGCGTCGTCGACGGGCGGCTTGTTGACGCAAGTGCCTTGTGTGGCGCACTCGGCAACCTTCTCCGGCTTGTCGAGATTCACACAGGCACCGGCAAGGACGACGATGCCAAGAACGGCGTGGATCCTATGCATGAGCCCCCTCGTAGTCGTACGCACAAGCGCGTCCTTCGACGGCTTGATTTGGTTATGCAAGCGCAGCGTCCAGGCGGACAAATAGGCCATCACGGCAGGCACGACCCTCCGTGCCTAGTATAGCCAGGTATGGGGCCGCGGGTCGCGGCAAGATCGCGCATCGGACGGGAATGCCCGTTCCCATGACGTCGGGCACAAGAGGGGCAAGACCGTCGTCGCCGATCCGCGCTTCCCGTTCGGCAAGCCTTTCCGCGATGGTCTCGCGTCCGTGCAGTTCGGGCGGCGAGGCCGTCGAAACGTGCGTGTGACGCCGGACACTTGGGGCAACGCGCCGGCGATCTCGGTTTGCCCACGCCGCTGCGACCTCTCACAATGTTCGTAGCCGGTGGCAGCCGCCAGTAGGATATGCGCCATGAACAAGACGCTGAAAGCGCTGCAAACGGTTGGAATCGTTGCCGCCTCGCTGGCGGTGGCGGGAACGCCAACCGGCTGCGGCGAAACCAAGCCCGGCGGCAAGTCGGGCGCCGGCGGCTCTCGGGGCAGCGGAGGTATCACGCTCGGTCCTGGCGGCGCGACGGGCCTTGGCGGCGTCGTGACCCTGGGCAGCGGTGACGCCGGAACGGGGGGAAGCAAGGGAGACGGCGGCACGGGCGGTGCCGGCGCGGGCAGCGGCGGCATGCTCGCCGGCACGGGAGGCCTTGATGCCGGCGGAGCTGGTGCGGGCGGCAGGGAGGCCGGCGGTGCGGGCGGCAGGGGCACCGGCGGGACCGGGATGGCTGGGGCCGACGGCGGCACAAAGAGCGGCGGAACAGGCGGCACGGCCACGGGCGACGTGGGCGGCACGGGCGGAGCCACGACGCTCGACGGCGGCTCGCCCGATGCGCCGCTGGAGGAATGCAGCGAGCTCGTCACCCAGGCGGCCTGCGACGCCCGCGGCGAATGCCACTCGGTCTTCGACGATCCAGGCACCTGCGGCTGCGTCGGCGCCGGGTGCTGCGCCCGTTTCGTTCGATGCGTCGACGGCGGCAAAGCCAACTGCATAGGCCCCGCTCTGTGCGACATGGTCGAGCCCTTCTGCGAGCTGCCGTACGTCGTGGCCTACACGGACATGTGCTACGAGGGCTGCGTCCAGCAGAGCGACTGCGCCATTCCCGATTGCCCGCAGGCCCCACCCAAGGATGAAACCACCTGCGGGCCGGTGGACCACACCTGCTACTACGAGGATTGTGCGGGCGCAGGCCGCACCCTGGCCACGTGTTCCGCTGGCGCGTGGACGGTCCAGTCCGCGGCGTGCAGCGCCTTCGCCTGCCAGGCAGACGACGTCGCGCCGGACGGGCTGACCTGTCCTGCGGGGATGGTCTGCGTGATCACCACCCACAGCGGAGGCGCTCTCATCGTCACGCCCATGTGCGTGGAGCACGCCTGCGGCACGGGCCCGCTGACCGCCCAGTGTATGCCCAGCCTCGACGGCACCTGCACCGCGAGCTACTCGCTCTCCGGCGCCATCGTCCAGTGCCACACTCAGTCCGACTGCGGCGAGCTCGGCTGCCCGTAGGAGTCTCGGCGCCACCATGCCAGCCATGCTGCCGAGCCACGACGTGCCGATGCTGCGCCTGGAGCGGGCGCGGAACTGACTCCGCACGGAACACGCTTCGTGCAACACTACCGTTCATGTGCTGGTGGCGGGTCGCACTACCGATCGCGTTCGCGGCATCCTGCGGGCGGACGGCCCTGCTCGACCAGGCCCAGCGGCCCGAGGCAGCCCGGGATGCTGGTCAGGACACACCTGCGGCAACGCCGGATCTGTCTCGGCCGGACGGACCGCTGGCGGATGAGCCCCGACCGGATTCTCCGGCCGACCCGCCACCTGCGGCTCTGCGCGACGGCCCGGCAGACCTACCGCGCGAACGTCCGCTGCGCGACGTTGCCGCCGATTTCTCGTCGCGCGACCTGACGGCCGACGGGCTCGCGCGTGACCTGCCCGGCGCGGATCTGCCCCGGCGGGATGCATCCGCGGCCGACGCCAAGCCACCTGATGGCGCGTGGCCTTCGACGTCGTGCGCTTCCCTCAGGGCCCTTGCCGACCAGGGCGTGCTGACGAAAGCGCGAACCAGGGACGTCACCTTCGCTCCCGACCGCAGCTGGATCGTGCTCAAGGTGCGCCGGGAAGGCGAGCCCGGGATCGGCTACCCGGACCAACTGCTGCACGTGGCCTTGCCCTCGGGTGAGATAACGATGATCAGCGACGCCGGCGGCGCCGCCGAGGCTCTCGGGCGAAAGGGCGGCATGCTCGTGGTCGGCGCCGACAGCGATGGCAAGGGACTGGCCGTGTATGAGAACGGCGCCCTGCGCACGCTGGCCACCGGCGCCTGCGCCCATCTCGCGGCTCCGGACGGCTCGCGCATCTACGTCATCCGCGACTGCACTCGGGCCCTCCGCGGCACCCTGGAAGTCGTCGAAGCGCCAAGTGGAGAAGCGACGACCCTGGCCGCCAATGTGCTCGGCGGAGGCTACTCGCTTCCCGACTACGCGGTTTCGCCGGGCGGGGAGTATTTCGCCTTCCTGGTGCAGGCACCCGACGGCGACGCGCGATCGAACGTCCTTCATGTCGCCGACCGCAGCGGCAAGGTCTACTCACTTCCTTCCCAGCCCGGCGCGACCGGGCCGTGGTTCGCGAGCGACGACCTCCTGCTCTTCGGCGTCGACACCGGCGGCTATCCCACGCCTGACGCCAATCTCCGCGCGCACGTGCCGGGCACCGGCGACACCTCCTACTCCCTGGCGACCGGGCGCAGCCCTGGGCTCTTCGGCTACAGGATCTCGGCCGACCGCACGTGGGTGCTCGGCGCGGGCCAGGTTCGGGACGACGCCGGCTACGACAGCGCTGCCCTGCTCTATGCCATCCGCCTCGACGGTACGGGCGAGAACCTGCTGAGCAGCGCTCTATTGCCCTTCTGGCGGTACGAAAACGCCATCAACGCGTTCGAATGGAGCGGCGACGGCAGCCGCGCCGTCTTCGTAGCAGAGCGGGAAGGCCGCATCTGGGCCAGCGATCCCTACGGCGCAGCCGTCGGGCAGATCTCGTCGGGCGCCTGGTTCCGGGTCGCGCCGGTGGGTGACCAGGTCGCCTTGCTGGAGAGCGCCGGGGACGCGCGGCAGAACCACCTGCGCGTGTTGGCGCTGGGCGCGGGGACCGAGTACTCGTTCGTGACGGATGGCAGTGTGACCGCGCCCACCTTCGCCCCGGACGGCCGCGGTCTCCTGTTCGCCAGCACGCAGGTCGGCGGTGCCCGGCAGCTCCGCTACATCTCGGCCTCCCTTCCGGGCTCCGTGGTGCTAGGCGAGTGGACGGAGACGCTGCTCGACATGTACCCTGGCTTCTACGGCGATCCACCCGGAAGATACCCCATGGATCCAACCGGCTGTTTCGCCGTCGTGGATACCGACCTGCCTCCCGGGCCGGGAACGCGTCTCGTGCTACTGCCGGAGCAGCAGGAAGCAGGCTACGGCGAGAGGGCACAATGAGACGCTCCCAAGAAGGAGTCTGGGCGCTGGTGCTACTACTCCTCACGGCTGAGGCTCGGCCGGCGCGCGCCGCAGCAGTGGATACCTTCTCGCTGCAAGGCGGCTGGTGGAGCGTCGAGGGTGAGCTGAAGCTGCGCTTCGGCGTCTACGCCGCCTTGGTCTAGCGCCTTGACGTTCTGCCTACCGTCCCTCAGAAACTCACGGTGGGTTCAACCGGCAGCTCGGCCCCCGAGATCGGGGCGACAACGCACCGCAAACGGCGGCGCTTCCTGCGCGCCATGGCCTGGCTCTCCTTCGTCCTCGCGCTGGCGGGCGTGGCGGCCGTGGCCAGCGGCTGGCGCGCCTTCGGCAAGCGGCCGTGGGGCGAGCGCCGTGCGCGCATGGAGCGATCGCCGAACTGGAAACACGGGCGCTTCCAAAACCCCGAGCCCATGCACACCGACTATCTGCGCGCGGCCCTCGATTTCGTCAACAAGAGCGAGCACACCACGCCCGACGGCCCGGTGCCCGTGGAACCGATCGATGCGCGGCGCTTCGCCACGCCGCCCGCCACCGGGCTGCGCGTGACGTGGTTCGGCCACTCGTCGTTCCTGGTCGAGATCGAGGGGCGCCGCCTGCTCCTCGATCCGCACTGGGGCGCGCGCACGAGCCCCATGACCTGGGCCGGCCCCAAGCGCTGGTATGGGCCTCCCATCCCGCTCGGCGAGCTGCCGCCGCCCGACGCCGTCCTGATCTCGCACGACCACTACGACCACCTCGACTATCCGACCATGGTCGCGATGAAGGACTGGGACACGACCTTCGTCGTGCCCTTGGGCGTGGGCGCGCACCTCGAATACTGGCACGTGCCCGCCCACCGCATCGTCGAGCTGGACTGGTGGGAGGGCACGCAGGTGGCCGGCCTGGACATCGTGGCCACGCCGGCGCGCCACATCTCGGGCCGCACCTTCGGCATCGGCGACGCCGGCACGCTGTGGGCCGGCTTCGCCGTTCTCGGCCGCGAACGGCGCGCCTTCTACTCGGGCGACACGGGGCTTTTCCGCGGCATCAAGGAAATCGGCGATAGGCTAGGCCCCTTCGACGTCACCATCCTCGAGGCCGGCGCCTACGGCCGCTACTGGCCGGACTGGCACCTCGGCCCCGAGCAAGCCGTGCGCGCCCACCAGCTCGTGCGCGGCAACGTGCTCATCCCCGCGCACTTTGGCCTTTTCACGCTCGCCTACCACGCCTGGACCGAGCCCGCGGACCGCGTGCTCGCCGCGGCCGCCAAGGCCGGGGTCACGGCCGCCGTGCCCAAGCCCGGCCAGAGCATCGAGCCGCTGGCCCTGCCGCCGTTGCCAAAATGGTGGCCAGAGCTGCCCGGCAAGACGGCCGAGGAAGATCCCATCGTCTCGAGCCACACCGAGGGGCTTTGGCTCGGTGGAATCGCGGGCCGCGACTAGGGGATTGGGGGCGAGACCGTCAGCGGCGGCGGGGGCGGCGTGGGGGGCGGCGGGGGCGGCGGATTGTCCGAGACGTACTTCTGGGCCCAGTAGGCCATGTGGTTCGAGGTGAGCATGTCCTGGAAAGGCAGGAAGAAGCCGGGATAGCTGCCGTCCTGCCCGGCATGGACCGCGTCGGCGTCGAGGGCGAACATCCACAGCAGGGTCTGCGTGGTAACGTCCAACGTCGCGCTCTCGTTGCCGACGAAGCACCGCACGCCCGCCCGCCGCTGCGATGCGACCGTGAACCAGAACAGGGTGTGGCCATCGTGCGTGCTCTGGAACGGCGCCGAGCGCGGGAAGGTGTTCATCAATTGCCCGCTCGCGATGCGCTGGACGAGGACGGGATCGCGATTGTCGGCCAGGGTGAGCTTGTCCGCCACGGCGGGCGCATTGGCACGTGTCAGGGCCACGGGGCTCGCTCCGGCCCTGGGCTCGATGGCCCACACGGTGGCCACCGAGTTCGAATAGGCATCGGTTCTGGCGTTGGGATCGTCCGGCGGCCTGGCGGATTCGGAGTAGAGGAGCAGTGACGAATCGGGCAGCCAGTTCGGCGTGTAGCGGTTCTTGCCCGAGCCGCTCGCGAAGAGATCCACGGCCGGCAGCTTCCATGTCCCACCCTCGCGCCGGATGATTGAAATGCCTCCGTCGATGAACCAGATGTTGTAGAAGTTGGCTTGGTAGATTCGCGTCACGGCAATGCTCTGGCCGTCCGGGGACCAATCCGGATACGTGACATCGAAACCCACGTCGAACGTGCTCTGGCGTACGCCGGTCGTCCCGTCGTGAAAGGCCAGCTTGGTCGGGCCGACCGCCGGGTTCTCGGGCCAGCTGACTGCGACGAACTGGTCCCCTTCCGGGCTGAAGGAAGCCGTGACGATCTGGTTCTCGGCCGCGACGCCCACGCCGCGTCCATCCACGGTGAGCCGATTGGGATCGGTCCTGGGCCGCGAGAGATCGTTGATGTAGAGCAAGAACCCTTGCTGCGAGCCATCCATGCCGGCGGCCAGACGGCTGCCATCACGGGATACCGAGTGGCAGCCAATACAGCGCTGGCCCTTGCCGGGATTCCCGGCATCATCAGGCAAATCGCTCTGCTCCACGAGGGGCGCCAGCCCCGACTGCGAACCGAAATCGAAGCGCATGATGCGAGGAGGCCGCGTCGCCGTCCAGTAGGTGATGGCGCCATGGACGGCCTCGGCGGCGAATTCGATCGAGGCCGTGGCCGACGCGCCCACGTGGCCCTGCTCGTCGGAGCCTCGTACGATCAATTGCAGAGGGCCAGCTCCGCGATTGCTCTCGGCGAGCACCTCGGCACTGTCGCTGGCAAGCTCGAGCGCGCAGGTGTCTTTGACGAACTTCGCGGGATCGGCATGGCAGCGCGCGTAGTAGCGATACTCGGAGTAGGGACCGAGGATGGAGATCTCGTAGAGCTCGCCCGGGCTCTCTCCCGGCAAGTAATGGATCTCGAGCTGGTTCATGTTGGGAGGCAGCAGCACGCCATCGTTGGGGTAGACCAACAGGGGCGCCAGGCTGGGGGTGTCGGTCCCCGCGAACAGGGCTCCAGGACTGCTGGGAAGCGCGGGCGTGGCGGCAGGCGTGCCGACCGTCGCTTGGCCGACGTCAACGATCTTCACGGTCAAGGTTGTGGTGACGGTCGTGATGGGCAGGTCCGTGCTTGCCGCTCGTGCTTGAATGGTCACCTTGCCACCGCGCTGAGCAAAATCGCTTGGGCTTCCCGGCAGGCGCGCCGTGAACGTGGCGCTGCCATCCTCGGGGAAGCCACCGACGAGGTGGTTGTCCGGGACGTAGAAGACGGTGCGCTCCGTGATGTCGACCTCGGTGCCGTCCCCCTCCATGGTGGCATAGGCGCGATAGTCGAGCAGCGCGGTCTTGCCCCGCTCCACTACCAGCACCGCGTCCTTCGGGGCGATGCGCATGGAAACGATGTTCTGGGGGATGCTCACGAGTGGCGTTTCGCTCGCAGGAGGGACGTCAGGCACGTGGATGACGACCGTCCCAAGGTCCGCGTCGTTTGCGTCACTCGCGTCGCTCGCGATGCTCGCGTCACCCGCGTCCGGAGAGCCTCCGGCGTCGGGGCCGGCGCGCTGAACGATCTTGCCGCCGCCCGACCAGCACCCCGTGGCAACAACCAGCGGGAGAAGAACACAGCGGAGCAGAAGTCCTCGGGTCGTTGGAAGCGCGCGGGTCGTCGAGGATGCCCTAGAGCGCCGAACGGTTTGACTCCCGTCGTGAAATCGCGGATTTGCGTCGCGTCCCTGCGTTGCTCCTCGGTCAAATACGTCGAGTATTCTCCCTCGTCGCGCCTTGGGCCGCTCGCAACTCCGCAACTTCACTCGGTCCGTCAAACCGTTCGGCGCTCTAGG
>JAFGPX010000090.1 GCA_016935975.1 Deltaproteobacteria bacterium
AAATTTTGTTGATTTGCAGAAATTCCCTGTGCTACATTGCCCGCACCTCCGCCTTCATAGCCAAGCCTCTGAAATCAAAGCGATTTTCGTCATGGGGTGAAGGCGGCCCCCAAGCAAGGAAACGCATGAAACGACTTGCCCTTGGCCTCTTCGTAATTCTTGCCAACCTGAGCATCGCGGGATCGTCTCTGGCCCAGGAGCCAGCGCCGCCTGCGGATGAGCCAGCTGGCGGCGACAAAACTCCGGCAGAAACGGCCTCCGAGCCATTGCCGGACATTGACCTGTCCGACCTCACCGGGG
The DNA here is from genome assembly GCA_016935975.1 of Deltaproteobacteria bacterium. GTDB lineage: Bacteria > Myxococcota_A > Polyangia > Fen-1088 > Fen-1088 > Fen-1118. The sequence goes on from JAFGPX010000090.1 coordinate 301, forward strand.
CCTTAGAACCGGAAGCGGAGCAGCCCGCGGCCCCCGGCGACAAGAAGGCTGCCGCGGCCGCGGGAGCGCCTCGCAAGGGATGGGAGGACATCGTCGTGGTGCCGCGCAAGGCCTTCCTCAAGAAGGCGCGTGTGGAGATCGCACCGTTCGGCGGAATCACGCTCAATGACCCGCTCATCCGCCACTACTCGCTCGGCGGCGACATCAACTACTACATCACCGACGTCCTCTCCATCGGAGTCGAAGGGCAGTACTTCATCAAGGAGCTGTCCGAGCGCGAGACTCTGGTCGGCTTGCAGTACTACCTGGTTCCGACGCTCAACAAGCTGAAGTACCACTGGGCGGGGACCTTCGGCTACGTGCCGGGGTACGGCAAGTTCGGCCTCTTCAACAAGTGGATCGTGCACTGGGACCTGACCTTCGCGCTCGGTCTGGGGATGATTCGCACCGAAATCATCCCGCGGGCATTCGGCGACAAGGCGTTCACCAACGACAACATCGTCGGCCATCTAGGCCTCGGCGTGCGTCTCTTCGTGCTCGATTGGCTCACGCTGAGCATCACCTTCCGCGACTACATGTACCAGGACGCTTTCGAGTGGAAGGACCGAGCCAGCATGTCGGACCCCCAGGACCTCGTCGCTTTGAAACGCGAATCGCAGAACTCCCAAAGTCAGTTCGTGCAGAACATCATGATGTTCTTCTCCATCGGGTTCTACGTTCCGCCCTCCTTCACGTATCGAACGCCCCGCTAGCGAGTTGCTCTCATGATGAAAAGGACACAAGTCATGCGGAAGGTCATCCTACTGTTCGTGGGCGCTCTCACTAGTCTGCCAACCGTGGCCAGCGCCGAGAAAGAGCGGAAGAGCCCCCTGACGAACGCGCCGGTCATCCGCAGGCGCCTCGAGCTGCGCGACAACCGCTTCGAGATTGGCGTGGGCGCGGGCGTCACCATCGGCCAGGACTTCTACAACGCCCTGCTGCTCCAGCCCAAGCTCGCCTACCACATCACCGACTGGCTCTCCTTGGCCGCCGTGGGTGGGTTCAACGTGACGCCGACGTGGAAGACCACGTTCAACGACGACCTCGGCGGCGCCCTGCCGCCGGAACCGAGTGACCCGAGCGTCACTCCCTCGCTCAAGAGCCCGTACGCCGACGAAGCCCCCTACACGATGAATCGCATCGGCTACTTCTTCGTCGGCCAGCTGGAGTTCATCCCGCTCTCCGGCAAGATAGCCTTGCTCAGCAGCCTGTTCAGCTACTTCGACTTCTACATTCTCGGAGGCGCCGGCATGGTGAACCTGGCCGGCACCGGCGCGGCGGCACCCGCCTGTCAGGGCTCCACCACGCACCCTTGCCATGCCCCAGGGGAGCTTTACACCAAGACGGAACTCGCCATATCTGGGGGGCTCGGCGCGCACGCCTTCTTGGCCCGTTGGCTGGCCCTCAATCTCGAGCTTCACGACCTCGTCTACAAGAACAACGCTTCTGGGCGCGATGTGAACGGCGACAAGCTGGCCGACGACCGTGACTTGCAGTGGACGCACAACTGGGTCTTCAGTCTCAACTTCCAGGTGTTCATGCCCTTCAAGGTCAGGATCAGCCGCTAGCTGACCTGGGGACCACGTTCTCTCGCGCTCGACGTCCTGGATGGAGCTCCAAGTGTCTCAGAAACGCAAAGTCACCCTTTATTTCAACTCCGCCATGCTGGCGGAGACTCAGAAGGAGGCCATTCGCCAGGACCGCTCTGTCTCCTGGATCATCCAAGCCGCGTGGCGAATTGCCCGGGAAGAAGTCAAACGCATGCCTTCTTCGGGCCTCTCCGCGGCTCCAGCCGCCGGTATTCCGGCACCCTTGAACCTCGGCGAGCCCCGCAACGCTCTGGCGCAGGAAAAGAGGCTGCGCACCCCGGTGTCCGCCGGCTCGACCGAGCAGAACTAGTCGCCCGCTGCGAGAACGCCGGCGGGCCGCGCCGTCGCCTAGTCGCAACCGCGCACGGCGGTTCCCTCCCCGAGGCGTCGGCAGATAGTCGAGCTGCCGTCCGAGGGGGTTCTCTCCCAGCGAATGTTGATGCGGTCGCCCGCCACTCCGTGCAAGGGATACGCGTACATCGAACCATCGGGCGCGGCTTGCTGGATGAGGCCGCTTCCCAGGTCGGCATTGTAGATGTAGTAGCGCGCGCCGCTGGCACGCGGATCCGCCGGAGCCGACACGGCCCATTCTCCAGGAGTGGCCCCCTCGGCGAAGGTCGGGTTGGGCGGAGGGATCGGAATGAATGGGGAGTTGCAGGCGAAGACGAAGACATACGACAAGCAGGCCAGCAGCGCGGCCAGCCAGCGCATGGACCAACTGCATCGGACGCGCTTCATGCCAATCCTCACGTCGGGTTTGTGCGAAATCCGGGCCAAGTCGCTGCCCGGGATTTCGAGGGGTTTGCCACTCGGATGTCAACCTACGTCACAGCCATCGCCAACCTGGTTGGCTAGCTGCCAAGATTGTACCGCCGCAACTTCTTCTGCAATCCAAAACGGGACAGGCCAAGAAGCAAAGCCGCACGCGTCTGATTGCCCTGTGCTCGGTTCATGGCCTCGCGGATGATTTGCCGCTCCAGCCGCTCGACTCTCTGGCGCAGACGCAGGCTGTCCGGCTCGTTGCGAATCGTCTCGCTTGGATCCTGCCCACTTTGAATGTGCGGCGCGAGGTCGGCGACCTCGATGGTGGGACCCGCGAACGCCGCGGCCCTGGCGATCTCGTTTTCCAGCTCGCGCACGTTGCCGGGCCATGCATACCCGCAAAGCCGCGCCAGGGCCGCGGCGACGATGCGCTTGGGGGCGGCCCCTGCCGGCGCACTGGCCTTCTCGAGAAAGTGGCGCAGCAGCAGCGGGATGTCCTCCCTGCGCTCGCGCAGGGGCGGCAGGTGCAACCGTACGACGCTGAGCCGATAGAACAGATCCTTGCGGAACTTGCCTTCCTCGACCAGCTGGCTCAGGTTGCGATTGCTGGCGACCAGCAAGCGGACGTCGGCCTTCTCGGCTCGCTCGCCGCCCACGCGATGGAACTCCCCGTCCTGCAGGACGCGCAGGAGCTTGCCCTGCATGGCCGGCGACATGTCGGCCACCTCGTCCAGGAACAGCGTTCCTCCGTTGGCCACGGCGAAGAGCCCCCGCGCCTCCCGATCCGCCCCGGTGAACGCCCCCCGCACATGCCCGAAGAGCGCCGATTCGAGGAGGGTTTCGGGGATAGCCGCGCAGTTCTCCGAGACGAAGGGCTTGTCCTTGCGCGGCCCGTGGAAGTGGATGGCACGCGCCACCAGCTCTTTGCCGGTGCCGCTTTCGCCTTCGATGACGACCGGCAAGTTGGTGTCCGTAACGCGGTCGAGCAGCCGGAACAGGTCGAGCATCGCGGGCGACTGGCCAACGATCTGGCGGTAGTCGTAGCGCAGAGCCGCAGCCTGGCGGCTCTCCTTGAGCTCGACCCGGGCATCGGACAGCGCCGCCTCCTGAACCCGCAGCTCACGCGCGAGCCGCCGGTTGAGAGACTGCACCTGCTGCTCGCGCCGACGCAGCTCGGAGATGACGCGCGCGTTCTCGATGGCAATGGCGCCTTGCTCGGCGAAGTCGAGCACCATGGCCAACTCGTCCTCACCGAACACGCCCTTGCGCAGGCGGTGGTCGACATAGATCGTTCCCACGACGGTGCCCTTGACCGAAAGTGGCACGGCCAGCACGGAGCGTAGATGGAGGTCGCTGACGGACACGTGCTCGGCGAAGCGGCTGTCCCCGGCGGCGTCCACCGTGATCACCGGCTCGCCCGTGTCGGCCGCTTGCTTGGCGATGGTTCGGGACAGGGACAAGCTCGGCCCTTCGAGGGTGCTCTGGTCGATGTTGCGTGCCACCTTGACCGCCAGCTCGCCGTTGCCGTCCTTGAGTAGAAGGAAACCCCGCTCGGCGTCGGTGAGCTCGATGACCGTATCGATGATGGTTTCCAGAACCCGGGACACCCTCAGATCGCTGTTGAGTCGCTTGTTGATGCGCAGCAAGCGACGCAGCCGGCTTTCCAACAGGGCGGCGCGCTGGCCCCACACGGCTCGGACCTCGCTCTCGGCCGCAGGCCGCGACAACGACTTCGCGTCGGCGTCGTTGTCCATTCCCGGCCGGTATTTCGCTGGGGCTTTCATCTTGACCTCCTCAAAAATCCGTTGTGCCAGCTCTCGCGACGCATCCCCGCGAGCATCGCGGGCTCGCAGAAACAGGCTGGCGGCCAGCGTGGCGGCCCGCCAGGCAGCGGGCAGGCGCCCCACGGTTCGCGCCCCCTCGGCGAAGCGGCCCAGCGCTTCGGCAAGGCGCACACCGTCGGCGTCGCTCGTTCCGGCATCGCAGAGCGCGACACGCGCGGAAGCGAGCGCGAAGGATTCGGCCATTGGCGTGGCGCTTTTCGTGCCGGACGGCGAGAGTCGGACACCTCCAGCCTCGATCTCGGCCAGCAGCGCCCGGGCCTCGGCCGCCGCCCCCTGCTCGGCCAGGATCTCCGCCCGGCCAAGCTGCGCGATTGCCGCCATGGTCTGCATACCTACGCCAAAGAAGCGCTTCGCTGCCTCGGCATAGCGCCGTCCGCTCTCTCCCAAATCACTTCGCCGGCGCGCAATCTCGGCGGCCAGCAGGTGGGCCTGGCCGGCGAATGCTTCGACCCTGGCAGCTTTCGCGTCCTCTTCCAGGCGAACGAGCGCGCGTGCGGCGGCTTCGAGATCGCCCAGCTGCAGGAAGAGCTGGCCGACGTTGAAAACGGCCAGGGCGTGGTCGGTGACGGCGTCGAGTCGCCCGAGCTCGCGAATGGCGCGTTCGAGCGCGGTGATGGCGCCGCCGTAGTCGCCAATCTCGGCCAACGTGCACCCGAGATTGAACGCTGCGACCGCGGCTCCGTGCCGATCTTGGACGCGCTCGTAGCCACGCAACGCCCGTCGGTAGGCTTCCGCTGCCGACAACGGCTGGCCGGCGAGCTGCCTGATGAGTCCTTCCAGCGAGGCCACGCGGGAAGCGAGGGTCGGGTCCGACACCTCCTGCCCTCTCGCCTTGAGCGAGGTGAGGATCTCTTCGGCCGCCGTCAGCTTCTCGGCGTAGGCCAGAGCCAACACGGCCGCCTCGCGCGCGGGGATCCCGGCCGGCGAAGCAACCCGAAGTGCCGGCTGTGCGGCGGCAAACGCCTCGCCGTAGCGTCCCGCCGCAACCAACATGCGCGCCAAGCGGGAGCGCAGGAGCAAAGCCTCGTCGCCATTCGCAGGCAGGACCGCCAATGCCGCTTCGAGAAGACGACGGGCAGCCTCCGGATCGCCGTGCCGGCCGAGTAGCCATGCCTTGCGCTCCGCGATCCTGGCCTGCGCGTCGGCCGTCTTCTGCGCATCGCACGCATCGAGGACTTGCAGCGCTTCGTCGTAGCGGCCGAGGATTCCAAGGGCGTTGGCCAGAAGCAAGGCATCGGCGAAGAGCGGATGGCTGCCCCCCTCTCGCCAGGCGCGCACGCCGTACTCGGCGACCTTGCTCCACGCCATGCGAGTGGCTGCCGCGCGCATCGCCTGCCAGAAGCTTGCCGCAGCCAGGTTGCGCATGCCGAGGGCGAGCTGGACTTCGGCCAGACGCGAATCGCCAGCCGGCAGTCTCCCTGCCGCCTTCTGGGCCAGACCGTGCAGACGGACATCGCCGGCCAGGAGACGCCAGAGCGCGGCCAGGTGCGCCTCACTCGGGAGATCCGTGCCCGAGAATTCGAGCCAACCTGCCGCAAGCGCCTCTTGCCTTCCCTCGGCCGAGCGCGCCGGCTCGACATCGGCCGGAGCAACGCTGCCGCCCGAGCTGGGCTTGAGGGACAGCGCGTTCAGGACCAGAAAGGCGCGCGCGGCATCGGACAACGACGACAAGCTCGCGTCCAACAGGCGAGCCATGTCGCGCTCCCGCTCCGTCACATGGAAGGCATGCGGCTTGCCCTCGTGAACGCTCTCCAGCCAGGCCCGGATCAGAAGCACGGCCACGCCGGGCAGCCCGGCCGAGCCGGCCACGACGTGATCGAGAACGTCCTTGGGCGCGTCGCTCCCCGCTCCGCGGCGCACCAGTTCGGCGAGCGCTGCACGGGACAAAGGCGCGAGCGTGATACCGGCTATGCCCGCTCCTTCGACCACATGCTGGCAGGGCAGAAGGAGCAGAAGCCGACCGGATGGCGGATTGCCCGCCAGGGCCCTCGCCAGCGCCTCATCCTCGACCGAACCCGCGAGGGCCAGGCACAGCGGCCGACTGGCCGAGCGCCGCTCGAGGTCTTCGAGCACACAAGCCAGCCCCTCTTGCGCATCGCCCACGACTTCTCCGGGCGAGAGCCTCTCCTTGGCCACGGTCTTTGGTGCAATGCGGCCCAGGATCTCGGAGCACTCGCCTTCGCGGATGTCGAAGGGCTCGATGGTTTGCGCGAGAACCGCGAGGCGTGCCTCGCGCAACGCCTTTCGTATGAGCGCGTGCCGGCCCGATCCCACGACGCCGGCCACACAGACCAGGGAAACCGGCGCGGTGCCTTGGGCAAGTTGTTCGAGGTGACGCCTGAGCACGGCCTCTTCGTCCGAACGACCTACCACCACGCCTGCGAAGGGATCCCCTGCCGGACAAGGGACCGCCAGATCTTCCTCGACCGCGACCGGCCGTCCTGGCAACTCGCGGCGTATTTCTTGGAGAAGCACGCGCGCGCTGCCCGGACGATCTTGCACAGCGGCGGCCAACATGGACAGCAGGATCCTGTCCCATGCGGGCGGCAGCCCGGCTTGGAGCGAAGACGGAGCCGGCGGTGGCCCCTGCCAGGCGCGCTTGACCGCATCCATGCCCAGGCCGAACGGCGGGGCTCCCGCCCAGGCATCGTAGAGCGTCGCCCCTAGCGCGAAGATGTCGCCGGCGGGGCTTCTTTCGCCCAGCAGGGCCTCGGGCGCGATGAATCCCAACGTGCCGGCGACCGCCGTGTTGACGGAGACCGGCTGCAGTAGCTCCGCGAGCCCGAAGTCGATGAGAACCGGTCTGCCGGCCTCGTCACAGCGGATGTTCGCCGGACTGATGTCGCCGTGGAGGATGCCCCGGCCATGCAGGTATGCGAGCGCATCTGCCAGCGCCTCGGCGGCGAGCGAGAACTGCGCGAAACGTGCGGCGGGGGAGTCTAAGGGAAGGCAGTCGGCAAGAGTCGGACCGGCCAGGTACTCCGTCACGACGAAGGCGCGCCCGGAAGCCCGACCGCTCGCCAGCACACCGGCATCCCGCACTCGCACGATGCTCGGATGAGAGAGCTCGGAAAGGCGCGCGAATTCGCTGCGGAGCCTGGCCGCCGAGGCATGTGCCGGCAGGAGCTTGAGCGCGCAGCGGCCGCCTCGCGAGAGATCCTCGACCAGGATGATCTCGCCGGTCCCTCCGGGGGGCAGCTCGCCGAGCATACGGTAGCGATCACCGAAGGTTTCCTGTCGCCTTCTGCCCCGTTCCCTCTTGCCAACCTGATTGACCGTTGCCACCAGGCTGATTATAGAATTTCATTGCATAATATTCAAGAAGCCTATCTTGTTGGCTATTTGGATGCTTCGCGTCTTTCGAGGCGCTCGAACGCGGATCTGGCCATTTCGCGGATCTCTTCGTCATCATGTGTCGCAGCAACGAACTCCAGGTACTCCTTCGCCTCCCTCCCGCCGAGAGTGGCGATGGCGTCTAGGACCTTGCGCATCTCCCGAGCGTCGCGCATCTGCCGGGATGTGGCCATGGCCTTGACTGCGCTGCGCTCCCCCAACACGACGAGCGTACCCAGCGCGGCGTCGCGCACCGCCTCGTCCTCGTCCACCAGCAGGCGCAAGACCTCGGGCACCATCGGGCGCAGCTTGCGTGCGCCGACGACGCGCACGGCCGCCACGCGCAACTCGTTGTCTGACGATCTCAGGGCCCGCGCCACCTCCTGGACATCCGCCGACCACAGTCTCTGACGGCCTACGTAGGCTCGCAAAAGATCCTCGGCAGTCCGTTCTGCCAGCCGCCCGAAAGCCGCTTGCGCCTCGCTCGCATCACGCGTCGCCAAAGGAGCCCGGCCCTCCGCCGCGAGGTCTTCGGCAAACCTCGCCCACGCGCCACCCTCCGGTCGCACGCGCATGCGCAACCCTAGCTTCACGCTCATCTCGAGATCGTCCGCGTTGCCCAAGGCGAGAGCCCGTGCCTCCACGTCCACGAGCACGCGGGTTCCCTTGGGGTTGACCTTCGCGAAGATCCCGGCCTGCTGCAACACGCTCCTCACCCGCACCGCGAGTTGCGCTTCGTCCAAGCGTAGCGCGTGCTTGCCGAAGGTCACCGGTGGGATGGGCCCGACGGACACTGGCCCCAGAACGGGCGGCTCGTCGGAGCGCGTGTCGCTCGCCGGCCTTCGGGTTTTGCAGGCCGGCGAGCAGACCAGCAACACCGTGCCCGAGACGACCAGGCAACCCGTCACCCAGCGCGCGCGCATCACGTGCCCGGATCGCGCCCGTGTCCTAGGCCGAACAGGCGCCGCGGCGAGGGCCGCGTCCCTTGCGATGCACTTCCGTGACATTGTCGTCGGCCTGCCCAACGATCACCGGCACCGGAGGAACAGCCACCTTGGGCATCGCAAGAACCTGCGACTGCCGCGCCAACGCCAACTCGGCGATACGCATGATCAGCTCCTTGTAGGAAAGCCCGGCCGCTTTGGCGGCTCGCGAATAGCCCCCCGCCAGATCCGACAGATCGCAGTTGGGGTTCACGTCGATGACATAGGGAACGCCGTCCGGAGAAAGGCGGATATCCATGCGGGCGTAGTCGCGCAAGCCGACCGCGCGGAAGGCGTCGAGCGCCGTCCTGGCCACGCTGGCCCGCATCTCCGGGCGCAGGCCCTCGCAGCGCACGGGTCGCGTGCCCCGGTACTCGACGGAATCCTCGACCCACTTGCCCTCGAACGACACGATTTTCGGCCGCTCGGCGGGCATATCGGAGAAGTCGATCTCGAAAAAGGGGAAGACCTGCGGCTCCTGACCCATCCGTTCCAGGATCGAGACGTAGATCTCCCGGCCCTCGATGAATTCCTCGACGAGCGCCGGCTGGCGATAGTGCTCCAGCACATACGCAACGCGCCGATCGAGCGCCGATTGCATGGCCACCACCGAAGCACTGGAGATCCCCACCGAAGCATCCTCCCGCGCCGGCTTGACGATGACGGGGAACCTCAAGTCCAGCTTCGCGCACTCCTCGACCGTGCCCACCAGCCCGCCACGGGGAGAGGGAACGGAGCATCCGCGCAGGATCTCCTTGACCTTCTCTTTGCGCAAGGCCAGCGAGAGCCCGAACGAGCACGAGCCGGTGTAGGCGATGCCCGCCAGCTCCATGTGCAACGGCATGAGCGCTTCGAAACGGTTGTCGCCATGGATGGACTCGCACAGATTGAAAACCGCGTTCGGCTTCATGGCCAGCAACGCGGCCATGGCGGCGGGTATGTCGTTGCCGATGCCCAACTCGCCCGTCTCGAAACCGCAGGTGCCTAGGATGCGGACGATGTCCCGCGCGACGTTCTGAACATCCTCGCGCGCCTTGTTCTCGGGATCCCCTTCGGCTCCCTCGAAGTCGCGGTTGTAGATCACGACGATGCGCGGCCGGCTCCGTACCTTCACGATGATGGTCGTATCTTACCGATTCCCGCTTGCGATTTGCAATCGTGAAGAAGCGGGAGGGATGGGAATCATGCGCACGCCGAACGAACGCTCGAAAGCACGCGCCACGTGCCCCGCCAGGCACTCGGGCTCGGGCGCCGAGCCGACGAGCTTGGCGATCGAAGTCACTCCGGCGTCCGCAAGACCGCAAGGCGTGATGCGACGAAAGCCGGCGAGATCGATGCTGGCGTTGAGCGCGAAGCCGTGGATGGCAACGCGCCGGTGAATGTGGAACCCCATCGCGCAGATCTTGTCGTTGCCGACCCATAGCCCAGGTTGACAAGCGCGCCATTCCGCCTTGACGCCCAGGCCCGCGAGAACCGCGACGAGTCCCCCCGCGATCGCCGAGACGTGCGCGCGGATTCCGCGGTGCAGGCGAAACACCGGGTAGCCCACGAGTTGCCCGGGACCGTGGAACGTGACGTCGCCGCCGCGCGAGGTGCGCACCGCGGCGATACCGTGCTTCGCCAGCTCTGCGGGCGACGCCAGCACGTTCGCGGTCTTGGCGTTCCGGCCAAGCGTGATCACCGGGTCGTGCTCGAGCAACAGCAGGGTTTCCTGGCCGTCGCCCTGAAGGACTGCCGCGCGGATCTGTTCCTGGAGACGCAACGCCTCCAGGTAGGGGACCGTGCCCAGAAAGGCCCAACGGATGCCTCTCGTCTCGCCCGAGGAGCGGTCCAAGATCATCCCTCGCCTATCCACACGTCGGAGAGCGAACCGCGGTCCGCCACCCGCGCCTTCTAGCCCTCGGCCAGTTCCGCGAAGAAGTCGGCGTCGATGAGGTCTACCGCAAAGCTGGCGCTGAGCACGCCAATGCCGTGGCGCACGCATGTTTCGGCCATGGCCGGACCATCCACGACCTCGATCGGCTGGCCAGCCTGCTTCCATTCGGCGATCGCCTCGTCGGAAAGGCGGCCCGCGAGCAACAAGAGACCTTCGTCTTGAGATCGCGCGCGAACACCCGCACGCAACTCGCCGATGGCGCGGCGTCCCGCAGCCGTCATCCCCGGCCGCAAGGCGATGAGGGTGCGCGAGGGCCGAAAGCCACGGCCACGCAAGGCTTCGACGTAGACCGTCCCTTCAACCCGCTTCACGAAAGTGGCGGGGCCGAATCCCTCCCGCTGCAACAAGACGCGCGCGACCGCCTCGAACGAAGAGGCCGCCAACTCGCCCAACCTTTGCTCGAGCGCGGCCAGCGTCCGTTCCCGCAAGGCCCGGCGCGCCTCGCCGAAAACGTACTCGGCCTTTTCCAGATCCGCGTCCGCCACCCGCCGCGACAAGGCGAAAAGCCCGCTCCCCGCCGACCGGATGCGCGGCCGGAGTCCGGCGCGCAAACGTTCCTTCGGCTCGGAGGCGAGCGCAGCCCGCATCACGCGCCAGGCTTCGTTCGGCTCGCCATGAACCAGCCGCCGACGCACGGCACTGTCGGCGATTTGACGGACGTGCACGCCGCGCCCTGGGGATTGTCCCTTGAGTATCTCGATTGCGGCATCCACCGGAGACATCACCTTGCGTCCACCCAGGCCAGTGGCATCGCCCGCGCCGGTTGTGGGCGACGCCCCGGCCGGGCCGCTCCCCGACGCCGGCGTCGTGTCTGTGGCCGGCACAGGAGCGGTCGCGCCGTTCGAGATGGCGCCGCCTTCGGCTCCCGACGCCGCCTTCTCACGGGCCGCTTCTTCGGAGAGGCCGCCGCCGGCCAATACCGTCTCGCTCTCGTCTTCGTCCGAGGCGTCGTCCGCGCCTTGGGCAGGAATGGCGGTGTCCGGACCGTTGTCGTCGTCCTCGTTGTCACCCTCGAGGACTCCGGTCTCTGCCAGCGCCGCGGCGCGCGCCTCGGCCGACAACGAACCGATGTCCGGCTCCTCCGCGCCATCCATCTCGTCGAGACCGCGCGAGTGCTCCGTCTCACCGTCTCGACCCTCGACGGCTCCGCCCTTGCTTGAGGGCGTGGCGCCTTCGGACGAACCCGACTCGGCGTCTCGCCGATCGCGCCTCCGGCCCCGCCCTCCTCTGCGTCGGCGGCGTCCCCGGCTCTCCCCGGGCTCGGCCGGCTTGTCTTCTACGGCGGGTGCCGCCACGGGCGCTTCGGGCTCGGGCGCCGCCTCGGGATAGCGCAGAAGCCCGAACACACCCGGCTTGACCCGGACGAAGGGCGCACCAGGGGCTTTCTTCACCGCGCTGGTGAGCTGGGTTTGCATTGTGACCTCCGGGGTTCGCCCCACGAAGGTCAGGAGCTTTCGCTCCATGGCT
>JAFGPX010000091.1 GCA_016935975.1 Deltaproteobacteria bacterium
AAGGAATGCGCTTACCAGTGGACTCAGCCACCAGGGCAGCGATGGGCCCGCATCGGTCACCTGCCTGAGCATCTTCAGCTCGGGCCCTGAGGAACCCGCGCCAGAAACAAGCATGTAGAGGTACTCCTGCTGGATCTCGTTTGCCCCGAGTCCTCCAAGCTGGTACCCGCGGGTCGAGGCTGGTCCCATGTGCAGAGCTCAACTATAGCCCCCCTCCGCAGCGCGTCAGTCAAGGAAAAAACGGAGAAGAACGGAACTTGAATGCGCGAAGGCTCGGCCGCCGCGGCTTCGTCCGCTAGTCCCCGTCGCGCTCGCGGCGCGGCGGCCTGCTACGAACGTGAACGCACCCATGAGGCCGGCGACGACCAGGGCCTTCCCTACCGGGAACGACCGACACGAACTCGGAGGAGTGGTAGCATCCCCGTGTGACCATCGAGGAGCTGACTTCCCGATTGACCCGCGCGCTGCAAGCGCGGCCGGAGGTGCGCCTTGCATTCCTGTTCGGGTCGTCGGTGTCGCGGGGCGTGGACGCGGCCAAGGATGTCGACGTCGCGGTCGCCTTCACGCGCTCGCTCGGTCTTCTGGAACAGGGCGGGATCGCGACCCAGCTCGCTCGGGCGGCGGAGCGCGAGATCGATCTGGTCGACCTCGACGAGGCACCGACCCTGCTGCGCTGGCAGGTTGTGCGCAACGGCATCGCGCTCTTCGCCAGGGATCCCGCCGAGTTGGTCGCGCTGCGTGCCCGGGTGTCCCTCGAGTATTTCGATCTCGAGCCGTTCCTCGAACGCGAGGCCGCGGGGCTCCGTCAGGCATTGGAGAAAGCCAGATGGTCCAGATCCACGTCGTGAGACAGAAGGTCGCGCGCATGCGCGACACCGGGCAGTGGCTCGCGGCGTGCCTGCCAAGCGCGGCCGCGGACATGGCTGGCGACCGCGATCTCCGCGATCTCGTCTCGTTTCGCGTCTACTTGCTCGTCCAAGACGCCATCGACATCTGTTCGCACGTTGTCGCCGACCAGGGTTGGGGCCCGGTCCCGAGCCTGCGCGATCACTTCACGTTTCTGGCGGACCGGGGCGTGTTGCCGAGCGCATTGGCCGACCAGTTGGCGGCGGCCGTCAAGGTGCGCAATCTGGTTGGCCACGGGTATGCCGCCGTCGACGCGCGCAAGATGCACGAGGCGGCCCACCAGATCATCGCCCTGGTCGATCCGTTCTGCGAGGCCATCTTGTCGTTTGCCGAGAGCCGCGCCCGCTGAGACCGGCCGACCGATATCCGCCTAGTCCCCAACCGCCGGATCCGGAGACGCGCTTTTGGGAGTCTCCCTTATACTTCCCGCCTCGCCGTGCCCATCGACGTCCACTTCCTTGCCGAGGCCGCGCTCGACGACGCGCGGCTGGCCGACTATCGCGACCTGCAAGACCGCCGGCTCGGCGAGGCGAGCGGCAAGTTCGTGGCCGAGAGCGAGGTGGTCGTGCGCAAGCTTCTGGGCACGGATTTGCGCGTCTGCTCGCTGCTTCTGACCGCGCCGAGGCTCGCTGCGCTCGAAGCCACCCTGGCGGCAACAGAAGCAGGCTTCCCGGTCTACGTGGTGCCGCAGCCGGTGATGGACCAGGTGGCCGGCTTCCACGTCCACCGCGGCTGCCTGGCCATCGCCGAGCGACCGCGGGCGCCGCGCATTCCAGATGACGCCCGCCTCGTGGTGGTGCTCGTGGATCTGGTGGACGTCGACAACCTGGGCGCCATGGCCCGCAACGCCGCCGCCTTCGGTGCGGACGCGCTCTTGCTTTCGCCCCGCTGCGCGGATCCCTTCTATCGCAAGGCCGTGCGCACCTCGGCCGGGGCCGTGCTGGCCCTGCCCATCGTGCGCGCCAGATGCTGGCCCGAGGAGCTTCTTGCCCTGCGCGACACGCATGGCTTTGCCCTGGTCGGCGCCGTGCTGGGCGAGCACGTGCAGCGGCTGGCCGACTTCGCTCCCCCCGAGCGCCTGGCCCTGCTCTTCGGCACCGAAGGACCCGGGCTCGACCCGGAAACCCAGAAACTGTGCGACACCTTGGTCACCATTCCCATGGCCACGGCGCCGGGCGTGGACTCTCTCAACGTCGCGACCGCGGCCGCCGTGTTTCTCTACCACTGCACGCAGTCGCCGCGGCGCTAGGTCACGCCAAATCCGGCAGGAAATCGAACAGGAACTCGCGCAGCGGCAGCGCCACCGTGCCGCCAGCGAATCGCTGCGCGCGCTCACCCTGGAAGACGATCACCTTGCGCACCGGTCGCGAAACGGCCGTGGCGAACGAGGCCAAGCCGCGTAGCTGCGCCCCCGTGACGCTACGGCCAAGCTTGCATTCGACGGCCAGCAGCGTCTTGCCCGTATCGACGACCAGGTCCACTTCCGCGCCCGCGTCGGTGCGATAGCCGAAAGCCCGCCACGGCAGCCGGTGAGAGCGAATGAAGTAGAGGCATTGCAGAACCAGCCAGTGCTCGAAGAGCCGGCCTTTCTCCGTCGGTGCCACCGGGTGACGATGCAGGCCCAGCAGGGCATTGCGCACACCGAGGTCGAACAGGAGAATGCGGTCGCGCTGGCTCACCCGACGGGTCGGATGCCCGGTGGCGAACGGCGGAAGGCGAAAGGCGAGCAGCGTGTCCTCCAGGATCTGGAAGAACCGGCGCACCGTCTCCTTGGCGATCTCGGTGTCGCTGGCGAGCTTCGAGTAGTTGATCCAGTCGTTGCTGCTCAGCGCTGCCACGTCGAGAAAGCGGGCGTAGGTGCCCACATCGCGAATGATGGACTCCGCCCGCACCTCCTCGCGCAGGTAGACGGTGGCATAGGTGTCGAGGACGTCCGCGCCCGAGATCGGATCGAGGTAGATGCCCGGCAGTGAGCCGATTTGCAGCACCCGGTCCAGATCGAAGGCGTCGCCCATCTCCCAGACCGAGAGCGGGTCCAAGTGCTCGAGCACGATGCGTCCAGGGAGCAGGTTGGCACCCCCGCGTTTGAGCTTGCGCGCGCTGGAGCCAGTCAGGATGAAGCGGTGGCGCGTGCCCTCGTCCATCACGGCCTGGACCGTGTTGAGCAGGGCCGGCACCCGCTGGATCTCGTCGAGCACGACCAGCGACGACTTGGCCAGGGCGGCGATCTCTCGCCGGAGACGTGATGGATCCTTGGCGTAGCCGAGATAGATGGCTTCGTCGGCGAGATTGACGACCAGGTCGGGTGAGAGCGCCCGGGTCAAGGTCGACTTGCCAACCTGGCGCGCGCCTAGCAGCAGCACGCTCTTCTTCGAGGCACGCAGCCGCTCCCCCAGAGTTCTGGCCAGCATGCAGGTCATTTACCATGCATTTGACCTACGCACAAGACGTACACGGCGCCCCGCGCCAGAACGCGATCAGCGCGTCCACAGGCCTCGTCCCATCCGAGCTCACGCGGCCTTCCGGTAGTGGCAACCGGAGCGGATTCTCGAAATGCGCGCTAGATCTGCGCGTGCAGCACGGCGTAGGGCCACTCGAAGTCGATGGAGCCGGCCGCTTCGAGCACCGCGGGCGGGCTCTCCCCGAAGATGGCGGCTAGCGCGCCCCGGCTGTCGAGGACGTCGAGCAGCTCCCGGCCGTCGGCGAAGCGCTCCGTCTCCACGACCAGCTCGTGACGAGCGACGCGGAACGGTCCAGGCAGCAGCCTCGGCACCTCCGCAAAGCGGAGGCCCTGGCTCGTCTTCGCAACGAAGCGGCGACGCCGCGCCAGAAGCTCGCGCGCCAGCAACCGGTTGCCGCGAACCCGCGAAGCCCGCCGCACCGGCACGCCGGCGAGCACATAGCCGCCCGGCCGCAGCACGCGGCGCACCTCCTGCCCCGCCCGCTCGCCGAACCAGTGCCAGGAGAAGCTCGCCACCACCACGTCGAAGCTCGCGTCGGCATAGGGCAAGGCCTCGGCGCACGCCTGGCGGAGATCGACCTGCGCCAGGCCGGGCTTGCCCCGCGCGATCGCCAGCATGGCGGCCGAGGCGTCGATGGCATGCCACGCCACCCTGGGTCGCTCCGCCAGAAGGACCTCGGTCGAAAACCCCGTGCCGCACCCGAGATCGATCCCCTGGCCCTGGAATCCCGGCGCACCTTCCAGAAGCCGCGCCATCGCCGCGCGGTAGAAGGCGCGATTGCCCTCGCTCTCGTACCTGCGGGCACAGGCCTGCGCCGACCAGCACATGGCCGGGTTGTTGGGCGCGGCTTTGTCGTTCCGGGCTCGCATCGAAGCGCGGCGCGGGTTCTAGCACGATTGCCGCGCCGGCCTCGTGCCCGGACTAGAGGTTCCCCGGCGCGGTCAGGTCGATGCGGTAGGTGCCGTAGTTGTACGCCGGCAAGTAGGCGCTGGCGCCGGCGAACTCGATGCCCGACGGCCAACCGAGGGTCCGCTTGAAGGCCATGCCCTTGGGCGCCGCGGGGTTCGCCACGTCGACGATCAGGATGCCGTCGCCTTGCAGGTTCACGAACAGCTTGTTCTGCTGCACGCCCATGAGATCCAGGTTGTAGAGCGCCGTCGGCTGATCGTAGGTCAGCGCGAGCTGGCCTTGCGACATGTCGATGATGGCCAAGCGATCCGACGTGTCCGCGGGCTCGGTGCTCCCCGCCTCGCCAGCCGCCGCAGCCGCCCCACCGCTCGCGGTGTCCACCGCGATGCCCACGCCACCCCGCGTCTCGGCGTAGTAGTAGTAGGAACCGATGCCCGTCGCCAGGTACATGCGGTCGCCGTCGAAGACCATCGACTTGGGGGAGGTTTCCTCGAAGAGGCGGGTGTCGAGCAACTCGGCGCCCACCCGGCCGTCGACCTCGACCTGCCGGAGCAGCTTCAGGTTGACGTTGTCGAACCACTGCCGGTAGTTGTCGATGTGCTTGCTCGTGTAGATGTCGTCGCGGGTCAGGAACATGCGCTGGCCGCCGGCCCCGGCGAAGGTGCGCACCAGGTTGCCGGGAAGGTTGATGGCGCCCTCGCTCTGCCACGCGCCGCCGCTACGCTGCCAGCGCTGGGCGTACCCGGCGTAGGTGTAGAGGGTCGAGCTGGTCTGGGCGTCGTAGGTGCTGCCGATGCGCGCCCGGTAGCTGATGTACAAGCCCGAAGGTGACATGCCGTCGGCCACCAGGCTGGCCGAATCCACGGAGGCGCCGGCGGGCACGGGCAGCGACAGGGCCTGCGTGGCGATGGCGGGCTTGGCCGGATTGCGCAGGTCGAGGAAGGCGAGCGTGTGCTTGTAGGCCCACTCCGATTGCGTGGTCGCACTTCCGTCGGGCAGTCTCACCGTCTTGCTGACGTAGTCCCCGGACCAAACCAGGAACGCGATCCCCTCGCCGAGCGAGATCTGGCTTTGCACGTAGTCGAAGTAGTAGCCGCCGTAGTAGCCGACGACGCCGCAGTAGTAGCGGTAGTAGTTGTAGGGGCTCAGATCCGTGGGCAGATCGAGCGTCCCGGCGGGTTTGGGCGCCGTCGGGTCGGAGAGATCGTAGACCAGCACCTTGCTGTTGTAGGTGATGGTCGGCATCCCCGAGCTGTCGGTGGTCTCCTTGGATTCCTGCCGGAAGAGAACCAGCAGGTTGCCGTGGCGCAGGACCTGCTGGACCTGGCCGACCGAAAACGTCGCCACGGTCGGGGTCTGTTCCAGCTCGCCTCCGGCCTTCTTCACGCGGAATTCGTACCCGACCTGGGAGTAGTCGCTGTTCTGCAAGGCCACCTGCTCGACCAGGTAGTCGCCGAAGCGGTAGACGGCCGCGTCCGCCGGCGCCACCTCGACCACGGCGTCGAGCACGGGGTTGTCGAGGTCTTGCAGGTTGGCGAGGGACAGGTGGGTGTCGGAGATGTTGAGCATCTCGCGATGCTGGTCCGCGCCCTGCGCGAACAGGACCGAGCGGTTGACCTCGCCGTTCGGGTGCACGAAGCGGCCGTGCGTGGCGATCACCTTCTGTTGCTCGGGGCTCTGGCCCGGCTGGTACTGGCCGAGATCCCACGACACGATGCCGACCGCGGTCTCCCAGCGGTACCAGTACCAACCGTTGCCGCTGTCGCTTTGGACGCCGTACGAGATGGGGACCGTCAAGACGTTCGTCTTGCCGTCGCTGTGCAGGCCGATCAGCTTGTGCGCCTGGTCCAGGTTCCACGTCACCTGCGAGCCGACCCAGCCGGCGCCGGCGACGTCCAGGCACTTGCGCTGGACCAGGCGAATGTTGCCGAGGTCGCGTACGTCGATGAGGCTGACCGCGATCTGGTCGCTCCAGGTCTCGCCGGCGTCGGCCCCGGAGACGTAACCGGCGCAGGCGCTGCCCGTGTCGCGGCCCACGGCCAGAAGGTACTGCCCGCCTTCGACCGGCCGGAAGAGATCCATGTCGCCCGACAGACCGTCGATTTCCGACAGGATCGCGAGCTTGTTCCGGTCGGCGAAGCTGATGGCGTACATGGGATCCATGGCCCGGGCGGTGATGGCGAAGACCACCTTGCGGTCCGCGTCGAAGTACGAGCCGCGCACCGTCTCGTTGGGCTTGCCGAAATCGATCGACGAGAGCTGCCTCGCCGTGCCGTCCCCAACGATGTCCCAGGCGGAAAGCGTGTTCTGCGTCTGCTGGGTGTAGTTGCACAAGGCGTCGCTCGTCCACGAGCTGCGCGCGAAGATGCCGAGGTAGGTGCCGGTGTTGGCCGCGGCGTCCCAGACGTAGGTCTGCTTGAACTGATCGCCCAGGGCCCCGGCGACCTCGAAGCTCGCGGCCACGCGGATCACGCCGGTCGGGTTGCTCACGTCGACGATGGACACCACGGATTCCTGGTCGGACTCGCTCACGCCGCAGTCGTACTCCCGCCCGGCACCGCCGGGAGTCGTGGCCGAGGTGTTCGGCGGCACGTAGTCGTACGTGTACCAGTTCTGCACGACCATGATGGCGTTCGCCGTCGCGGACAGGGTCACGCCTTGCGAGTAGCGGCTGTGGCTCTCGCCGGTGACCTGGTCGTAGCTGTCGCTCTGGCCGCCCTGGAAGACCTGAAGCTGGCCAACCTGCTTGAGGTTGGAGGGCGTCGAGGCGTCGTAGGAATACACCCAGGCCGCCTCGTCGGGCTGCTCGCCGTTCTGCGGGCCCCAGCCGTAGTACCAGTAGCCGCTCGGCTGATAGGAGACGACGTAGATGGTGTTCTCGATCTTGCGCGAGACGCCCTCGCGTAGCTGGCCGGCGATGTCCATGGCCTGTAGCAGCCTGGGCTGGGCCGGATCGCTGATGTCGATGGTCACGATCTGCGAGGTGTTGCGGCGCTCGAACTGCAGCTTGCCGGCTACCTGCGTGAGATAGAGCGCGTCGCTGAGCAAGGCGTAGACGGTGTTCTTCTCGACGAACATCTCGACCGGGTAGCCGTAGACCGGCAACTGCGCCAGTCGCACGGGCTGCTTGGGGTTCGCGATGTCGAAGACCAGGAACCCGCGGTAGGTGTTGAGCAGGAAGAGCTTCCCGTCCTGGATGCGATAGACGTCGGCTTCCTGCACGTCGGCCACGCGGCCGCCCGGCACGACGGCAGTGGTGGTGCCCGACTTGTCGCTGCCCCCGACGGTCGGCGCCGCCGTCCCGTCGACCAGAACACCGCCGCCCTCGGCCTGGCCCCGGCTGTTCCACGTGCCAGCCGAGGACGGCGCCTGGCTGGTGTACTCCGGCACCTCGGTCAGAACAGACGGCCCCGAGCCGACCCCGCCGCAAGAAACCACGAAAGCTAAGCCAAGGACAGGAGCGAGAACTCGCAGAATAGGCTGGCGCATGGGTTCCTCCGGGTGGGCCATTTGCAACCGCCATGCCATGGCCGTCCTGCGCATCCTGCAGCGGCGCCGCCCGCGTTTCTCATGCGAACCTCCGCCCTTCCCCTCCCGCCGGCCGGGTACCTTGGCGGTTCTCCTCAGAAAACCGAGGCAGTGCGGGCCTCCTGGTCAGAATTCCGCAACGTCCGGTGTTCCTCGCCCACATCGCAGAACGGGCCACAGCCGGTCGACTCGGCATGGCAGGGCTACTGGCCGTTGCGCAGAATCCCGGTGCGCATCTCTGCGCAGACCGCATCGAAGACCAAATCGTCGATGCGTTGTCGCGCCTCGTCCGCAATCTCGTCGAAGGCGACCGCCATGCGGACGCTGCCGTGGGCGGGAACCGCAGCCACCACGCGCCCTCTGCCGTCGACGATCCCCAGGTCCCGACCAAGCTTGAGACGAAAACCGATCTGGCTGCCGACCTGCGGCGCCTCGCCCACCAGGGCGGACAGACCGCCGGCGCTGATGTCCTGGGTGAGCGCGTTCACCTTGCCGGCCCGCAGGTCGAACTCGACCGGAATGGCCCGCGCCATGCGCACGGCCTGTCTAGCCCCGTCCGCGTGGATTTCCAGTCGCTGGGCCAGCACCAGGATCGCGCTCAGATCGGCACGCGCCTCCTGGTAGAGCGCCCGGACATCATCGCCCAGCTCTCCCTTCTTGTGCTGCTGGTGCCAGGCGCAGAATTGCGCTAGCCACTGCTTGAGTCGAACGGCCATCGTGCTGCTCTCCTCCCGCTGCTGGCAGGATCGCTATGTATCCTCGGCAGTCTACCGCGGAACCTGAGCCGGCATTGGAAACGTGCCGCAACAAGTCCGCTGACGAGAGCCCCGCAACCCGGCAGAGGCGCCGCCCCTTGCCGAAAGGCGCCGCCCAGGATGCAACCGCAGCTAGCGTGACGGATCGACCACGCGCCCTTGGAAGAGGATGGCGCCGGTGGGGTTGTGGCGGATGAAGAAGAGGAACGGGCGGTCCACGACGAAAAGCTGCCCGGGCGTATCGATCACGATGGTGACGAGGCCGGTCGTGCCGGTCGCGGCAGCGGCGGTCGTCCCCTGCTCGTCGACTGCGATGACCGCCTGGTGGACAACCTCCGAGACCGAGAGGTCGCGAGCCCCGTCCATACCGGAGAAATCCGCCAAGGCCGCATCGAATGCGTCGGTCATCCCGAGCTGCTCGAGCACGGGTGCGAGGAGCAAGGCGGTGGAGAACTTGAAGCGCGGCATGCTCAGGCGGCCCCATATCGTGCTCGACGGAGCCAGGATGCCAGCCAGGCTGCTGGCGGTCAGCCCCCGTTCGAACGCATCGAAGGTGCCCGCATCCGGCACCAGGACAATCATCGAGGTCGTGCCGCCGTTGTACGACAGGCGCGCGCAGGTCCAGCCGACATCTCCCCAGAGGATGGCGTTGTCCTTCGGGTTCGACATCATCGGCACCGTGACGTCGCCCCCGGGTGCGTGAAAGACCCCGTCCGGGCTGACGGGCGAGAACCCGTCCCACCAGATGCCGTGGAAGTAGACGGCGTTGGCGAGGACGAGCCGGGTCCTCGCATCGATCGATTCCGGATCGAGAAGCTCGGGAATCAGGTTCTCGGTCTGCTCGGACACCCAGCGATTGATATCGGCGCGCGCGGACTCGGGTGCAGCGGAGAAGTCCTCCGTGAATAGCCCCGCGTCGTAGTTCTCGGCGAGCAGGTCGAGATAGGACGGCAGGAAGGCAAACCCCTTCTGCACCCACGTCGAGTTGGCAATGGCGAGGCGGAAAGCACTCGCATCGGCCCCCACCGGGGGCGTCAGCAGCGCGAGATCGAGAGCATCGAAGGCCGGATGGAGCCGCTCGGGAGGCAACGTGAAATGCAGAGCCGTGGCCATCTGCGCGGCGGTGCCGCCCGCCGCCCCGCCGTAGAGCATGGCAAGCGCCAGGGAGATGCTGGTCTGCGAGAACACGATGTTGCCCGCGCCCCGCGCGCGCAGCTGCCCGTAGAGGTCGAGGCCGAAGGCCAGATTGTCGGCGGCCAGCTGCGCGGCATCGTCGAGGCCGACCACCGGAGCCAGGTTCCGCGTCTTCTCCGAGCGAATCTCGTTCGCCGGCCGGGAGACCGCGTCGGCCGCTTGGGCTCCACCATCCGGCGGTGGGGAAACGCCTTCCGCCGGCGGGGGAGAACCGACGCCTCCGCAAGAGACGAGCATGGTCGTCGCGGCCAACCACAGATGCGAGGCACGCGTCATTGCCACACCTTCCCTCTCTCGGATGGTAGGAGCTTCGTCGTAGTCTGTCGAGCCGGCGCCATCGACCGCGCCACAAGAGAGGTGATTGCGATCACCCTTGTGCCGGCACGGCCCGCGTCCGGCAAGCTCCGTCGAGCTGCACCCATTCGCCCGACCGGTGCGCATTCGCTATACTTCCCTACCCATGGCCCCTCGAAAGATCACAGAAGGAGTGTTTTCGGTCGGAGCGATCGACTGGGATCGCCGGCTCTTCGATTCGCTCATCCCGCTGCCGTTCGGCACCAGCTACAACGCCTATTTGGTGCAGGGGGAAAGCAAGACTGCCCTGCTCGACGCGGTCGAGCCCGCGCTGCAGAAAGATCTCTTCGCCAACCTGGACGAGCTGGGCGTCAAGTCGATTGACTACGTCGTCTGCCACCACGCCGAGCAGGATCACTCGGGCAGCATCCCCGCCGTGCTCGAGCGCTTTCCCGGCGCCCGGGTCGTCACCAACCAGAAGTGCGCGGACCTGCTGGTTTCACACCTGCGCATCGACAGCAGCGCCTGCGACATCGTCGCCGACGGCGCCGTGCTCGATCTCGGGGGCAAGTCGCTGCAGTTCACTTTCGCGCCGTGGGTGCACTGGCCCGAAACCATGCTCAGCTTCCTGCGGGAGGATAGAATACTCTTCACCTGCGACTTCCTTGGCTCGCACCTCGCGACCGGCATGCTCTACGCCGACGACGAGCACAGCGTGTACCTCTCGGCCAAGCGCTACTACGCCGAGATCATGATGCCCTTCCGCGGCAGGTATCCGGCGTACCTGCAGAAGATCGAGGCCATGGCGCCCGCCATCATCGCGCCCAGCCACGGGCCGATCTACCGCCGGCCCGCGTTCATCCTCGACGCCTACAAGGACTGGACCAGCGACCATGTCAAGAACGAGGCCGTGATCGGCTACGTGTCCATGCACGGCAGCACCAAGATCATGGTGGATCGCCTGGTCGACCGCCTGGTCGGGGCCGGGGTCAACGTCAAGCAGTTCGACCTGGCCACGGTCGACATCGGCGAGCTGGCCATGGCCCTGGTCGATCCCGCCACGCTCGTGCTGGCCACGCCGACCGTGCTTGGCGGCCCCCACCCCGCCGCCGTGTACGCCGCCTACTTGGCCTCCGCCATCAAGCCCAAGCTGCGCCATGCGGCCATCATCGGCTCGCAAGGCTGGGGCGGCAAGACGGTCGACACGCTCAAGAGCCTGCTCGCCGGACTGAAGGTGGAGATGCTCGAGCCGCTCATGAGCAAGGGCCTGCCCAAACCCGAGGATCTCGCCGGCATCGACAAGCTGGCCGAGGCCATCCAGGCGCGACACGCGGCCCTGGGCTAGCCCGCTGCCACGCTCGCCCTATCATGCCCGGCACGCTCTACGAACCACCGCGCAAGCCGCTTGTCCGCAAGCGCACGCTCCTGATGCTGCTCGTCTTGCTCGCCTTGGCCGGCGGCGGCGGCTACCTCCATCACAGACACCCGGGCTGGTTCGGCAAGGCCGCGGCCAGCGTCCTCGGGCTCTTCGGCCACGAGATGGTCGCCGTGGACGTAGCCGTCTCGCCGACTCGCGCCGACATCCTGCTGGACGGCGAGCGCATCACCTCCCTGCCGGCGTACGTACGTCGTGACGAGGCGACACATCGCGTGACCGCCATCGCCCCCGGCTACGAAACCACCGAGGTCACCTTCAAGGCCAACGCCGACAGGCGCCTGTTTCTGACGCTCAAGCCCGCGAAGAAACGCTAGCCGAGAGCGACGTGCAGAGCGGTCGCGAACGAGCGATGCGAAAACACCGCTGCGGACGACGGGCTTGCGTGCCCCTCGCGCCTGCGGCGGCCGGCCGGATCCGGCCACGATCGCCGCCCCGCACTTCTCGAAGATAGCCTCCTGGCTACACCTTCAGGTTTTTCACGGCGGCCTTCTCGATGGCCAGCCCCTTCTTGTAGCGTTCCATGAACGCCGCAAAGCCCGCGACGTCCTTGGGATCGGGCGCGATCGTCGCGCCCTTCTGCCCCGCAAAGACCTTGTCGCCAAGGTATGCCTCGAGGGTCTCCTTGCCCGTCTTGCGAAGCATGTAGGCGGCCAGAAGCGCCATTCCCCACGCTCCGCCTTCACCCGCGGTTTCCATCACGGAGACGGGCACGTTCATCGCCGCCGCCATGATCTTCTGGCCCACGTCCTTGGTCTTGAAGAAGCCTCCGTGGCCGAGGACCTGGTCGATCTTCACCTTTTCCTTGTCGAAGATGCAAAGCCCGGTTTTCAATGCGCCAAGCGCCGAGAACAGGTGCGCCCGCATGAAATTGGCGAGCGTGAAACGGCTTTCGGGGGTCCGGACGAACAGCGGGCGTCCCTCCGGGAGGCGGGTGAGATGCTCTCCGGAGAAGTAGTTGTACGCCAAGAGCCCGCCGCAATCCGCGTCCCCGACAAGCCCCTTGCCGTACAGCACCTCGAAAAGCTTGGATTCGTTCGCCTCCACCCCGAGGGCCTGGGTGAACTCCTTGAAGAGCGCCACCCAGGCGTTGAGGTCGGAGGTGCAGTTGTTGCTATGAACCATCGCCACGGGCTTGCCGGTCGGCGTGGTCACCATGTCGATTTCCGGATGAAGCTTCGCAAGCGGCTTTTCCAGCACGATCATGGCGAACACCGAGGTTCCCGCGGAGACGTTGCCGGTCCGCTCCGCGACGCTGTTGGTCGCGACCATGCCCGTGCCGGCGTCGCCCTCGGGCGGACAGAGCGGAATGCCCGCGGGTAGCTGGCCGGTGGGATCGAGGAGCCGCGCGCCTTCTTCGGTCAGCCTGCCGGCGGCGTCTCCGGCCATCAGCACCTTGGGCAGGATGTCTTCGAGCTTCCAGCGTAGCTTCTTCGCCTTGAGCTTCGCGCCCAGCGCTTTGAGCATGCGCGCGTCGTAGTCGTTGGTCTTGCTGTCGATGGGGAACATGCCCGAGGCTTCGCCGACGCCCAGCACCTTCTGCCCCGTCAGCTTCCAATGAACGTAGCCCGCCAGCGTGGTCTGGAAGTGGATGTCGCGGACGTGAGGCTCCTTGTTCAAGATGGCCTGCCAGAGATGCGCGACGCTCCAGCGCTGGGGGATGTTGAACTTGAAAAGCTTCGTGAGCTGCTCTGCCGCTTTGCCGGTGATGGTGTTGCGCCAGGTGCGGAACGGGACGAGCAGCTTCCCGTTTCTGTCGAACGCCAGATACCCGTGCATCATGGCGGAAAAACCGATGGCGCCGACGGTCCGCAACGGGATGTCGTACTTCGCCAGAACCTCGCTGCGGAGCTGCCGGAAGCTTTCCTGCAAGCCGGCCCAGACGTCATCGAGATGGTAGGTCCAGACGCCGTTTTCGTGCCGGTTTTCCCAGTCGTAGCTTCCCGAGGCGATGGGCGAATGATCCGCGCCGATCAAAACCGCCTTGATGCGCGTGGAGCCGAACTCGATGCCCAGCGCGGTCTCGCCGCTGTCGATGGTTCTCGGGGTGTCGATTGGATTCATGCCCATCTCCTGTGATTTGAGTTGGTGGATTGCCGCAGTCTACAGGCCCTCGGCCGGGAGGTACTATACCTTCTTCCCGCGGAGTCCCTGCTTCCCCTCGGACAGTTGCGTGGCTCCGTCAATCGGGTTGGCAGAGGCGAGCTTCGCGCGCCGAAGCCGGAGCGCCAGCATGGGCCCTACTGCGCCACCGGTTGCGCCGGCTGCGTCGTCCGCACCAGGCGGTTGGTCTCGTAGCCCTGCACGGTCAGACGTGCGAGGATGCCTTCGTAGACCCGCGGCTCCATGGTGGGTGTCCGGCTCAGGATCCACAGGTAGTCGCGGCTCGGATGTCCGACGACGGCGTGCTCGTAGTTGGCCCCCAGGTCGATGATCCAGTAGTCGCCCCAGAAGGGCCGGAAGAAGCTGACCTCCAGCTTGGCGTTGGTGGCTTCATCCACGACGCGCGCTCGGCCGCGCGCCACCTTCTCTGGTCCGTCGACGGCGTTGAGCCGGCAGCGGTTGAGCACGTCGATGTCTCCGTCCGGCCGCAGAGTGTAGGTCGCGGTGCTGGCCGTGCAGCCGCGCTGAAAGCTCTGCGGGAAGGCGGCAATCTCGTACCAGTGACCGACGTAGCGCGCGAGATCGACGTGCGCGACGGTGCGCAACTCGGGCAAGCGCAGGCGCTTGCTCGCGCTGGTTCCGCAGGCCGCGGTGGCGAGGCAAAGCAGGAGCGGGGACAGGAGCTTCATGGGCTTCCTCCTGCCCCGAGCCATAGCACGACTCCTGATCCGGCGTCGCTGTCTCCCGGCGGTGGTTCCAGAGGTTTCTAGGATTGGTCGCCAGGAGAGCTTGGCAGTCCTTCTTTCGCACCGTGGGCCAGGATGCAACACGGGCGAGCATGGGCAGCCTTGTCGTCGGCAACGACAATGGCACGGTAGCGGCGGAACCAGCGAGACGGATCCGAACCTCGTGCTCCTCGATGGCGGTACCGTGGCATCCCCAGCGGACGGCCCCACGGTCGACCTTGGCCGAGATCCAGACGGGTCCGCGGAGCCAGCTGACTGACGTGCGGCACACAGAGCGGCCACGCAGACTCCGTCTGCAAGGTGCGTTTCCGGGTGTTTCCCTTTCTCCGCTTGCGTATGAATCGTGGCTGCAGCCCCGCTCCGAGGTAGAGGTAGGCAATGCGATGAACCTATCGGTCCTACCTAGCAGTCCGTGGCGAAAGTCGGACCGAGCCGTTCGGAGTGGATTCGGCCCGGATGCAAGGAGCGGCGAAGCGCCGAATACTGGAGGTTTTCGAGCGAGCGGCGACACTACCGCGGAGGTGCGAGCGAGCTTTGCTCGCCCGCTCGGGGCGCGGGAGGTGCGGAACCCTCCCAGGGCTCCACGTTCGGCAGACGGGCCGGAATCCGCCCGAACGGCGACGCGGAGACTTTCGCCACGGGCCGCTAGTCGAAAGTGACTTCCAGGGCCGCGCCCGTATAGGTGACACTGCGATCGGCGGTGGGGGTGAACGAGAACCCGACGGCCTTGCTCGATGACACGAGGACGATTTCGAAGGTGCGACTCGACAGCATGCCCGAAAACGATCCCTGGCGTGCGCCGAGCGAGAGCGTGCCTGTCGCGTCGCTCCAGCGCAGCGGGATTTCCGCAAACGCACCTTTCTGGTAGTCGTAGGTCAGTCCTTGATCCTCGTAGAGCGTGAACTCGCCGTCGGCGCCGGCGTAGACGTAGAGGGTGATCGGATCCGCGGGCTTCTCCGCCGCGTACTGCAGCTCGGGCCCGATGGGCACGATCGCCCCGGCGCGCACGTAGACCGGTATGGCGTCGAACGGTGCCGCGGCCTGCACGGTCTGCCCGCCGCTCGCGGCCTTGCCGGACCAGAAGTCGTACCAGAGGCCCGCGGCGCTCGGCAGGTAGACCGAACGCGTGCGCGCGTTGTAGGTGGTGACCGGTGCCACGAGGAACGCCGGCCCGAACATGAATTCGTCGACGATGTCACGCGCCGCGGCCTCGGTGCGGAAGTCCATCACCAGCGGCCGCAGAATGGTCCCGGCCCGGTGCGTGACCGCGCCGGCCAGCGAGTAGATGTAAGGCAGCAGCCGGTAGCGCAAGCGATCGAACTTCAACATGGCCTGGTAGGCCGTGCTGGTTTCGCCGCCGAACTGCCAGATCTCGCGCGGCGGCGCCTGGCCGTGCACGCGCATGAGGGGTAGGAAGGTCGCGTATTCGAACCAGCGCGTGTTCAGCTCGCGCCACTCGGTGACGTCCGCCGACGAGGGGTTCGAGGCCGAAAACCGCGTCTGCACCGCGAAGCCGCCGCTGTCGAGGGTCCAGTACGGCAATCCCGAGATGGAGAAAGAGAGCCCGGCCGGCACCTGCTTGCGCATGGCCGTCCAGGTCGACGTGATGTCGCCCGACCAGCTCGCGGCGGCGTAGCGCTGCTGCCCCGCGAAGCCGTTGCGGGTCAGGATGAAAACGCGCTGGTTGGGCGCGGCGGCGGTTTGTCCCTCGAAGATGGCCTGGCTGTTGACCAGCGAATAGGCGTTCAGCATGCGCGAGCCCGTGCCGAGCGCGGTCGGGTGCATGTGGGTCTCGTTGGTCGACACCTGCGAAGCGACGCTGGTAAACGGCCCTTCCACGACCTCGGGCTCCGTGGCGTCCATCCACCAAGCATCGACGCCCCGGGCGAACAGCGCCTGGTTGATCTGCGACCAGTAGAGCTGCCGGGCCTGCGCCTTGAACGCGTCGTAGAAGGTGAAGGTGTAGCCGACGAAATCCTTCTTCCCCTCG
The DNA here is from genome assembly GCA_016935975.1 of Deltaproteobacteria bacterium. Taxonomy (GTDB): domain Bacteria; phylum Myxococcota_A; class Polyangia; order Fen-1088; family Fen-1088; genus Fen-1118. The sequence continues at coordinate 16,323 of JAFGPX010000091.1, forward strand.
GTGATGTTGAGCTTGTACAGGTCGCCCGCGTTGTCGAGCGCGGTGTAGTTGGCGGTGCCCGTGTAGAACTTGGGCCACACCGAGATCATGAGCTGGGCGTGATGGGTGTCGTGGATGGTCTTGATCCACCCGTTCGGATCCGGGAAGCGGGACGCATCGAATGCGTGCGAGCCCCATTCGGCCTCTTTCCAGTACTGCCAGTCCTGCACGATGTTGTCGATGGGCGCCTGGCGCGAACGGTACCCGCTGAGCACGTCGAGCGATTCCTGCGCGGTCTTGTAGCGCTCGCGGCATTGCCAGAAGCCGTAGGCCCAGCGGGGCATCATCGGCGCCTCGCCCGTCAGGCGGCGATACCCGGCCACGACGGTGTCCAGCTCGGGACCGTAGACGAAGGTGTAGTCGATGCCGTCGCCCACCTTGGACCAGAGCGACGTGGTCCGATTGGCGACCGGAGGCTTCCACAGAAGCCGCACGATGTTCACGTCGATGTCGCTCGACCACGAGAGCCGCACGGGCACGGCTTGCCCGGCGACAAGCCGGACGCGCGCCATGTCGTCGCTCGGCAACCACCCCTGGCGCCAGTGATCGATCACGGTCTGGCCGTTGACCTGCAGGTTGATGGCGCCCGAAGAGTAGGTGCGGAACAGGTAGTCGCCGGTCGCCGGCGGCGTCACCTGGCCGGACCAGGTCACCGTGCCGTTGCCCGGCGCGACGTCGCCCGGCTCGCCGCCGCTCGCGTAGAGCCCCGTGACGGCCGGTAGCGGCACGAAATCGCCGAGATCGCCGAAGCGCGAGAACGAGGTGTTGTCCCAGAAGATGCCGTAGCCGCGGCTCGACACCAGGAAGGGAATGAAGATCTCGGTGTTGTACTGGCGCAGATCGAGATCGTAGTCCTTGATGTTGAGCAGCCCCTGCTGGTGCTGGCCCAAGCCGTAGAGCGACTCGTCCGCGTTCGGCTCCCATTCCTGGCGCACGTTGAACGTGGACTCGCCCTGGATCGTCGCGGCGGTCAAGGTGCGGCCACCGTTCGGCCGCTCGGCCAGAATCACCTGGCCGTCCGCATCCAAGAAGGTCACGCGCCCCGTGTTCTCGACGCGCACCGAGAGCCGCGACGTCGCGTACGTCACCTGGCCATCGCCGCTCGTGCTCTGCCACGAGGTCGTCTCGCACCGCTTCGGCGCCGCCGCCAGGCTGGGGCGGGAGAAGAACGACGTGTTGGTCGCGAAGGCGACGCGCACGACGTTGGGCGCGCAGAATTCGATCTTGAGCGTGCCGCCGCCGACGCTCAAGGTCGGCGGGGCGGAGGTGTTGCCGCCGCCGGCCCCGCCCGCCGCCGTACCGCCGCCGCCGCCACGTCCGCCCGTTCCTCCGTTGCCCGCCGCACCGCCAACGCCACCCGCGCCTGCCGCGCCGGCGATCCCACCCGCGCCACCGGCTCCGGCGATTCCACCCGCGCCGCCCGCGCCACCCCGGCCTGCCGTACCCGCGCCTCCACCCGTGCCCCCTGCAGCGGTCGTGCCGCCAGCGCCGCCGGCAACCGACACCTGTCCACCCGTCCCACCCGCGCCGCTCGCCGTGCCAGCACCGCCACCCAATCCCGTCATTCCCCCGGTGTCACCCCCGCCGCCTCCGCCACCGCCACCGGTCGCGCCGCCGCTGGCCACGGTGCCTCCGCCGCCGTCGGGCTTGCTGCTCCCGTTCGACCCACAACCGACCGCTGCGATGATGGCGACAGCCACACCCAGGCCTCGAGCGCGGGCCATCGTGCAGAAGCTCATGTCAGGTTTCATGGTCCACTCGCCGTATTATATGCAATCTGGTGGCGAGCAGCGCTGCGCCCCCTTCCTTGACAACCCCGCCCCTGTCTTCCAGATTCGACAGGAATAGTAGGAATTGCCGGGCCGAGACGAGGCATGGCCATCACGCACAAAAGCAAGTACGCGCTCCGTGCGACGCTCGAACTTGCGGTGCGCTACGGCCAGGGCCCTACCTCGATCGCCGAGATCGCGAAGGCTCAGGCCATCCCGGCACGCTTTCTGGAGGCAATCCTGGCCCAGCTCAAGCGCAACGGGCTGGTCGAATCCCGGCGCGGCAACGAGGGTGGCTACGTCCTGGCGCGGCCGCCTGGCCGCATCTCCGTCGGCGATGTCCTGCGCGCGGTGCAGGGCACGCTCGCCGATCCCGATGTCCTTGGCCGCAGCCACGGCGGCGGACCGCACGCCGCGCAAGCCGTCTTCTCGCCGATCTGGGAGGCGGCCGTGCGCTCGGCCAACGCGGTCTACGACGCCGCGAGCTTCCAGATCCTGGTCGACCGCTACCGCGTGGCCTTGGGCCGGGGTGCCCTCGACTACTCCATCTGACCCCGAGAGCCCAAGAGCCAGAAGCAGCCATGTCACCCGGAGAAAAGGCGCACGCGAGGTATGAAGGTCCCGATTCTCCGGGTTCGGTGGGCTGGACCAGCGCGCGCACCATCCGACTCGTCTCGGCCGAGGTCCCCATGCCCCTGGAGCTGGGAGGCAGCGTCGGCCCCGTGGATGTCGAGTACGAGGCCTATGGCCAGCTC
>JAFGPX010000092.1 GCA_016935975.1 Deltaproteobacteria bacterium
CCGCACGCGCGTCAAGGTCGTGAAGAACAAGATGGCGCCGCCCTTCCGCGAGGTCGAGTTCGACATCATGTACGGCGAGGGCATCAGTCGTGAGGGCGACCTGATCGATTTGGGCGCCGATTGCGGCGCGGTGGAGAAGTCGGGCGCCTGGTTCGCCTTCGAAGGCGAGCGCATCGGCCAGGGCCGAGAAAACGCCAAGCAGTTCCTGCGCGACCACGCGGACATCGCCAAGAAGATCGAAGCCAAGATCCTGGCCCACCACGGCGTCAAGCGCGACACCGGCGCCGCCAGCCACGCCGCGGTACCCAAGCCCGGCTCGCCGGAGAAACGCCGGTAGGGGGTAGGTTGTAGAGGGCGCAGAGGGCGTAGGAGAGCGCAGAGGGCCGAGAATACGGAAGGGGAGTGGACGTGGCCCTGACCGCCCTCTGTGCTCTCGTCCCCCTCTGGGTCCTCTCTCTCCACCCGCCGGGCCCCCAGCTTTCCGCTGCGCCGAAAGTTGTCGCAGCGGCGTTCCGTGCGTACTACGATTCCCGCAATGGCGTCGAAGAAATCCGTTCCCGAAGGGCCGATCGAGATTCCCGAGTTCCTCCCCATCCTCCCTTTGCGCAACTCCGTCCTCTTTCCCAACTCCATCATCCCCATCGACGTGGGGCGCAAGCGGTCGGTGAAGCTGGTCGAAGAGGCGATCGCCAAGGAGAAGCCGATCATCGGCATCGTTACGCAGCGCGATGCGCGGGTCGAGGAGCCAGGGCCGGCGGATCTCTATACGGTGGGCTGTGCGGCGCGCATCCTGAAGGTCATCAAGCTGGCCAAGGACAGCTTCTCGGTCATCCTGCAAGGCGTGGCGCGCGTGCGCCTGCTCGAGCTAGCCGCGCAGGATCCCTACATGACCGCGAAGATCCACGTGCTGCCCGACGCTCCGGCCGCCTTGCCCGACATCGGCCCCCTGGTCAGCAACGTCAAGGACGTTGCCAAGCGGGTCATCAAGCTGATGCCCGAGTTGCCCAAAGAGGCCTCGGCGCTGCTCGACAGCGTGAGCGAGCCGGGCCAGCTCGCGGATCTGATTACCTCGAATCTGGACGTGCAGGTCGACGAGAAGCAGGAGATCCTCGAGATCTTCGATCTCAAGGCGCGTCTGCGCCGCGTGTTGCAGTTCCTTTCGCGCCAGCACGAAGTGCTGAAGGTGCGCGAGAAAATCAACACCCAGGTGCAGGAGGAAATGGGGCGCAACCAGCGCGAGTACGTGCTGCGGCAGCAGCTCAAGGCCATCAAGGAAGAGTTGGGCGAGATAGACGAGAGCGGCGGCGACCTCGACGACTTTCGCGAGAAGATCGCCGCGGCCAAGCTGCCAGCCGACAGCGAGAAGGTCGCGCTCAAGCAGCTCGATCGCCTCAAGGTCATGCAGCCGTCGTCGGCCGAGTACACGGTCACGCGGACCTATCTGGAATGGCTGGTCGAGCTGCCTTGGTCCGTCGCCACGGAAGACAAGCTCGACATCCCGGCGGCGCGCGACATCCTGAACGCCGACCACTACGATCTCGAGAAGGTCAAGAAGCGCATTCTCGAGTACCTGGCGGTGCGCAAGCTCAAGACCGACAAGAAAGGGCCGATTCTCTGCCTGGTCGGGCCGCCCGGCGTGGGCAAGACCTCGCTCGGCAAGTCGATCGCGCGCGCCATGGGCCGCAAGTTCATGCGCATCTCCCTCGGCGGCGTGCGCGACGAGGCCGAGATCCGCGGGCACCGGCGCACCTACGTCGGCTCGCTCCCGGGCCGCATCATCCAGGGCATGAAGAAGGTCGGCTCGAACAACCCCATCTTCATGCTCGACGAGATCGACAAGCTCGGCCACGACTTCCGCGGCGATCCGGCCGCCGCCTTGCTGGAAGTGCTCGATCCCGAACAGAACCATGCCTTCTCGGACCACTACCTGGAAGTGCCGTTCGACCTCTCGAAGGTCATGTTCATCGCCACGGCCAACATCCTCGACCCCGTGCCTCCGGCCTTGCGCGACCGCCTCGAGGTCCTGGAGATCCCAGGCTACACCCGCGAGGAGAAGCTGAACATCGCCAAGCAGTTCCTCATCAAGAAACAGGTCGAGGAGCACGGCCTGACCGACGAGCGGTTGGCTTTCGAAGACGCAGCCGTGGGCGAGATCATCGACAGCTACACCCGCGAGGCGGGCGTGCGCAATCTCGAGCGAGAGATCGCCAACGTCATCCGCGCGGTCGCCGTGCTGGTGGCCGAGGAGAAGGCCAAACCCAAGGAGGTCCTCACTCTGGCGCGCATACCCGAGTTCCTGGGGCCGCAGAAGTTCCTGCCCGAGGTGGCGGAGCGCACGGCGGAAGCGGGCGTGGCCACCGGCCTGGCGTGGACGCCGGTGGGCGGGGACATCTTGTTCATCGAAGCCACGCGCATGCACGGCAAGGGCAATCTGGTGCTCACCGGCCAGCTCGGCGACGTGATGAAGGAATCGGCCCAGGCCGCCCTGTCCTTCATTCGCGCGCACAGCCGGTGGCTGGGTCTGGAAGACGGGTTCCTCGAGAAGAGCGACATCCACCTGCACATCCCGGCGGGCGCCATTCCCAAGGACGGTCCCTCGGCGGGCGTCACCATGTTCGCCGCGATGGTGTCGCTCTTGACCGGCAAACCGGTGCGCTCCGACGTGGCCATGACCGGCGAGATCACTTTGCGCGGGCTCATCCTTCCCGTGGGCGGCATCAAGGAGAAGTTCCTGGCCGCCCACCGCGCGGGCATCAAACGGGTCATCATGCCCGAGCGCAACGGCAAGGACGTGATCGACATCCCCGAGCAGCCGCGCAAGGAGCTGGAGATCATCTACGTCAAGCGCATGGACGATCTCTTGCCGCTGGTCCTGACCGAGCTGCCCGATCTCAAGGGCACGATGATGGGCGCAGTCACGCCCGCGCCCGTCCTCATCCGTCCCCATACGGCGTGAGAGCGGGCCCCTCACCCCAACCCTCTCCCCGCGCGGCGGGGAGAGGGAGCCGAGCGCAGCGAGGCGGGTGAGGGGATCACCGCCGGCGCGGCACCAGGGGCTTGCGGCCGGGGCGGTGGCTGCCGGGGCGCGGGCGCTTGGCGGCCGCGGGCGCGGGAGCCGGCGGCGCGCTGGGGTCGGGAGCTTTCGCCTCGAGCTTCTCCAAGCGCTCGCGCAAGCGCGCGGACTCGCCGCGCAGACGCTCGACTTCCTCGCCGAGCTTGCGCAGCTTCTCGCCGGCGTCGCCCTTCTCGCGTAGCTGCGTGATGGCGTTGCGGAAGCGGCGTCTGGCGCGGCCGTCGAGCTCGCCGGCCAGGGCGCGTTCGATGGCCGGGATGGCGCGGGCGTCGCCAATCTCGACCAAGGCAGACGCGGCGTCCATGCGCACACGGAAATCGCTATCCGAGAGACAGGCCTCCAGACGCTCGCGCGCGCGCCTGGCGTTGGCCGTGCCTTCGGCCAGCCGGCCGAGGGCCGTGACGGCCGCACGTCGGGATTGGAAAGTGGCGGTCCGAGAGATCGCGGTCTCGATGACGGGATAGGCCGCCGCGTCGCCACAGACCCCCAGACCTTCGAGCGCGCGCGCCCGAATCGTGTCCATGTAGCTGCGCCGCTCGAGCACGGGCCCGAGGACTTCGACCGCGCGCGGGGAGCGCACGCGGCCGAGCGCCAGTGCCGCGTTCGCCTCGACGAAGCAGCTCGGATCGCCGTCGCGCACCCAAGCCGCGAGTAGCTCGGCGGCGCGGGCGTTGCCTGGCTCGTAGTCGATACGGAACTCGCCGAGCGCGGCGGCTACGGCTCGTCGCACCTTGGGCTGCTCTTGCCCGCGGGCGGCCAGCAGCGCCGAAAGGGCATCCTGGCGTCGCGTCTTGCCCAGCGCGGTGGCGGCGGCGGCGCGCACGGCCCAGAAGGCGTCGGTTTCGAGCGCCTGCCGCAACGCCGCCACGGCGGGCCCGTCGGGCTTGTCGGCCAGGGCACGCGCGGCCAGCACCCGGTCGATGGCCAGGCTGGCCACGGCCAGCTGGCGCACCCACAGCGGCCGGGGCTTGTCGAACTTCACGGTCTTGAGCAGGACGTCGCCGGGATCGAACACCACCTGCGTCGGCGCCTCGTCGAGGCGCACGTCGAAGGTGTGGCTGCGCAAGGTGATGTGCAGGGGAACGTCGCGCTCGCGGCCGGCGACTTCGAGGCGCAAGCCGGTGTTGAAGTCGTAGAGCTTGTCACCCTCTTGTTTCTGCTCCACGCGCAGCGAGCCCGTACGCTTGTCGGCGTCCCACTGCCAGGTGCATTCGAGCTCCGGGTGGCCGGCGTATTGCGTCCACTGGTGGAAGAAGCGATCGAGATTGCGACCGGATGCATCCTCGACGGTGCGCGCCAAATCGCGCGTCTCGACCGAGCCACGCGCGTGGCGCTCGGCATAGAGCCGGATGGCGCGCCAGAAGACCGCATCGCCCAGCTCGTGCCGGAGCATGTGCAGCACGCGCCCGCCCTTTTCGTAGAGGTGGCGGTCGAAGAGGTCGATGGGCTCTTCGAACTGGCGGCACACGATGGGGCGCTGGTACTCGCCGGCCTCGTCGAGGTAGCCGTCCATGTCGCCCAACAGATCGATGTCGGCTTCGTCCCGGCTGCGCGAATGGGTGCGCCAGACGTACTCGAAGTAGGTGGCGAAGCCCTCGTTGAGCCAGGCCTCGGGCCATTCCCGGCAGGTGACGAGATCCCCCCACCACTGATGCGCCAACTCGTGCGCCACGAGGTAGTCGACGTCGTGGTCGAGGGCCGCGCGCTCGTCGAGGATGGCCTCGCCGGTGAGCGTGGTGGCGGTCGTGTTCTCCATGCCGCCGAATATGAAATCGGAAACGAAGATCTGGCTGTAGCGCGCGAAGGGATAGCGCACGCCGATGGTCTTCGAGAAGAAGTCGATGATGGCGGGCGTGGCCCGAAGCGTGCGTTCGATGTCGGCCTCGCGGCCCTTGGGTCCGTAGTAGTAGACCTCGACGCCGGTTTCGGGGGCGCGGGTCTTGATCTCGGCGAATGGTCCGCACACCAGGGTGACCAAGTAGGGGGAGTGGGGAAAGTCGAGGCCGTAGTGCCAGAGGGTGCGACCGTCGCCTAGATCGCGCCGCTCGCGCAGATCGCCGTTCGAGAGCACGAAGACCCCGGTCGGGGCCGTGCACAGCACTTCGCTGGTGGATTTCACCAGCGGCGCGTCCATGCAGGGGAAGTAGAAGCGGGAGTCCTCGTCCTGGCCCTGTGTCCAGCACTCGAGAGGGCGTTCGGGGTGCGCCTCGTCGGGCCCCACGAAGTAGAGCCCGCGCACCGGCCTGCAATGGTAGGCGATGTAGAGGGTGAGCTTCTCACCGCGCTGGTAGGCGCGGGGCAGCTCGACCCGAAGCCGCTTGCCGTCGTAGGCGGTGGCCGCCGCCACCTGGTCCACGGTGACGTCCGCAAACGTCATGTCCACGGCGTCCAGCTCGACGGCGCCGAGATCGTCGCGCCGGCTCTGCAGCGACAGTGTCACACGGCCGCGCAAGCTGCGCGCCGCGAGATCGGGCGCGAGTTCCAACCGTGTGTGCGCGATGGTGACCGGACAGTCGGGGGCGAAGTGGGTGCGTGCGTCGGGTGATACGAAAGGCCTTGGCATGTCGGGTGGCGCAAAGCTACCCCGGATCGTCGTTCCCGGCTAGACGCCTGGGCGTGGCCGCGGCACGGGGAAGTCGAACCAGGTGCGCACGTCGGCCTCGAGTCCCACGCCGTGCATGAAGTTGTAGATGGCGCGCCGCAGGCCCGCGCCGTATCTGCCGGGATCGCGCCGGCCGAGCTCGACGAATGGCACCTCGTTGCGCGCGAAGACGGCTTGGCGGTCGTCGAGGATGCGCAGCCGTAGTTTTCGCCTGGCGCGAAACGCGGGGGCGTGCAGCGTGAGCGCGAAGCGGTGCCAGTAGGCCGAGTGCAGGTGGCCGCGCGCGAAAAGGCGGCGGACGAAGTCCAGGCCGTCGATGATCTCCTGCGCGGTTTGGGTCGGGTAGCCGTACATGAGATAGGCGTGCACCAGGAGGCCGGCCTCGGCCAGGGCGCGCGTGACCTCGGCGGCTTGTCCGGTGGTGATGCCCTTGTCCATGAGCCCGAGCAGACGATCGTGAGCGCATTCGAGACCCGCGGTCACGGCCAGGCAACCCGAACGTCGCAGAAGCCGCGCCAGGGCCGGGGTGAACTGCTTCTCCAGGCGGATGTTGGCCCACCACTCGACGGTCAGGTCGCGCTCGATGAGCAAGCGCGCCAGATTGCCGAGCAGGGCCGGGGGCGCCGCTTCGTCGACGAAGTGGAAACCGCAAAGTCCGGTGTCCGCCCGGGCGCGCTCCATCCAGGCGACGACGGTCGCCGCGTCCGCCGGATCGTAACGTCGGATGTAGTCGAGCGAGGTGTCGCAGAAGGCACAACGGTGCCAGTAGCAGCCGTGTGCGAGCTGGAGCTTGAGCCAGGGGCGCTCGGACCACAGGCGATGCATGGGGTTGGGGCTCTCGGCCATCGCGACGTAGCCGGCGCGGCCCACGGGCCGCAGATCGGGCGCAGGCCGCTCGCGGTGGCGCAGGACGGGCGCCGTGGCGTCGTCGTGGAACAGCACCTTGCCCTCGCGGCGAACCCGGGTGCGCACCAGCGCCGGCGCGGGCTGCGCGCCCGCATGCCGCTCCACGATGCGCAGAAGCGGGATCTCGCCGTCGTCGTAGGTCACGTAGTCGAAGCAGTCGAAGAGACGCGGCTCGTCGAGCGCGCGCAGCTCGGTGTTGACGTAGCCGCCGCCGAGCACCGTGACGACGCTCGGCCTATTCGTCTTGATCCGCCGGGCGATGCGCAGCGCACCGAAGAGCGCGCCGGGAAAGGGCACCGTGAAACCCACGACGGTCGGCCGGTGCTTCCGCAAGGCCGTATCGGCCAGATCGTCGATCCAGCGATCCACAAGCGTCGGGTTCCTGGCCAGGTCGCGGGCCAGCGGCGCGTAGCTGGCGGCGTCCGCGGCCAGGCGCTCGGCGTAGCGAGCCAGGGCGAAGCGCGCGTCGAGGCCATCGCGAACCCCGTCCGCGATCTCGTCGAGAAACAAGCTGGCGCGGTGGCGAGCCACGACTTCCTGCGCTTGTCCGTCGCAGAGCCCCCGCATGGCGGCAAAGCGAGGACCCTCCGGTAGGTCGGCCGGCGCCGCGAGGCGCGCCGCGGATGCGGGCGCACGGCCTTGCAGGAAGGCGACGGCTTCTGCGATGCCGGCGCGAACCGCGGCGCCGTGGTTCAAAAGGTGGCGTACCGAAGCCGGCCGACGACGACTCGCGTACTTGCGGCGCAGAGCGCTCAGCACGGCGTCCACGCCGGCCGGCGAGAAAAGCCGCAGCGCCAGCCCGAGGGACAGGTCTTCCTGGGCGACCTCGTGTCCGTGCTGGCGCAGAAACGCCGCCAGCATGGGCACGGCCGGGTAGGCCGTGTTGAACTGCACCATGGGCGGCGTGATGAGCAGGACGCGCATGCCGGGCGCTGCCTACTCCAGCAGCAGCCGCGCTCGGTCGACGTGGGCGGCCAACGTGGCCAGGCGCGCGTCGGCGGCGATGGTCGCGAGCAGACCGTTGGCGGCGCCGGCGTAGGCCGCGCGATCGAGCAGGCCGGCGAGGAGACGGTAGCGCAAGAACAGGAACGCCGTCTGCGCCACGTCGGACAAGCAGTAGCCGCGCAGGACTTCCATCTGGCCGGTGCGGTACAGGGCCTCGACCTGGCTGCCGTCGACGCCCTCCTTGCCCGGCAAGCCGATCAAACGGGCCGCGCCATGCAGCGAGGTCATGCGCGTGGCGCCGTGATCGGCCAGCACGTCGCACAGATCGATGTGCCGTTCGGTGCTGTAGCGATAGCGGTACGCGGTCTTGCGGTAGTACCAGGGCGCGGACACGCCGTAGCGCAGACTGCGCATCATCAAGACCGGCAGGTCGAAGCCGCGGCCGTTCCAGGTGACCAAGGTGGGCTCGTGTTTCGCCATGAACTCGGCGAAGTCGGCCAGCATCGCGCCTTCGTCCTTGCCCTCGCCGATGGTGCCGGCCTTCTTGCACAAGAGGTTCTCGTCGAGCCACATGACGCCGATGACGACCGGCTTGCACGCATAGATGGGCGGGAAGGTCCGCTCCGTGCCTGGAGCGGGCTGGGCCGGTGTGTACAGCTCGGCGTCCGGAATCGTCTCGATGTCCAGCACCAGAAAGGTCGTGGCACTCATGGCGGCGACATTCTAGCCCGAAACCCACGTTCTCCGTGCATGTGGCGCGGACAAGGGCCAGGGTCGATGCCGGTCCGTCGAAGGCGGAGGAACGGAGCCGGAAAGTCCTTGGCATTTCGGCATCCCCGTCCGTCTCGGTTCCTCGGTTCCTCCCTGTTTTTCCACTACGTGACCGCCGTTGGGGCTAGGGTAGGGGCCGCAGCATGAGCCAGGATCGTCTCGACGGGGCACCGCAGAATCCCGGCGTGTCCAGCACGCGAGCGTTGCGCCAGGTGCGTGCGGCGCAGCTACGCGCCAAGGCGCTCAGGTGGGCCGTCGGCAAGTCCGCCTTGGGGTCTCTGTTTCTCGTGGGGGCGCTGGCCTATGCGCTGTCGCCGCAGCGGTACAGCCACTCGAGCATGCTGTGGATGGCGTTCTTGCTCGTGCTCTCGACCGTGAACGTGGGGCTCGGGCTGCGCACGTTTTCGCGCGTGCGGCGGCGAGCCGGCCGCTACTGGCCCATTGCCACGGCGGCGTGGGGCGTACTGGCGACCGTGCTCGTGCGCCTGCTCATGGAGCGCTAGAAGCGCAGGTAGGCCGTGGCGCCCGCGCTGCCCGGACCGAAGCTGGGCATCACGAGGAGACTGCCGCGTTTCTGTGCCGCCGTCGTGGCCGGAGGAACGGCGAAGTAGCCGTGATAGAAGAAGACCGTCGAGGTCAAGATGAGGGCGCCGCCCAAGCCATAGCCGACCCACTGCAGTTTCGCGTAGCCGTCACCGGTGCTCTGCTGATCGCTGACGTATTTCTGTTCCGTGGGCGTAAGCTCCCCGCGATTGGTCTGGCCGTCGGCACTGCAGGTCGGCGCGCCCCCTGCGGCACAAGGGTAGCGGCGATAGGGATCGAGATTGCTGTTGACCTCGCTGACCTGGTAGCTGGAGTAGGCCCCGAGGCCCACGCCCACCAGGCCCAAGCCCAGCACCGCCCAGGCCGCGACGCGGAAGCCTTGGTTTGGGGCCACGACAGGAGGTTGGCTGTCGGGCTGGGCGAGCTGCGGGATTGTCTGATCGGCGGGGACGGCCGGGGCTCCGGCCGCGCCTTCTCCTGCGCCCGCGATCGCCTTCAAATCGACCGTCACCTGCTCGGTTGCGCCGGCGGCCACCGTGAACTTGCGTTCGTACTTCTCGTAGCCGGCCTTGCTCACCACGACCTCGTGACTGCCGGGCGCGACACCCGACAACGTGAGGCCGTCTTTGCCAAGCAGGCCCATGGGGGTGCCGTCGAGCCAGACGTTCGCGCCGACCACGCCGCCCGCAACCTTGACGGTGGCGGAAGTCTTGTCCCCGGTCAGTGCCGCGAACCATCGCTGTGCCGGCATGCGCAAGGCCACCGGCGTGGCCTGCGCCTTGGTGATCTGCTCCGAGGTCCAGCCCTCGACTACGCCGCGACCGGCGTCGAGCAGCTTGAGGGTCACGAGATAGGCGTCCGTGCCTACGGGCTGGAGGCTGCCGAAGACGAGCTTGGAGGCGCCGATGCTCTGGGCCGCCTGGGTCATGCAGGGCGGCGCCTCGTCCGGGCAGCTGAACACCAGTTTGACTTCGACGAGATCCCGGCCCGCCACAAGGCGGAAGCCAGAGGCGGACGTCGCACGTTGCCGGAGGGCCTCGGTGATGGAGTTGGCCACGGCCTCGGGGGCGCCCGCCGCGGGCTCGAGGCCGAGGACCGAGATGGTCGCGTCGCCCGCCCAGCTTTGTCGGGTTGGGCCGAACCAGCCGGCGAGAAGACCGAGCGCGACTACCAAAGAGCCCCGGAGCGAGGTGTTTCCCATGGCGAAGCCCGATGTTTTCCCAGCGTCTTGTCATTGTCAATGCGGACGCGGTTTTTTCCGGGGAGAACCCGCTCTGGCGCGGCGTGCCTGTGCTAGCGTAGCCAGGGCATGCGCCTCGGCGTATCGGCAAAAATCCTCATTGCGTACGCGGTCCTCCTCGTCATGTTGGCCGCGAGCAGCCTGTTTACCCTGTTCTACCTGCGGCGGGGCCGTCAGGAGTTGGCCGCCAATCAGCACCGCCTGGAGGTCCAGGTCGCGGTCGATGCCTCGCTACGTTCGCTGGAGGATTTCGCCAAGATGCGCGCAGCCGAGGGTACGGGAGCGACGCTCGGACTGACCAGCCGTGTGGTCGCGCAGAACGGTATCGTATCGGCCCGGCAGAATCTGCGCGACGCGCTCGACGCCATCGATCGCTACTTCAAGGAGGGGGCGAATCTCTCCCGGCGCGACGAGTTCGGCAACTACCGGCGCGACATCATGGATCTCGACGCGCGCGTGGTCGGCGCGGCCGCGACCCTGGGCAGCAGCGAGCTGGCCGCCGGCGACGGTATCGAGGCGGATCGCAGCCTAGCCAATCTGCTCAGCAGGTTTCACGGCTTGAAGAACAACCTCCGCGCTCAGGGCAAGCTGGTTGCCGAGCAGCTCGCCGACGGCGAGCGCCGCGCGGCGGAAGTGGCGCTGGCCCTGAGCGGGCTCGGGCTCCTTCTGGCGGTGGGCGCGGCCCTGGTCATGATGCGCACCTTGCGCCCGCTGCGCGCCCTGCGCGAGCACGCCCGGCAGATCGCGGGCGGCGACTACGCCCGTCGCACCAACATCGCCTCGCGCGACGAGATCGGCGATCTGGCGCGCGAGTTCGACGCCATGGCTGCCGCCATCGAGGAGCGCGAGCATCGCTTGATTCGCTCCGAGCGGCTGGCCACGGTGGGCCGCATGGCCGCGCACATCACGCACGAGATCCGCAACCCGCTGGCTTCGTTGGGGCTCAACGTCGAGCTGCTCAACGACGAGGTCGGCGGCGACGAGGAGGCGCGCAAGCTGGTCAAGTCGATCAGCAAGGAGGTCGATCGCCTGAGCGAGATTACGGAGACCTATCTGCGTTTCGTGCGTTTGCCCAAGCCGAAGCTGGAGAAGCTGGATCTGGGCGCTCTCACCGCCTCGGTCCTGGAGTTCTCCGGCAGCGAGCTGGCCCTGGCCAAGATCACCTGGGACGTCACGAAGGAGCCCGGCCTGCCCGAGGTGGTGGCTGACGAGAGCCAGCTACGCCAGGCGCTCCACAATCTCGTGCGCAACGCCAAGGAGGCGATGGCGGAGGGCGGCCACCTGCAAGTCGCGCTGGGCCGGGCCCCCGAAGGCGCAATCCGCCTCGTGTTCGCCGACAACGGGCCGGGAATCGCACCCGAGAATCTGGCGCAGATATTCGAGCCGTTCTTCTCCACCAAGCACAAAGGCACCGGCTTGGGCCTGGCCTTGGTCCAGCAGATCGTCAGCGAGCACGGCGGGCGCATCGAGGTCGACTGCCCGCCCGGCGGCGGCACGCGTTTTGCGATTCTGCTGCCGCAGCAGGCGGCTTCCTGAACGACTCGCGCACGAGAAACCAGGCGAGAGCTCTGCCGGTGCGCTCGCCCCGAGCCTCCGTGCTTCCTCTCGCCGAGCTTGAGCTTGGTCCTCGGGCCGACTACGATCCATCGGTGCCCGCTCCCCTGGTTTCGGTTTCGGTCGATCTCGACGCCATCGCGTGCTACCACCGCATTCACGCGCTGGACGAGGTCCCGGACGGGGAGGCGCGCTTCGCGATCCTGCGGCGGGCCTTGCCGCGCCTGGGCGAGCTCTTCGCCAAGCACGGCATCCGGGCGACGCTGTTCGCGGTGGGCCGCGATCTCGAGGAGGACGCGGAAGGGGCGCGCATCCTCGCTGACCTGGCCAAGGCTGGTCACGAGATCGCCAGCCATTCCTATTCGCACCTCTACGATCTGGTGCGCCGGCCGCGCGAGGAGATGGCGGCCGAGATCGACCGCGCCCATGCCGCCATCGCCGCGGTGGCCGGGCGCGCTCCGGTAGGTTTCCGCGCCCCCGGCTACGAGATCTCGGCCGGGCTCATCGATCTGCTGTGCGAGCGCGGCTACCGCTACGATTCGTCCACTTTCCCGGCAATTCCCTATTACCTGGCCAAGGCGGCGGTGATGGCCGCCATGCGCCTCTCCGGCCGCAAATCGAGCAGCATCCTGGGCAGCGCCAGGGTGCTGGGGGCGCCCTGCGCGCCCTATCGCCCGGCGGCGGGGGCGCCCTATCGTCGCGGCGACCTGCCCATCGTCGAGCTGCCGATCACGGTGACGCCCGGGCTGCGCCTGCACGTCATCGGCACGACCCTGGTCATCTCGCCCGAATGGCTGCGTCGCCGCCTGGCGGCCTCGGCCCTCGGTACCAAGCACTTCAACCTCGAGCTGCACGGCATCGATCTCGCGGATGGCGAGGCCGACGGCATCTTGGCCGCGCTGGCGCGTCGCCAGCCGGATCTGCGCGTGCCGCTTGCGCGCAAGCGCGCGGCGCTCGAGCGCACCTTGGGCGAAGCCCAAGCGGCCGGCGCCAGATTCCTGACCTTGGCCGAGGCCGCCACGGAATTTGCCCACTAGGACGGCCGGCGGCACTATGCTGACCAGGCGATGGTCTGGACGGAGGTCAAGACGGTCAGCGAGGTGCAGCGCGCCGGACGGGAGTTCGCGGCCACGGCGTACGATGCCGACCGTCCGCCGGTGCAGCCCGAGAAGGCCGGCGGCGATCCGCTCATCGGCCGCCACATCGACCACTTCGAGATCCGGGGCTTGCTCGGCGAAGGGGGCATGGGCCGGGTCTACCTGGCGCACGATCTGTCGCTCGACCGGCCGGTTGCGCTCAAGCTCTTGCGCGGCGAGCTGGCCAGCAATCCCGAGCTGGTGGCGCGCATGGTGGACGAGGCGCGCGCGCAGGCCCGTCTGCAGCACCCGAACGTCGTCACCATCTACTACATCGGTCAGTACGAGGGCGCCTCCTACTTCGTGATGGAGTACGTGCGCGGCAAGACCCTGGGCGAATGGCTCGAGAAGCACGGCCCACTGCCCTGGGGCGACGCGCTCGAGTACGTCATCCAGACGGCGCGCGCTTTGGCCGTGGCCCACAGTCGCGGCATGATCCACCGCGACGTGAAACCGTCGAACCTGCTTCTGGGCGACGTGGTGGCCCCGTTGCATCGCTCCGAGATCAAGGTGGCGGATTTCGGCCTCGCGACCTCGGGCGGCCAGGCGCCGGGCCATTTCGCGGGCACGCCGTACTACGCGGCGCCCGAGCAACTGGCCGGCGGGGCGCCGGATTTTCGCGGCGACGTGTATGCCCTGGCCGTCACCTTCTACGAGCTTCTGACCGGACAGGTGCCCTTCCGGGCCGACAGCCTCGGGGCCATCGCCGAGCTGCACCGGACGGCGCCCCGGCCGCAGATCGCCAACCAGGTCGCGCCCTGGCGGCTGCGCCAGCTGATCTTGGAAATGATGGACCCCGATCCGCAGCGCCGGCCGGAGAGCTACGACGCTCTCCTCTCGCGCCTGGAGTCGCTGCGGCCCAAACCCCGCGTCGCGGGCGGGCTCGTCCCGCGCGGCGTGGCCCTGGCCATCGATCTCATGCTGCTGGCGCCGATCGGGCAGATCGTCGCGGCCGCGCTGTCGTGGTCGCAGCAGGCCGCGACCCAGATCTGGCTGCTGGTCTTCGGCAGCTACTACGTCATTGCGCACCGGTTGTGGGGCAAGACCGTGGGCAAGCGTCTGCTCGGGCTGCACGTCGTGGGTACGACCCGTCGCGTGCGCGTGCCGGGCTTGCTCTTGCGTTTCGCGGTCGAGTTCTGGGGGCCGCTCGCGGCCCTGGCCATGATCAGCCTGCAGATCGGCGTGGTGACCGATCTGGTGGAGGTCAAGAATCGCCTCATCGGCGCCATGGGCGCCGGCCCGATGCCGATATGGGACAGCGGCGTCGACGTCGTTTTGCGCACCATGCTGGTGCCCAATCTCATCGTTGCCGTGCCCTGGCTCGCTGGTTTCCTGTTCGCGCTCGTGGATCGCGATCGCCAGACTCTGCACGATCGCGCCGCGCGCACGCGCGTCATCTATGAGGTTCGGGTGCTCGAACAAGAGCGACGTGCGGCTTGAAGACCCTCGGTCGTGCTAAGGTGGCCGTGTGGATCCCGAACATGTTCGCACACTGCTCGCGGCCGTGAAGGAGGGCTCGCTTTCGCTCGACGATGCTTTTTCGCAACTGCGCGAGCTGCCCTTTCGCGCGCTCGGCTTCGCGCATGCCGACACGCATCGCCACCTGCGCACGGGTTTTCCCGAGGTCGTCTTCGGCACCGGCAAGACGACGGCCCAGATCGCCATCTTGCTGCGCGAGCTGGGCCGCGACGGGGCCACGGTCATGGCCACGCGGATCGCGCCCGACGTGGCCAAAGAGGTCCTGGCGGCGGTGCCGGGGGCTCGCTACCTCGAGGCGGGGCGCATCGTCGTCCTCGGACCGGCGCCGGGGCC
Source organism: Deltaproteobacteria bacterium (assembly GCA_016935975.1). GTDB lineage: Bacteria > Myxococcota_A > Polyangia > Fen-1088 > Fen-1088 > Fen-1118. The sequence continues at coordinate 14,583 of JAFGPX010000092.1, forward strand.
CACGCGAGGGCGCGGCCCCATCGCGGTGCTCACGGCGGGAACCGCCGACATCCCGGTGGCCGAAGAGGCGGCGACAACCGCCGAGCTGGACGGCAACCAGGTGGTGCGCGTGTTCGATGTCGGCGTGTCCGGCCTGCACCGCTTGCTCGCCCATCGCGAAATCGTCGAGAAGGCGGAGGTGTTGGTGGCCGTGGCGGGGATGGACGGGGTGTTGCCCACGGTCGTGGCGGGGCTGTTTTCGCGGCCCGTGATCGCGGTGCCGACGAGCGTGGGCTACGGGGCCTCGCTAGGGGGGCTTTCGGCGCTGCTGACCATGCTGAATTCCTGCGCCACCGGGGTGGCGGTGGTGAACATCGACAATGGCTTCGGAGCAGGCCGCATGGCCTCGCTGCTCAACCGGGTGCGTGCGGCATGAAGTCCAAAATCGCGCAAGGGTTGCACCTGCACTTCGATCCCTGCTCGGGGATTGCGGGAGACATGACCGTCGCCGCGCTGGTCGACGCGGGGGTGCCGGAGAAGGTGGTCCTTGAAGCGGTGAAAGCGGTGGGGATCGAGAGGTTGAAGGTGGGGTTCGAGAAGAGAAAGCGGGGAGCGTTCGTGGGGTTGGGATTCAGAGTGGAATGGCCGGGAAAGGGCCACGGCCACGGCCACGACCACGGCCACGGTCACGGTCATGCGCACGAGCATCGCGACTATGCGGCGATCCGCCGCTTGCTTCGGGGCTCGCCGCTGGGTGCGGAGGCCAAGCGACTGGCGGAGCGGATCTTCGCTCGCATCGCCGAGGAGGAGGCGGCGTTGCATGGGGTCGCGCTGGACAAGGTGGCTTTCCACGAGGTGGGAGCCTGGGATTCGATCGCGGATATCGTGGGCGCGGCGGCCGCCCTGGCGTGGCTTGAGCCGTCGGCGATCACGTCCACGCCGCCGGTCTTGGGCAGCGGCGTGATTCACACGGCGCACGGCCCGATGCCGGTGCCCGCGCCGGCGACGGCGGCGCTTCTGCGCGGCCTGCCGGCGCTGGCCGAGGGCGAAGGCGAGCTGACCACGCCGACCGGCGCGGCCATCCTGGCTATGGTGGTGCGCGAGTTCGGCGGGCCGCCGCCCCTGCGGCTGGTCGCCCAAGGGTTCGGCGCGGGTACGCGGGAGCATGCCGACCGTCCGAACGTCCTGCGCGTGTTGCTCGGGCAGCCAGTAGGCCGGGCGTTGCCCGGGGCCGCGGACGAGGTCGTGCTGGTCGCGGCGAACATCGACGACATGAATCCGCAGCTCGCCGAGCCGCTCATGGCCGAGCTGTTCGCGGCGGGAGCGCTCGACGTGTGGTTCTCGCCCATCACGATGAAGAAGAGCCGGCCGGCCACCGAAATCTCGGCCCTGTGTCCGCCGAACGTGCTGGCCGAGGTCGAGCGGGCGTTCTTCGCGAACTCCAGCACCATCGGCGTACGGCGGCAGGTCATGCAGCGAACCGTGCTGGCTCGTTCGCTGGCCAAGGTCAAGACGGCGTACGGATACGTGCGCGTGAAGGTGGCGGCGCGCGAGGGCGAGATCTTCGGAGCGACCCCGGAATTCGAGGACTGTCGCAAAGCCGCCGGTCGCGCCGGAGTGCCCGTTCGCCAGGTCGTGGCCGAGGCCAGCGCCGCGGCGTGGGCGCTCACGGGCGCCTCGCGCAAGAGACGGAGCTGATGGCCGGGCGGCAGGAGAGATCGACCGCGCAGCGCAAGCCGTTTGTGGCCGCGCGCCGGAGCCTGGGCCGCGGCCTCGCCCAGATGATGGACGAAACCGATGTCCTCATCGCCATGACCGATCTCGAGGGTCATCTCGTGGCGTGGAATCGCGCCCTGGCCGAGCTCACTGGCTGTGGCGAATCCGACGGCTTGGGCCGCCGGCTCGCCGAGTGGCTGACGGACTCGGGGGTCCGAGATCTAGCCGACATCATGGCCGGGGTGGCCCGGGACATGGAGCCCCTGCGCTGCGAGGTGCGGTTGCCGGCCGCATCCGGCGGCATCGCGGCCGCCGCGTTCAGCGTGATCCCGGTGCGCGGTCAGGGCGGCACGCCGGTGGCCGTGCTGGCCGCCGGTCACGATCTGACGACGTTGCGCGCGCTGCAGAGCCAGGTCTTGCACGCGGAGAAGCTGGCCACGGTCGGCCAAGTCGCGGCCGGCGTGGCGCACGAGATCAACAACCCCCTGACGTCGATCCAAATGTGCGTCGAGGCGGTGCTGCGCAAGTCGGCGTTGGCCAGCGAGGGGCGCGTGGCGAATGTCATCGAGCCGATCGACGTCGAGCGACTGCGCAAGATCCAGGACGGCGCCGAGCGCATTCACAGGTTCTCGCGCGATCTGACCACCTACGCGCGCCCCTCCGGTCGCGATGTCGAGGAGGTCAGCCTCAACGAGGTGGTCGACCACGCCCTCTCGTTTTGCGAGCCGGCGCTCTACGAGGCCAAGGCCGCCTTGGTACGCGAGCTTGCCCCCGATCTGCCGCTGGTGCAGGCCGTGCGCGACCACATCATGCAGGTCGTGACCAACCTCGTGCGCAACGCCGCCCAGGCGCTCGGCGAGGCGGGCGGCACGGTCACGGTGCGGACCTACCGCAGCGGCAAGTCGAGCGTCGGGTTGGCCGTGTCCGACGACGGCGAGGGCATCCGGGAGGAAGACCAGCTACGCGTGTTCGACCCGTTCTTCACCACCAAGCCGGCCGGGCGGGGCACGGGGCTGGGCCTGACCGTGGTCAGGAACATCGTCCTCGCGCATGGAGGCGAAGCTACTTTCGAATCGAAACCCGGCAGCGGCACGACCTTCGTTGTTACGTTGCCCATCGATTGCCGCCTGGCCGTTCACCCCAAGACAGAGAAGCAACCGCGATGAAAGCAGATCAGATCGTCGAGATCCTGGAAACCGCCGCCGGCCAGCTGGGCGTGAAGGTGCAATACGAAAGCCTGGCGGCTTCGGGGCCCACGGGCGGCGGCGGTCTGTGCAAGGTCAAGGGCCAGTGGCGCGTGATCATCGACAAGAAGACCGCGCCCTCCGAACGCGTCTCGATCCTAGCCGACGCGCTGGCCACCATGGACACCGAAAGCCTGTTCCTGCCGCCCAAGGTGCGCGACCTGCTGGCCCGGCGCCGCGCCGCCGTGTCCCGGCCGTCGTAGCGCTACTCTTGGTGCATCGCCCGCACCTTGGCCGAAAGGAGCGGATCGTCGGCCAGAGTCTCCCGCAGGGCCGCGGCGAGCTGGGCGCGCAAAGCGGGAGCGGCGGTCTTGCCGAGCTGGCGATCGAGGACGCGCTCGATCACCTTGTCGATGGCGCCCTGGGGCGTGAGCTTGCCGGCTTGCAGCTCGGCGCCGATGTCCGCGACCGCGGCGGCTTTGCGGGCCGCTGTCGCCTTCTGCGGGCCGCCGGCCGCGGGCGCAGACGCGCGTTCGGCGCGGTGCAGGTGCGCCGCGAATCCCTTGCCCTTGGCTGCGTTGATGCCGGGCGTCTTGGGCAAGGAAGCGGGGGACTGGGCCTGCGGCGGGCGAGAGATCTTCATGCGACGCACCCGACACTAGCACGGAAGGCAGGGTAGCCAACGGCATACGGGCGGGTGGCTCGACGGGTCACTGGGTCGGGTCTATCGGCAAATGGGTCAAAGAAGTTGCCTGGCCCGAAGGGCAATGGCTCTGATCGTTGTCCCGCTCGTATCCCTACTGCCACGGGCCTTTCCGGGGTAAGGTACGACCATGAAAAAGGCACATATCGAGACAAGCGCAGGCGAAATCGTCCTGGAGCTCTTCGAGGACGACGCACCGGGCACGGTGGCCAACTTCGTCGGTCTGGCCCAAGGCACCAAGGAATGGACCGATCCCAAGACCGGCAACAAGGAAAAACGCCCTTACTACGACGGACTGACCTTCCATCGCGTCATCGAGGATTTCATGATCCAGGGCGGCTGCCCTCTCGGGACCGGCACGGGCGGTCCGGGGTTCACCATCAAGGACGAGCTTAGCGGCAAGCGTCAGAAGCATCTGCGCGGGTCGCTTTCGATGGCCAAGACGGCGGCGCCCGACTCGGGTGGTTCGCAGTTCTTCATTTGCCACAGCCCGCAGCCCCATCTCGACCGCAAGCACACCGTGTTCGGGCAGGTCATCTTGGGCATGGAGGTGGTCGACAAGATACGCAAGGGCGACAAGATGACGCGGGTCTGGATCGAGGGGTAGATTGACTTGCGGTGGCCTCGTGGTCGATAACGGAAAGGCACTCGCTGTGCATTCGACGCTGCCAACGGAAGCTGCTTGAACAAACCAACCCCCTTCGGCAAGTACTACCTCCTCGAACGCATCAACGTCGGGGGCATGGCAGAGGTCTTCAAGGCCAAGACCGTCGGGGTCGAGGGCTTCGAGCGCATCGTAGCGCTCAAGCGCATCCTGCCGTCCATCGCCGAGGACGAGGAATTCATCACCATGTTCATCGACGAGGCGAAGATCGCAGTGCAGCTCCAGCACGCGAACATCGCTCAGATCTTCGATCTCGGAAAAGTCGACGACAGCTACTTCATCGCCCTCGAATTCGTCAATGGCCGCGACCTGCGCGGCATCTTCGAGGAGCTGCGCAAGAGCGGCCAGGTCATGCCCGTGCCGCAGGTCTGCTACCTCGTCATGCAGCTCTGCGAAGGGCTCGACTACGCTCACAACAAGCGGGACATGCAAGGGCGGGAGCTGAACCTGGTCCACCGCGACGTGTCCCCGCAGAACGTGCTGGTGGGCTTCGAGGGCGAGGTCAAGCTCATCGACTTCGGCATCGCCAAAGCCGCGGGCAAGGCGTCCAAGACCCAGGCCGGGATTCTCAAGGGCAAGTTCGGCTACATGTCGCCCGAGCAGGTGCGCGGCCTGCCCATCGATCGGCGCAGCGACATCTTCGCGTTGGGCATCGTGCTCTACGAGATGTTGACGAACGAGCGACTGTTCATTGGCGAGAGCGACTTCTCCACCCTGGAGAAAGTCCGCAATGTCGAGATCATACCGCCGTCGTCGTTCAACTCGGAGATTCCGGACAAGCTCGAACGCATCGTGCTCAAGGCCCTCGAGAAGAACGTCGAGGATCGCTACCAGAACGCCATCGACCTGCACGACGACCTGCAACTCTTCCTGCATTCGGTCGGCCAGTTCTCGTCGCGCAAGGATCTCTCGGCCTGGATGAAGCGCGTCTTTGCCAGCGACATGCATCGCGCCCAGGTGACCGAAGAAGTCGCGGAGGAGATCGAGGAGATCGAGGACGTGGAGGCGATCGCCGTGGATGGACAGGACGAGGCCGACGCGGCGGCCGGGGAAGACGGCGAGGAATTCGGCTGGGACGAGGAAGAGAAAGAGACTCAGATCTTCGACAAGGAGCCCGCCACGCTGGATCCGACGCGCGATGGCAGCTTTCTCGCCGACGGCGGAGAGAAGACAGTAGCGATGGAGCCGTCCGAGGCCTTGCTGGCCGAGATGGGGGAGGCTTTCGAGACGCAGGTGCCCACCAGACCGACGGCCTCTGCCGCGCTCCCGGCGCCGCAGGCGAGCCCGCGGCCGACGCACGCGGGAGCGGGCCGTTCGGCGGAGGGGCTGTCTTTGCCGGCCCCGAGCTCCTTCCCGTCTTTCGCGCAGGCGCAAAGCGTCCCGCGTAGGTCCGCCCCCTACCAGGTCGTGCATGGCCCGGCAGATCCCGCGCGCGTTTCTTTCGATCTGCCCAAGCCGGCCTTTCGCCAGACTCTGCTCGGCGGCGCCCCCGCGCCAACTGCGCCCCAGCCTAGCGTTTCCTCCAGCCCCTCTCAGTTGGGCACCCCCGCCTATCCGACCTTGCAGCCCGTGCAGCCACCGCCGGGGCTGCCCGCGCCATCGTTTCCCGGAGCAACGTTTCCCGGAGCGCCGGTGTTGCCGCCATACGCCTCGGGGGTGGACCTCTATCCCCCAGCCCGTCTCCGCCCGCCATCGCGGCTCAAGTACTATGTGGCATTCGTGCTGTTCATGGTGGTGGGCGGCGCCGGCGCGTACATTTTCATGACCCGGCCAGGGATGCTGCAGATCTCGGTGCGACCGCCGGACGCACGTCTGGCGGTTGACGGCGTGCTCATCACGGCCGGCCCGCCCTTCCAGCTCGTCAAGCGTCCCGGCGTCTATCGCTTGACGGTTTCGCGAGTCGGCTACGTGACACGCGAGCAGGTCATCCAGATCAGCGCGGGACAAGCCGGCCACATGGACATCGAACTCGAGGCCTCGCCGGACACGGGCTTCGAGTTGACCAGCCAACCCTCGGGTGGACTGGTCTGGCTCGACGGCCGACCGCTCACCGTCGACGAGCACGGCAAGCAAGCGACGACCAATTTTCTCGCTTCGCGCATTCCCCCCGGGCCGCACGTCATCGAGATAAAGGGCAACCCGCTCTACCAGGACTGGCGGCAGGAGTTTCTGCAGGAGCCCGGTCGGACCGTGCGCCTGCACGCTGTCCTGGTGCCGGTCTCTGGCGCCGGCAAGACTGGCGCGCCTTCGCGTGTGACGTCACCGCCGACCGCAGAGCCCGCGCCAACCCCGGCGCCGTCGCCGGCGGCTTCTGGCCTGGCCAGCGGCAGAGGAAAGGCCTCCGAGAAGCCCAGGGGGGCGAGCCGTCGCGGCGAAGGGTCGAGCAGGTCTTTGGGCGGCGAGGACATCTTCGAGGCCGCGAAGACGCTGCCGGGATCGAGGAGGAAGAAGCCGGCGGCCAAGCCCAGCGTTAGCGATGAAGACATCTTCGAGAGTCACGGCAAGGGCGCCGGAGCCGCCACCGGCGGATGCATCGCCACGATCAGCTCGAAGCCCTGGGCCGAGGTCAGCATCGATGGCAAGCCGACGGGCAAGATCACGCCGCTCGTGAACTACCCGATTCCTTGCGGCAAGCACCGGCTGACCTTCAAGAACGCGGATCTGATGATCGAGCGCAATGAGAGCGTGACGCTGCGGCCGGGTCAGCCGTTCAAGAAGATCTTCTCGCTGGTGGAGATGGAGCTTTAGAATCGGGTCCGAATCTGGCGCGTCGTTCGCCGCCGGGGCCATGGGAATGAAATCGCCGTCAGCCAAGCGCAAGCCGGGGCAGGAATTGTCGGAAGCATGGCAGGAGCACTTCCGCAAGGCCGCCTTCGCGCATCCCGCGCATCCGGGGGCGCGCGATTTCCTGGAACGCGACCTGCGCGACACCCTGGCTCGCTGGATCCCGCAGGACGCGTCCGTGCTCGACGTCGGCTGCGGTACGGGCGAGCTTCTGGTTGCGCTGCCCAATCCCGAGAGGGTCGGCATCGCCTGGCCCGCCGAGGTGGCGGACGAGGCGCGGCGCCGCCACCCCGAGCTAGCCGTCGCGGCCGCGGAGATCGAGGGCTACGAGCCTGGCCGGCGGTTCGATGCCGTGATCTGCAATCGCCTTTGTCACAGCGTCACCGACATTCGCGCCATGCTCGCCTGTCTGCGCGAGCATGTCAGCGAGCGGGGCCGGCTCTTTCTGGTCGTCTACAACTATCTGTGGGAGGTGCCCTCGCGTCTGGCGGAGCTCGCCGGTTTCAAACTGCCGGCGCCGACGTCGAACTGGTTGTCGCACAGCGATTTCGAGAACCTCTTCGCCATCACCGGGCTCGAGATCGTGCGCTTCGAGGATCGTATGTTGCTGCCCGCCCAGGTGCCGGGGCTGACGCCGCTTCTGAACCGATACCTGGGCAAGCTGCCGGGCTGGCAGCGCCTGTCGATGTACCGCATCTACGCCCTGCGCCGGCGCGAGAATCCGGCGAGGCCGCGCAAGGTTTCGGTCAGCGTGGTCGTGCCGGCGCGCAACGAGGCGGGCAACATCGCGGCGGCCATCGCCCGCACGCCGGTCATGGGGGCAAAGACCGAGATCGTCTTCGTCGAGGGCGGCTCGCGCGACGGGACATGGGACGCCATCCAGGCCGCCATCGGGGCCTATCGCGGCCCGCTCGAGCTTGCCGCCTACCGGCAGGAAGGCAAGGGCAAGGGCGACGCCGTCCGGCTGGGCTTCGCGAAAGCCAAGGGCGACGTGCTCATGATTCTCGACGCCGATCTGACCGTGCCCCCGGAGGATCTGCCGGTCTTCTACGACGTGATCGCGCGGGGGTTGGGCGACTACGTGCAGGGCACGCGGCTCGTCTACCCGATGGATCCGGGCGCGATGCGCTTCTTCAACAAGCTGGGCAACATGGCTTTCTCGCAGCTCTTTTCCTATCTGCTCCAGCAGCCCATCAAGGACACCCTGTGCGGGACCAAGGTGCTGTGGCGTCACGACTACGAACGGATTGCGGCAGGCCGCGGCTTTTTTGGTGATTTCGATCCCTTCGGCGACTTCGATCTGATTTTTGGCGCGGCCAAGCTGAACCTCAAGATCGTCGAGATCCCGGTGCGCTATCGCGAGCGCGTGTATGGCGAGACCAACATCTCGCGCTGGAAGCACGGCTGGCTCCTCCTGAAGATGTCGGGGGTGGCGGCGCGCAAGCTACGCTATGTCTAGCCCCGCAACGCCGGAGCTTTCCCCCGCCGTCCGGGAGAGCACGCTCGCGCGCTTCGCGGAGCATCGGCGCGCTTGGGACGCCAATCCGGCCTTGCGCGCCTGCTACGCGCGTTGGTACCAATTGCTGTGCTCGGCCTTGCCGCCCCGCGAGTTGGGCGCCTGGGTCGAGCTGGGGTCGGGGCCGGGGTTCGCCGCCGAGTTCATCCCGGAGATGATCCTCACCGATATCGTGCAAGCCCCCTGGCATGCGCGGCGGGCGGCAGCCGAGGCGCTGCCCTTCGCCGACGGCGAGATCGGAGCGCTCGTGCTTTTCGACGTGCTCCACCACGTGGCGGCGCCGGTGCGTTTCTTCGCCGAGGCCGTGCGCGTGCTCAGACCCGGGGGCCGCGTCCTGCTCGTCGAGCCTTACATCAGTCCGCTCTCTCGCGTGATCTACGGGCGCTTTCACCCGGAGGGGGTCGACATGTCGGTCGACCCGCTCGTCACCCCACCTGTCGCCCACGAAGAAAAGGATCCCTTCCTCTCCAACCAGGCCCTACCCACCCTCCTCTTCTGTCGCAAGCACGTGCGCAGGTTCCTAGCCATGTTCCCGCAGCTTGCCGTGTCCCGCGTCGAGCGCTTCGCCGGTTTGGCGTATCCGGCGACCGGCGGCCTGTCGCGGCGACCGCTTCTGCCCCTGGGGCTGTGGAAAGCGCTCTTCGCCCTGGAGAGCATTCTGCCCGAGTTCGTGTTCCGCCTTTTCGGATTCCGACTGTTCGTGATTGTCGAGCGGCGATAGGGGCAGGGGCGCAATGAACTGCGCCCCTACACGGTCCCTCCGCGCCCCTGGTCGCTCAATCCTTGACCCACGCCGTGCACTGGTAGAGGGCGAGGGAAACGGGCGCGAAGGGCGGAAAGGCCTTGCGGCCCACGCGTCGCAGAACCCGGCGCAAGGCGCGGTCGATGGCCGCGGGCGCGGACACATGGTGGTCTTCGATGTTGGCGAAACCGATGGTACGGAAGAAGCCGCCCATGATCCGATTGACCATGGGATAGCCGGCGACCAGAGTGCCGCCCTTCGCCAGAACCCGCGCCAGAGCGGCGGCCGCCCCGTTCACGTCGGCAATGTGCTCCAACACCGAGATGCACAACACGACATCGAAAGCCGCGCCCGGCAGATCGGCCTCGGCCAAGAGATCGGCGCGTACGAACTGGGCCTGGCACGCGGGGGCCACCAAGGGCACAAGGCCGTCGGCCAGCACCAGATCCGCGCCGGTGTAGGTGGAGAAGCGCGCGGTCAGCGTGGGTACCAGAATTCCGCTGCCCACGCCCACCTCGAGCGCCCGCTCGCCGTCAGGGGGTACGAGATCGAGAGCCATCTGCAAACGTCGCCTGTAGAGCCACCCCAGGAGCGGCCGGTAGTAGTAGGGCAGGGGATCGTGTTCGTTGTTCGGCTTGAGCGTGCCCGCCGCGGGCAAGGCCAGCTTCATGGCGTGGCGTGGATCGATGGCGCGGCCCGGGGGGCTGCGAGCACGGCGTTGGCGGTGGTGCGCGGCCCCACGACCAGCGCGAAGGCCTCGGGGGAGCCGGGCACGCGATCGCCGACGCGCTTCTCGAAGGCCCGCAGGTTCTCCTCTAGCTGCTCCGACGCGCGACGGCCACGCAAGATCGTCAGTCTGCCTTTGATCTGGGCGCGCGCCTCGGGGTTGGTCGCCACGGCGTAGGCTTGCTCCAGGTGGCGGATGGCCAAGTCGTCGGCCCCGGCCCGGGTCAGCATGCGCGCCACGACGTTGGGCACGTAGTAGGGCACGTCCTCGAAAAGGGCGGCCTGGCGCAGCAGCTCGACGCCTTTCTGGCGCCAGCCGGGCACCCGCGGATCGTCCTCACCTGCGTCTTGCGGCAGCTCGAACAGGTAGTTGAAGCCAATCTGGAATGGGAATTCCCACTCGAAGGGAAAGACCTTGCGCCCGCGTTCGAGCACCTCATTGGAGGCCAGAACCATCTCGGGCGTGATCTTCTGACCGTTGTAGACGAGCATGGCCGCGCCGGCCAAGTACAAACGCTGGAACCTGGGGTCCAAGTCGATCGCCGTGTTCAGGTACTTGGCCAGCCACTTGGTCGGCAGCCGCGCGTGCAGTTGCGTACCGAAATAGACATTGGCCCGCGCGTGGATCAGGTCGGCCAGAAGCTCCGTGTGGCGCAGGCTCGCCGCGCGCAGAGCCGAGGAGGGAGGCAGGTAGAAGGTGTCCGCCTCGGGGGGCCAACTCGCGCGCAGCCGCTCCGCGCGCGCCAGACAAACCGAAACAGCGGTGGCTAGCAAGCCGAAACCGGCAAGCACGGCGAGCGTGACACCGATTGGACGGGAGGTGTTTGGGCTGGACGTGGCCATGGCGATGGCGGCTAGGAGTCCGGGATGGGGGAACGATCGCCCGCATCGAGGCCGGCGTCGATGCCGGTGATGCCGAGCTTCGATAGGCGGTAGCGCATGGAACGGAACGACACGCGCAGCAGGCGCGCAGCCTCCGTGCGATTGCCGCTGGTTCTTTCGAGCGCCTTGATGAGTAGGGTGCGTTCGTACTCTTCGAGGTGGTGTTCGAGGTCCAGCCCCTCGTCCGGGATTTGCTCGACGGTGGCCGCGCCGGCCGCGACCGCGCGCAGCCCGGCGAGGTTGGGGAAGGCGTCGATGGCCAGATAGTCCGAGGTGGCCAGGGTCACGGCGCGCTCGATCATGTTCTCGAGCTCGCGCACGTTGCCCGGGAAGTGATATGCCATGAGGGCCGACATCACTTCGGGCGCGGCGCCGACCACGGGCCGGCCGTGCTCGGCCGAGAACTTGCGAACGAAGTGCTCGACGAGCAGGGGCAGGTCCTCGCGTCGCTCGCGCAGCGGCGGCAGGCGTATCTGGATCACGTTCAAGCGGTAGAACAGATCCTGGCGGAACGTGGCCTTTTCCACCTCCGCCTCGAGGTCGCGGTTGGTGGCGGCCACGATGCGCACGTCCACTTCGCGCTCGCTGATGCCGCCGACCGGTTTCACCTTGCGCTCCTGCAACACGCGCAGGAGCTTGACCTGCATCGCCACCGGCAGGTCGGCGACTTCGTCGAGCAGCAAGGTGCCGCAGTTGGCGGCCTCGAAGAGGCCTTGCTTGTCGGTGGTGGCGCCGGTGAAGGAGCCCTTGACGTGGCCGAACAACTCGGATTCGAGCAGGGTTTCCGGGATGGCGCCGCAGTTGACGGCGACGAAGGGCCGGTCGGTGCGCGGTGACAGCTCGTGCAAGGCGCGCGCGGCCAGTTCCTTCCCCGTGCCCGATTCCCCGATGAGCAGCACGCTGGTTCGCGTCGAGGCCACCTTGCGCAGGACATCGAACACCCGCTGCATGGGCGGCGACTTGCCGAGCAGCCGATCCAGCTTGTAGCGCCCTTTGATCTCGTCGCGCAGCGCCACGTTCTCGCGGGCCAGACGCCGTTTCTCCATGGCGCGCTCGATCACCAGGGAGACCTCGTCGATCTTGAAGGGCTTGGTCAGGTAGTCATGGGCGCCCGCCTTCATGGCGGCGATGGCGGTTTCCGTGGTCGAGAAAGCCGTCACCACGACGACCTCGGTGTCCGGGTGCAGGCGTTTGCTCTCGTTCAGGATGGTGAGGCCGTCGCCGTCGGGCATACGCAGATCGGTGACGACGACGTCGAAGGCGCGGACCTTGAGGGCGGCCAGGGCTTCCGTGGCTCCCTGGGCTGTCTCGATGCGATAGCCCTCGCGGCGCAGGTAGATACCGAGGAACTCGCGCATCGAGCGCTCGTCGTCGACGATGAGGATATCCCCCGTGCGCGTGCTCATGCCATTCGCTTTCGTCCGACCACGATGAGGAAGCCGCCGAAGTTGCGCAACCCGGGCAGCTCGCAGGCCAGTCGCTCGGCGCGCTCGAACAGGTTGGCGAGCAACGGCACGCGATACACGTGCGAGGTCGGCGTCACCACGCGTACCCCGCGCATGGCGACGAATTCGACGTCCGGGGGCAGGTAGCCGCGCGCCTCGCCGATGGTGTCATAGCGGGTGTAGACGTCGCGATCCGTGGTGCCCTCGGCGATGGGCGCGGCGCCGCCCACCAGTTTGGCCAGATAGCGCAGCGAGCGGGGATTGTAGAACTCGAGCAGAAGGTGGCCGCCCGGGCGGGTCACGCGGGCGAGCTCGGCGACGGCCTGCCGGATCGGCAGCACGTGGGCCAGCACCTTCATGCTGTACGCCAGGTCGACGGAGGCGTCGGGCAGCGGCAGCTGCGTGAGGGAGGCCTGCACGACGGTCAGCCCGCGTTCGCGGGCGCGCGCCAGCATGCCGCGCGAAAGGTCGAGGCCGATGGCCGAGCGGCCGACGCGCGTCGCTTCGACGAGCAACAGCCCGGTGCCGCAGCCCGCCTCGAGAATGTCGCGCCCCGCGCCGTAGCGGCGGACCAGATCCAACTCGAGATCGTCGATCAGACGGTGGTAGCCGCGATGCCGTTCGCGTTCGTAGCTGGCCGAGAAGCGATCGTAGTAGCCCTGCGTCGGGCGAAAATCTGGCTGCGGGTCCATGTCCGATGCTGATTATGCGGTCAGCGAAGCCCGGACGCGAGAGACTTTCATTGGGACGCAAACCCCGGGAAGGCAAACCTTCCCGCGCTCCGGCTCCAGGCCTGCTCGGTCGGGCCGTGGGCGAGGCCCGGCCGCGCCACCGCGACGGGTGGCTAGAACAGGTCCGACCAGCGGCAGAGCTCGATGTGCCGGCGGTCGACTGCCTCGCGCACCCGAGCCGAGCAGAGAGCCGCCACTTCGCTCGTCGCCCGGGCAGACGGAGGCGTCGGGTCGAGATCGGGCGCGCACAGGATTTCGTGGCTGCCGGGGCCCAGGCGCCCGAGGATCTCCAAGAGCCGGATTTCGTCGAGCCGACCCGCCTCGAAGTGGCCCCAGGTCTGCGGGCTGTGGCGAAGCGCGCCCAGGCGGCGGCGGCCGTACCAAGTCAGAGCGCCGATGGCCGCCGTGGCCAGGCCGCGCCGGACGTCGGCGATCCAGGCTAGGGTCGGTTTCTCGACCGAGGTGCGCAGGCCGGCGATGCCGTGTCTGCGCGCTACCCGTTCGGCGGCCGCCGCGACGGCCGGGAGGGCGCCCAGATGATCCTTGGTGCACAAGTGATCGATGCGCAAGCCGGCGCCTTGCCAGCGCGCGACCTGCGCCTCGAACTCGCGTTCGAGATCGTTGTCGCGCAGGGCCGCCTTGGCCCATACCAGCACGGTGTCGCGGCCGCGGGACGGCAACAACCCGTCCGCTCCCACCAGCGAGGGCACTTCGTCGGGCTTGGCGGCCGGCGCGCCGCCGGCCAGCACGAGCAGGACGCCGGTGCCGAGGCGGGGCGCGCCGGCCAGCTCGGCCACCACGGCCGCTGGTTCGGGCGCGTTGCCGAGCACCGAGGTACTGGTCACGATGCCGTCGCGATGGGCCGCCAGCACGCCGTGCGTGCGGGCGGCGGACGCGCCGAAGCCGTCGGCGTTGACGACGAGGCGGATGGTCGGCTTGGCGGCGGCCACGCCGCTTTCTAGCATTCCGGCCACGGCCATCACCGAGAAATCCCTCCACGAAGAAAGCGCCGGCGGCGGTCTGGCGGCGGACGTGTAGTATGAATGCCGGACCATGGCGGGGCCCAAGCACGCGCGACACGGAAACCCGGACGTGGAGATCATGCCCTTTCCGGCTCGCGTGCGCACCGCCCGGCTACGCAACGGCCTGCGCATGGTGATGGTCGAGTGCTCGCATCTGCACGGCGCGGCCGCGGCACTCTACGCGCGCGCCGGCTCGCGCTACGAGACGGCGCGCAGCAATGGGCTGTCGCACTTCGTCGAGCACATGCTGTTTCGGGGTTCGGCCGGTCTTCCCAGCTCGTTCGCTCTCAACCGCGCCATCGAGGAGCGCTGCGGGATGCTCAACGGCGAAACCGGCCGCGACTACTCGCTTTTCCAGGTGCACTTTCACCCGCGCGAGCTGGGCGAGGTGCTGCGCATTCTCGGCGATCTCTTCGCGGCGCCGCGCTTCTCGGACATCGATCTCGAGCGCAAGATCGTGCTGGAGGAGATCCTAGACGACTTCGACGAGCACGGACAGCGGGTGAACCTGGACGACGTGGGCCGCGCCCACGCCTGGCGCCGGCACCCGCTGGGCTTCCCCATCACCGGGCCCGAACGCAACATCCGGCGCTTCTCCCGGCGCGAGGTGCTGGCGCATTTCCGTCGCTACTACGGCGCGCGCAACCTGGTTCTGGCCGTGGCCGGCCCCGTCGCCGGCGCGCGCGTGCTGGCCTGCGCGCGGCAGGCATTCGGCGGCTTGCCCGCGGGCCGGCGCCGACGAGCCCGGCCTGCTCCCGGCTCGCTCGGCGGACCGAGGTTTCACTGCCTGCGAACCGATTCGGCCCAAATCGAGGTCCAGATCCTCTTTCGGGGTCTTCCCGACGCGCATCCGCTCTATCCGGCGCTGGTGCTCCTGCTGCGCTTGCTCGACGACGGCATGGCCACGCCGTTGCACTATCGCGTGTGCGATCGCAGGGGGCTTGCCTATCACGTGAACGCGGCGCTCGAGCCGCTGGGCGACACCTCGCTCGTCGAGATCACGGCGGCCTGCGCGGCGGCCAACCTGCCCGACCTGCTCGGCGAGATCTTCGCCATCCTGGGCGAGATGCGGGAGCGGCCGGCCCTGCCGTGGGAAAAGGCCAAGGCCAAGCGGCGCTACGCGCGCGACCTGGAGGCGGGGTTTGACGACGTCGAAGGCCTGTGTGCCTGGTACGGCGACAGCCTGCTGGCCGAACTGCCGCTGCGCAGCCCCGCCGAGCGCTACCGGCGCGTGGCCAGGGTCGGCGCGGCCGAGATCCGGCGTGTCGCCCGGAAGGTCCTCAGGCCGGAGGGCCTGGTGGTGACGGCCGTGGGCAGTTTCACGCCCTCCGTCGTGCGCCGGGCGCGTGCCCTCGTGCGCGGCTTCACTTCTTCTTCCCCGACCGCTTCGAGGGCGCGATCCGGGCGGCGGTAGCCTCGGCGGTCAGGGTCAACTTCTCCTTGATCGGCTTGCAGGCATCGGCGCGGCACAGCACGAAGCCGGCCTCGGCGGCAATGGACTTCTTGCCTGGCTCGGCCAGGGTGACGCCGACGTCGAAACGGGCTTCTCTCGCGCCCAGCAGGGCCAGATCGGCCCGTGCGAGCTTGGTCTTGTCCACGGTGACCCCAGGCGGCGGCGTCAGCTTCAGCGTGAGTGGCGCCTCGTGATTCAAGTGCCAGCCCTGCTTGGCAACGATCGTCACGCTGGCGGTGGCTTTGTCCCCCACGGTACCGCTGGCGCCGGTCAGCTGGACCGCGAAGGCGTCGCTGGCGGCGGCGGAAGGGGCGGCGAGAAACAGAAAGGCAGCGGCGGGAAAGGCACGCATGAATGTGTCCAGAAGTGTAGGGAGGGCAGAAGCCACCTGCAAACGCATTCGCGCGCGGCCGCGGAATCGGTTAGCCTAGGGCCATGCCTCCCATCATCGACAAGCCGGAAAGGGCGCGTCAGTTCGCCCGCGCCATTGCCTCGGACCTGGCGATGTACAACGAAGCCAAGCTGGTCTCCGGCATCCAGAACGACAATCTCTTCGATGCGATGAAGGAGGAGATCCAAGAAGGCCGGCAGCACTTCCGCTCGCGGGTCACGCCCGAGATCGCGGCGACCAATCTCTTCGAGCGCGCGCTCGTCGACATCCTGCTCAAGCAGCGCGGGCAAGGCATCAAGTCCAAGATCTGGTGAAGCGCGAGCAGTCGTCGAGCGCAGCGCCTCCGACGTCCGGGTCGGACGTCGCCCGGCGCTTTGTCGTGGCTGCGGCGCAGGCGGGCCGGCGTCTCGACCTCGTGCTCGCGGATTGCATCGGCTCGGTGTCGCGCACGCAGCTGGCGCGCCACATCGCCGAGGGCGCGGTCGGCTTGAACGGCCGCGCCGCCGCGCCGTCGCAGAAGGTGCGGGCCGGCGATGTCATCGCGTGGCGGCCGCCGGCCGTGCGCCAGGTCGAGCTGGTTGCGGAGGACATCCCGCTGCGCGTGGTGTACGAAGACGCGCACCTTCTGGTCGTGGACAAGCCGGCCGGGCTGGTCGTGCACCCGGCCGCCGGGCACGCGGCGGGCACTCTCGTCAACGCGCTTCTGGCTCGCTGCCGGGATCTGCGCGGCATCGGCGGCGAGCTGCGGCCCGGGATCGTGCATCGGATCGACAAGGACACCTCGGGTCTGCTCGTGGTGGCCAAAGACGACGCCACCATGAACGCCCTCGGCGCCGATTTCAAGGTCCATCGCGTCCGCCGGGTCTACGAAGCGCTGGTGGTGGGCCGGCCGGCACGCGCGTCCGGCCGGATCGATACCTTGCACGGCCGCGATCCGCGCGACCGCAAGAAGTTCAGCATCAAGGTCAAGGCCGGCAAGCGCGCGGTCACGAACTGGCGCGTGCTGGAAGAGATCGGCGAAGCCGCGCGCCTCGAGGCCGAGCTGGAAACCGGGCGCACGCACCAGGTGCGGGTGCATTTCGCGGCCATGGGCTGTCCCCTGCTCGGGGACACGACCTACGGCCGGCCGCCGCGCGACCGGCATGTGCGCGCGATCGGAAAGCAGCTGGGCCGGCAAGCCCTGCACGCGCGCGTGCTGGGCTTTCACCATCCGCGAAGCGGTCAGTGGATGCAATTCGCGAGTCCGCCGCCGGCGGACTTCCTGGCCGCGCTCGCGGCGTTGCGCGAGCTGGCCCAATGATGGAGACGCGAATCGCGCGCGGCGCGGACGGCGGCGAGTTGCCGCTGCTGGTTTCGCCGATCATCCCTGCGCGTTTTCGCCATGGTTTCACCACGCGGGCCGGCGGCGCGAGCCGCCCGCCCTTCGATTCCCTCAATCTCGGCTGGCGCTGGGGCGATGGGGCCGAGGCCGTCGCCGAGAACCATCGCCGCCTCTTGGCGGTCTCGGGGGCGACCGCCGTGCTGCGCGTTTCGCAGGTTCACGGCACGCGCATCCTGCGCGCGCGCGGCACGGACGCGCCCGGGCTCGTGGCCGCCGAGGCGGCCGACGGTCTGGCAACCGACGAGCCCGGCGTTGGCCTGTCGGTCCATGTCGCGGATTGCACCCCCATCCTGGTGGCGTGCGGGCGCACGGGGGCCTGCGCGGCCCTGCACGCGGGCTGGCGCGGCACGGTCCTCGGCATGGCCGTCGAGGCCGTGCAGACCATGCGGGCGCATTTCGGCTGCCAGCCAAGCGACCTGCGCGTGGCGCTAGGCCCTTGCATCGGTGCTTGTTGTTTCGCGGTCGGCCCCGAGGTCGTTGCCGCCTTCGCTTCCGCAATGCCCGCGGCCAGGGACAACGGCGTGATTGTCTCGCCGACGGGAACGCAGGAGCACATCGATCTGCGACGCTTCCAGCGCCTGCAGTTCGAAGCCGCCGGTGTGCCGCCCGAAAACATCGACGTCAGCGCCGACTGCACCTTCTGCGATCCGCGCGGCCGCTTCTTCTCCTACCGCCGCGCCGGCCGCGCCACCGGGCAATCCGTCGGATTCGTCGTGCGTGCCTTCTAGGGCGGTGTCGCCAAGCGTGGCAGCAAAACGCTGCGCGGGAAACGTTCCGCGAACAGGCCGGCGGCGCGCCCGGCCTCGTCCCGGCGTCCGGCGCCGGCGAGCGACCGCACCCGCAGCGCCTCCCGCTCTTCGGCGAGGCGACCGTTCGGAAACCGCCGGCCATGGGCCGCGACCAGGGCCAGGGCACTCGAGAAGTCCCGGCCGGCGTACGCCACTTGCGCACGCTGCAGCAGGGACAGCTCGGCCGCGTAGGATTCCTGGGCCAAGGCGGGACGAGTGGCGCGCTGGGGCTTCGCCGTGGCGCCAGGTTGCGCGGCGACCACCGGCGCCGTCGGTGGCGAAGCCGGCTTGGGGACTCGCACGGGTGGCACCAGGGCCGGGCGCGCCGGGGGCGCGGGCAGCGGGTCCGGCAACGCTGGACCGCGCAGAGCAACGACCGCGCCCGCCGTGCCGACCGCCAACGCGACCGAAGCCGCCAGCGCGAGCGGCAGGATGCGCCGCCAGCGCGCGGGCATCGGCTCGGGATGGGGCGTGACCGCCGCCGCGATGAAGGCGCGCGCACGGGCGAGAACGCGCGCGCGCACGACATCCGGCACGGGCTTGACGCTTCCGCCGCGCTCGAGCAGCGCTGCCACGTCGGGATCGAAGGGCGGCCGGTGGGGACTCATCTGCGGGCTCCTCCGCGCGACAGCCGCCGCACGGCCGCGGTCAGCTCCCGGCGGCCCTTTCGCAGTCTGGAGTAGGCGCCGAAGCGACTTATGGACAGCGTGCGTGCGACGTCCACGATGGGGACCGCGTCGAGGTCGTGCATGACGACGACCGCCCGTCGCAGCAGCGGAACGCTTTCCAGCGCGGAAAGCAGAAGCGCGATCGATTCCTTGCTCTGCAACGCTCCCTCCGGGCTCGGCGCGGCGTCGGGGGCGTCCAGGATCGGGTGCGGAATCTCGCGGGCCCGCCGGCGGCGATGGGCGCAAACGATGCGAAACGCCACGCCGAACAGGTACGGGCGGAGCGGGCGACTGGTGTCCAGGTTCGTCCAGTTTCGGTGCAGAACGATGAACACCTCCTGCGCAAGATCCTCCATCTCTCCCGGGGCGACGCCCAGCCGTTGCAGCGTGGCAAAGAGGTAGTCGAGCTCTTGTTTGAAGAGGTCGAGACAAGTGCTCGACGGCGTGGGCGCGGGTGAAGCGGAATGGACGAGACGCAGATAACCCATGCATTCACCCAGCCATCTTCCTAGTCATCTATTGTCCCGAGCCCGCGCTTTGTTCACCGAAATCGTAGCAGCACGCGGGCAGCCCGTCGCGTCGTAGCCTTTGGGAGCCGCGGCGGGGCGCCGGATTCGGCTTGCATGTGGCTCAAGGTGCGAAGGTGGCGGGATCCAGAAGCAGCTGCCAGAAGCGATCTTTCGCAGCGGTGCCGGCAATCTGGGTCACGAGCCAGGCCGTCGCGTTCGGATTGGGCAGAAGGTCGGGCCCGGCCGATGCGCCCGCGGCGACCGGCCCGACGGCCGACACGCGATCGACCGCGGTCACGAAGCCCGGAACGCCCAGGGCCGCGACGCCGCCCTGGTCGGCCGCAAGCAGGTCGTTCCAGATACGCGGTTGCTTGGCCGCGATCCAGTCGCCGAAGGGGTTTTGGGGCAGCTCGGACAGGCGCGCCGCGGGCACGTCGGTCATCTGGTCGTGGTAGGCGCTGATCTGGATGTAGCGAAAACGGGCCGTGACGATGCTGTCGGCCCACGGATCCATCTCGCCGTTCGGACGGCCCATCACGGCGCCCGAAGACGACAAGGTTCCGAGCGAGGAGACGATGAAGACCCGATCCACGACCGTGGGATCGACGAGATAGGCGTCCGCGACGTCGGTCAGGCGGCCTCCCGTCTGCACCACGAGCGGACGATAGGCAAGGCTGCGGCGGGCCGACTCGTTGACGATGAAGAGCGCGCCTTCCGAGCGGTTCGCCACCGTTGCATCGATGTCGCCGCTCGCGGGGCGCCGCAGGGGGGCGCCGATGCTGGCAATTGGGTCCGGGATGTTCCGTAGCCCGCTGGCCCGCGCCGCCGCCACCAGATCCCGCCAGTCGGCAACGTTCGCGTCGATGTCGGTCGCGTTCGGGCTGGTGCCGACGATGATGCCGGCCAGGCCGGGGCCCCCGCTGTTCGCGAGCAGCACCGCGTATTCCCCGTGCCAGTTGTCGTAGTTGCTGTCGTTGACGAGCACGATGGGGTTGCGTTCGTCGACGGGCAGCAGCCCATGCGGAGGGCTCGAGCCCGCGCTGAACGTTTCCGTGCAGCCGACGACGACGACCATGACGGCGAGGGGGAGGAGCAAGCTCGCGGCGCGGGGCAGCGCCCGGTCTTGGCGCCGCTCCGCCGATTCGTGCGATTGACGTGCGGTCGGCAATTCGCGCTCCGGCTGGGGCATCGACCACTCTCTGGATCGGTACTGTCGGATCATCGCGCGCATTGTCCTAGGGAAAGCGTACGCCGACATCCAACCCGATGGTTTCGGCGAAGCGCGACGACGTCCAAACGGGGGTGTCGTCGAGAGTGACCCGCCAGCGCGTCACGAGGAGCAAGCCCTCGGCTCGTGCGGCCACATAGACGCGGCTTCCAAGCGGTTGCATCACGGCCAGACGGAGTCCCGTCTCGAAGAGAGGCCCCCAGGGCGAAGCGGGCTCCTCGACGTCCTTGCCAGCGATGCGGAGCGCGCCACATTTGGCGAGCAAACACGCGCTCCACCGTGCCAGCGCCCCACAGCCGGCGACAGCCACGAGCAGCTCCTGTTGCGAGAACCCGGCTCTGTCCTCTGCGCGTCGCTCTGTCGTGGGCAAGCCGACCTCGGCCGCCATCTCCAGGGACCAGTGCGGCCACGCGATGCTCCCGAACACACGGCCGAAGGGGACCACGCTCGAGGCCACGCCGAATCCAACCAACGCGCCGGCCCCGACGGCGAGCAGGGGGCGAGGGCGGGTTGGCGATTCCGCAACCAGGCTTGGCGCAGGGAGGTTACGCTGCTCGCTCGGGAGCGGGGCGGGTGGAGGCGGCGAGGGCGGGGGAGCCTGGACTTGCGCCGTGCCGCTCGGTTCCGCAGGCTCGGCGGCGCTCGGGGCCGGAGGCGCCGTGGCGCTTGCCGAGAGCTGGATCTGCAAGGCGAGGGCGAAGGCCATGGCGCGCGCGAGCTCGCCGCAGTCGGCGCTGCGCGACGGGAACGTGCGGTCGCCGGCCCAGTTGCCCTCGGCGTCCCGCCACTCGATGCGCCCTTCAAAAGCGGGGGCGCGGGACGCGATCTCCACGAGGACGCGCCTTGGCGCGGCTTCATGGAACGGGTCGTAGCCCAGCCGGCCGTGGACGATTCCCTTGAAATCGCTCACGTCCGGGCAGTCGGAGACGGCGGAGTATTCGAGAGCCACGGCAAGCGGCCTGACCTCGGCGTGGGTCTCGGCGGGCGCGAGCAGAGGAACAAAGAGGGCAGCGGCACAAGCGAGCCCGCCCGTGCGCCCGACCACCGCGGTCTTGTCCCTGTGCGACCTCATGTTGGGCGAACTCACTACTGTTGCGCGAGTGATGCTCGCGCAACAGTAGCGCAACCGCAGCAGGTTATGAAGCTTCCTTGCTTGCCGCTGGCCGCTGGGCCGCGGGGGCTTGGCGCGAGCCCGCTACAGCTTGGGGGCGATTCTCTCGAGCAAGGTGGCGAATTCCGCGCGGTCGGCGTCCCGCCCGGCCTGCGCGGCCGCGACGGCGCGGATGGTCGGCAGGAAGCTCCGGTCGGCGTAGGGGCTGGTCTTGAGGATCTCGGCCAGCGCGGCCACCGCGGTCGCCCACTGCAAATCGGCGTCGGCGGCCAAGAAGCTCTCGGTCAACAAGACGGTGGGCAGCGATCCCGCGATCTCGATCGCCGGCGTGGCGTCCGTGCCGTCGACCGGCTTGTAGCGCACCTTGACCAGCACGAAGTCGTCCGCGCCCACCTCGCGCGGCAGAGGGGACGGCTCGCCGTCGTCGGGAACCGGCGCGCCGGCCGTCATGGGCACCGTACCGCCGGTCAGCACCATCTCGTAGAGCGCCGTGACCCGATGCCCCGCCCCGACCTCGCCGGCGTCGACCGCGTCGTTGCGGAAGCCCGTGTCGGCGATGGCGCGGTCCTCGTAGCCGAGCAGGCGATAGGCGAGCACCTTGTCCGGGTTGAACTCGACCTGGAGCTTCATGTCCTTGGCCACATGCGTGATGGTGGAGAGGATCTTCTCGGCCGCGTAGTCCTTGGCCGAGGCCTCGTCGATGATGACGCTGTAGATGCCGTTCCCCGCGTCCGCGATCTGCTCCATCATGGCGTCGTTCAGGTTGCCGCTGCCGAAGCCGAGCACGGTCAGCGTCACGCCCGTGCTGCGCTGCGAGCGAATCAGGCTCAGAAGCTCGCTGGTCGACGAGGGGCCGACGTTGAAGTCGCCGTCGGTGCACATCACGATGTGGTTGATGCCGCCGGCGACAAACCCCGCCGCGGCTTGCTGGTAGGCCAGGCCGATGCCGTCGGCCCCGGCGGTGCTGCCGCCGGCGACGAGGCCGGCGACCGCGGCCTCGATGTCGGCGCGTTTCTCCATCGACGTGGAGGGCACCACGACCCTGGCCGTGTCCGAGTAGGTGACCAGCGCCACGTGATCGCTGTCGTCGAGCCGCTCGAGGGTGGCCAGAATCAACGTCTTGACCAGCGGCAGCTTGTTGACATCGCCCATGCTGCCCGAGACGTCGAGGAGGAAGACGAGATTGGTCGGCTTCTTGACGAAGGGTGGCGGGAAGGCGGCCTGCACGCCGACGCGCAGAAGCGCCGTTCCGCGATCGAAGACGTGGTTGGCGGCGGCCAGGGAGATCTGGAAGGGGTAGGGCGCGTCGGGGTTGGGCGCCGGATAGTCGTAGGAGAAGTAGTTCACGTACTCCTCCAGCCGCACGCTGGCCGGGGCCGGCAGCAGGCCTTGGTTGGCGTCGCGGCGGAAGATGTCGTAGCTGGCGGTGTCGACGTCCGCGGCGAAGGTCGAGAAGGGATCGTGCGCGGTCATCACGAAGGGATTGGTCCCGACGGGCACGTACTTGTCGCCGCCGTCGATTGCGAGGCTGCCCCCCGTGCCGAGCCCGCCGGCGTCCCCGCGCGCGCTGGCGTCCCTGGCCGCCAGGCCCCCGTCATGTGGTCCGGGCACCGCGGTCGCGCCGCCCCGTCCGCTCGATCCGCCCGCGCCGATCACCATGGCGCCGCCCATGCCCGCGCCGCCCGCGCCCCTCGTCGTCGACGATGAAGTCTTGCCGCTCGTGCCGCCGGACGAGGCCACGTAGACCGGCGGAGGAGCGGACGCGCCGCCCGCGCCCGACGCGACGGGGGTGGTCGTGCCCGTGCTCAGGGTCGCGCCGCCCGCTCCGGACGAGAAGGAGCCGTCGCCACGGCCGCTCTCGCCGCTCGAAAGGCTGCTGGATTCCGAGCAGCCGAGCAACCATGCGATAGGGAGAATGGCTAGGACAGAACGTGACATGGGTTTCATGGCGACCTCCGTGCCGCGAACCGATGCAGCCCGCATGCCACGGGCGATGTCGCCAGGATTTGCCTCGTTGTCGGGACGATCGCCACGACCGCACCCGGACAGATTTGTCCGAGTCTCGCCAGCCTTGTCGCGGGGGCTACCTCGGGGCCGCGCGCTTCGCCCGCGCCGATCCGGGACTTGCGCGCGCCAAAGCGCGGCATGCCGTGATTCGCAGCGAGACAGGGCGTGGCCCTACTTGGGCAGCAGCACCAGTCGCGTGCCGGGGCCGGGCGCGAGATCGGTATCCACGATGGTGAAACAGCCGGTGGGATCGACGGGGTAGAGACCCTGCGGTCCGGCGTAGCTCGGGTACTGCCGCGCCAGGAGCGATTCCTGCCATTCGCCGAGCACGAGCGAGTCGGGATAGGCGGACGACAGGAAGCGCAGGCGCGATGGGCCCGCGGCCGTATGCTCGACGAAGAGCAGCGCTTGGTCGCCTGCGAGCGGGGTGGCGATCCAGATGTCACCGCCCGTGGCGAACGACAGGCGATCCGTGCCGGAGGCGACCTCGGCAAGGCGCACGCGCCCGCCGTTGCTGTCCACGTTGTGCTCGAAAAGCACCACGCTGCCGCCGGTCGCCGTGAGCTGGAACGTGCCGTAGCTCGACAGGTTCCGCGGGGAGCCGCCGAGCACATCGACCGCGTACACGCCGTGCGGGGAGTCGGACGAGACGTAGAGGACGTACTGGCCCCGGGCATCGAACGCAAACGCCCGCACGGCCATGGACGAGAGCCAGTAGGGAAACAGGTTCGAGGCGAGCAGGCGCTGGCCGGTGCCGTCGATGCTTGCTGCGTAGAGACGCGCCGGCGAACCGCTGACCACGGTGGCCGAGGCCGGCTCCGCGGTGAGCAGCAGAGTCCGGTCGGGCGAGATTGCATAGCCGCCGAACGCACCTGGATCCCGAGTGTCGATCAGGTACGAGATGTCGCCGGTGCCGGGCACGTGGCCGCGGACCTCGCAGCCGCTTCCCGAGGGCATGGAGCACTTGGCGGTACGGAATACGAGCAGGCTCTCGGAGACGAAGGCGGGGTGCACGGCATCTCGCTGCGATGCGAGGCTGTAGGTCGCGTTGCTGCTGTCGGCGACGTTGAGGGTGTCGACCGGCTCGTCGGTCCACACGGTGCGCGTCGCGAAGGCGACCCAGCCGCCGCCCGGCGAGACTGCCAGACTGCCGCGGGGGACGTGCTTGGCGAGCGGGGTCGATTGGCCGGTGGCCACGTCGATGACGTCGAGGTCGCCGACGGCCTCGTCGATGCAGTCGTGCAGGACGAACAGCCGGCTGCCATCTCTCGTCGCCTGATGGTCGCAGACGTCCGCGGAGGTCAGGGTGCGCACGGACTTGCCGTCGTACACGGCTGTGTCCTTGCCTTGGCTGCCGGTCCCAAAGAGCAGCAAGGCCCCCTGTGTGCCCAGGGCCTCGGCGTCGTACACGGTATCGACGATGGGGGTCACCGCGCCCGAGGGCAGATCGACGCGGACCAGCCGGTCGGGCGCGTCCGTGCCGGCCGACGCATCGGCGCGCACGCGCAGCACGACATGCCCGAGATCCGGCGCGAAGTGGATCTCGTTGCTGCGGGCCTTGAGGAGCAGATCCTGCTCCGCCAGCTTCCGCAAAGCCGCGCAGCCCGCGAGCGGCGGCGTCGTGTCGGCGGCCGTTGCATCGCGCACGGCCGCGTCCGGCGCCGCGAGGTCGGCTGTCGGCAGGTCGGGAGAGGACGCATCGGGCAAGGGTGAACTGGCCTCGGGCGACGACAGATCGGCAAGCGGCGAGGCCGTATCGCGGGGCTCTGGCGAGGCCAGGTCCGCGACTCCATCGGCCGCCCCGGCCAGATCCGCGGTTGCGTCCGCCAATGCGGCATCGCCGCCGTCGGAAGCGGAGCGACTGCCCGTGGTGGTCCGGCCGCACGCAAACGTCGCAGCGGCCAGCAGAAGGATGCTTCTCCGCCAGCGCAACATAGAGGCGATCTTGCCCGGACGCAGGCGCCGTCACAACGGTGCATTCGGCTCACGCGCAGCGTCCGTGCGCGCTGTCACGGCCCGGCTGGAGGCAGGCGGTCCCAGCGAACGTGGGGCGAATCGCGGCGCAACCAGAACGAGCCCTGCTGGACGTAGTCGCGCCGCGCGAACGCGAGGAGGTCCTGGCCGTCGTAGCGGGCCCACACGAGGGCGTCGCAAATCGCGTCGGGTCGTGGCGTCTCGATCAAGAGGTTGTCGTGCGGGAAGGGGGACTCGAACCCCCACTTCTTTCGAAACCAGATCCTAAGTCTGGCGCGTCTACCAGTTCCGCCATCCCCGCGGAAGAACGACACGACGATAGTGCCAAGCTCGCGGGCGTCAGACAAGTCGGTCTTGAGATGCGCGTAGCGTTCGGTCACCCGCGCCGTGGTATGGCCCAGGAGTTCCGAGCGGATGGCCGGCCTACTCCCTGAGCGGCCAAGCGCCGCCCTCGGAGTCGAGACGGAGATCTCCCTCTTGTGGGCGCTCGCCAACCTGCGGGGCGGAGTACATGCGCAGCTCGGGATCGGAGCCGGGCGAGTGCTGCAGCGCGGGCGACTCCAGCTCGGCGCCGTCCGCGGGGCAGCGCGGGTCGGGCACGACCTGCCCTCCGTCCACGCACAGCTTCTCCTGGTACGGAACGCGCTCGACGTGGCCATCGGCAAGTCGGATGGAGAAAAGCACCCGCTCCTGGTCCGTCCCCCAGAACATGAGCAGGTCGTCCTGCGGGCGAACCGCGATGGCGCCGGGAGCCTCCGGCAGCTTGCCCATGTTCCGGAGCGTGCCGTCGTCGCCGAGCACGACGAGATCCTGAGAAAAGTCGTCCTTGTGCACGAGGTCTGCGTTGACCAGCGTGCCGACCGAAGCCGCTTGCGTGCGCAGGCGGTAGGCATGGAGCAGTCGCGTGTCGGGCGGCAGACGGAAGCGCAGGCGCGGCTGGCCGGTGCGCGCGTCCCACAGACCGACGCGGGACGCGACCATTCCTTGCCGGAGGTGTAGCGGCAGCGCGACGTCGCCGGGCAGCCAGAGCCTTTCCACCTGGCGTCCCCCGAGACGAAAGCTGGCGGCCGCGGCTCGGCTGCCCCGGTAGTCGTCGCAGTTGCAGGGCTCCGTGGTCGGCTCGACCAGGTAGAGCCGATCCCGGTGAAACCCCATGACCCAGGAGCCGGACTCGAACCCGGGATCGATGCGACAGAGCGGGCGGCGCTTGCGCCAATCGTAGAGGGTGGCCGTGCGGTAGGCCGCCACCGCCATGAATCGCCCGCTGTCATCGAAGGCGGGAGGGAGCAGCCCAAGCCCTTCCACCGGCTCGGGCAGCACGCCGGCTCGTCGCAGACGGACGGCGTCGCCTTCGCGGTCGACCGCCAGCAGGAGCAGCGAGAAGTCCACGATCGCGACGAGGTACCGATTCGCGGGATGGAAGGCGAGCGCCGCTGCCTTCTCGTAGTCGAACGGCGCCAAGGCCAGGGGCTTTCCCGTCTGGCTGTCGCCGAGCAAGATGCCGCCGCGGACGAAGCTAGCGAACCAAAGCCCGTTCGGCGAGAAGGCAAGCATGGGCTGGAAATCTTCGCCGACGGAAACCCAGCCCGGCCCCGTGGTCACCCGGCGAGCCGCGGCTTTCGCCGCAGGCGGGGGCACCCGCGAAAGGATGGGCTCGTCGCCGCACGCGCGTTTGGCGACATGGGGCCGGTCGGGAGCGGCCGGCGGGATCATCCACAGCTCGCGCGGCGTGCAGCCTTTTTGCTCGTCACGCGCCAGCGTCAGCTCGAGGAAGAGAGTCGGACGCCCGGAAGCGAAAGGAGACCGGGCGACCGCCCCTTTCGCGAATCGACAACCCGGTCGTCCTGCGCACAGCTTGACGACCAGAGGGGGCTCGTCGGGCGACGGCTCGTTGCCGCCGGCATCCGCGCGCTCCGCCATGACCGCGACGGGCGTCGCCTTCGCCGCCGACGAGGACGCGACCGGCGTGCCCGGCCGGGGGGGCACGGGGGAGCGACACGCGCTACCCAGGGAGCCTGCCCAGAAGAGAGCGGCGAAGGTCACGAGCCGTTGCCGAGAGCTTGCGTTCGCCATTCGCGGCATCGTACATCGGGCCACGGCCGAAAAGCCGGCCGTCTGCCGCCAAGCGGCGGGCTGCTACGGTGCCGCGGGCAAGAGCGCGCCGATGACGCCGTAGAACGCCTGTCCGAGCACGGCGTAGCCCGCGCTGTTCGGGTGCAGGTTGTCGGCCAGGAGGGCGGTCTTGTAGTTCGCGTTCGAGGAGAAGGCTTTGTAGTTGTCCAGGAAGACCACGTGCTTGCCGGCCTTGGCGCGGGTGTCCACCAGTCCCGGGATGGCCGCGTTGTATTTCTGGAAGTTCGTGTTGGTGCCGTCGTTCTTCGAGGGAATGATCGAGGCGACGACCAGCAGCGAATCCGGCGCCCGCGACAGGATGTCGTCCATCAACTTGCCGAGCCGCGTGGGCGCGTTGGCGGTGTCGACGTTGCCGTTGATGTCGTTCGTGCCGATCATCAGCAGCACGATGTGGGGCTTGTAGTTGGCCAGCGCGTTGTTGGTGACCGTTCCCGAGATACCGCTATGGCCGCTGTCGGTGTCGATGGTCCAGCCGCCGTGCCCTTCGTGCTTCTTGGGAAACGTCTTGCCGTCCACGGTGTCCGGTCCGTTCGACAAGGATCCGACGAAGGTGATGTTCTTGCCGTCCTTCATCGCCTGGCGGAACAGCTCGATGCGATAGCCGCCCATGGGCGCCGTGCAACAGCCCTCGGTGATGGAATCGCCGAGCGGCAGGATGGCGCACGCGGTGCCTGCGGTCGTGGGGCACGGCATGTAGCCACCGCCCGCGTCGTTGCCGGCGTCCGGGGTGGCGTCCGGGCTGCCGCCGTCCGGCCGGGTTCCGCCCGTGCCGAGCGTGCCCCCCGTGCTCGTCATTCCGCCCGTCGCGCGGCCGGCTGTGCCACCCGCCGCGACGGTGCCGCCCGAGCCGCCGCGGCCACCCGTGGCGCCGCCCGTGCTCGTGTCCCCACCGGTGCCGGAGCGGCCGCCCCTCCCGGATGTGCCACCGGTGTCGTTCGTGCCACCCGAGCCCTGGATTCCGCCCGTGCTCGAAGAGCCACCCGTGGCGCTGCCGCCAATGCCAGAGTGCCCTCCGCTGCCGGCGCCGCCCGAACCTGGCGTGCCGCCCGTCGCTTGGCTTCCACCCGCGCCGCTCGTGCCGCCTCTGGGGGCGCCGCCCGTGGCCACCGTGCCACCCGAGCCAGAAGTGGTAGTGCCTCCCGTGGCCGGCGCGCCACCGGTACTGCTTCCCGCCTGTCCGCCGGTTCCGGGTTCGTCGCCCGATCCGGAGGAGCAGGCGCCTCCGGTCAGGAGGAGACATGCGCAAAGCCAGGGGGACAAAGCGAAGCGCCCGCGTTCGGTGCGTGGTGCCGCAGGACCGCTCTGTCGGTGCGGGGGCGTCGGCAGCATGCAGCACCCGACCCGTGGCGAGGTGTTCTTCGTTCTTCGCATGAATGACCTTTCTTTCGGAGTCGCGCCCGGCGCCGTGGCCAAGGACGAGCTGGGCTCGCTTGGCGGACGCCATGACCAAGGTTGCAACCATGACTTTGTGCCATGAGGGGCGGAATTGTCACGCTTCGCGCGAGACGTGCGGACGTCCAGCCGGCGGCTTGGGCGCATCCGCTCGGGTTCGTCAGGCGCTCTTCTGCATGCCCCGCTCGCCGAGCGCGAGATCGTCGAGCATCTTGGGTTCCGGGCTCTTCCCACGGAGCGCAGAGTCCACAGAGTCGGAAGGGAAGGGTGGCTTCGAGCCTCTAGCATCGAACCCCCTCTCACTCGGCCATCTTTGTGCTCTCTGCGCTCTCCGTGGTGAAGCTCCCTGGAGTCCGGTGGCTCTCGGACGCTTTGGTGCTCTGCTCGCCCGTGGCGAATACGTCCTCAGAAAACTGAGCTTGTTTGTGCCTAACCTCGCGGTATCAGCGGGCAAGAAGATTGGCGCAGGCCTTGCTAAGATTGTTGTCGGATGCGGCGTATCGCGAAAACGCTCGGAACCGGGGCCCTGGCGGGCGCCATTCTTCTGGCGTCGGCGGCAGCGCTGGCCGAGCCCGGCCGGGGCGGCACCGCCGCTCTCCGCCGCGCCGAGGATACGGTGGAGCGCCTCCGCGCCGAGCTTGCCCGGGTCAATGCCGATGTCGCTGCGCTCAAGCGCGGCCACCGCTCCCTCCGCAACGACTATCGCCTGCGGGAGCGGATGGCGGACGCGGAAGCGCTGGCCCAGAAACTGACGGCCGCCGAGGCGAAGCTGCGTGCCCTCGGAGGCGGCCCGAACGCGATGCCCGCGGGCGCCCCCCTCATTCCACCTCCGACGGTGTCACCGCAGGATGGCAGCGTGGAGCTCGAAGCCAAGGCCGACCTGCTCGCCGATCAGGCGCGCAAGCTCGATGCCCAGGCCGACGTGCTCGTCAAGGCTGCCGGCGAGTTGCGCAGCCGCAAGGCCATGCGCCGCAAGGCCGGAAGCTGGGATCGCGATCCCTTCGCCGGACTCGAGACGTCCAAACGAAGTATCGCGGCCACACCCGCGGCGCTCAAGCCGGCCGCCGGATCGTCTGTATCCGGCAGCAGCGACAGCGGCAGCCGCGAAGGTGCGACATCGGCGACTCCCCAGGCCGTGCCGACCTACACGACGGCGGGGGGCGCGACGGCGCCACCACCGCCCGAGGCCGTTCCGACACTCGCGCCCGGCAGCGCGGACAATGGGGACAAGGCGGCCGTGTCGGATCCGTCCTCCGACGGCACCATCGCCAGCAAATCGCCGCCCACGCTCCTGGTTCTATCGGGCGATCGGCAGGCGGTCGAGCGTCGTCTCTATCTCGATCCCGCCACGGCGGCGGAGCTGCGCCAGGCCCTGGGTACCAGCGGAACGGCCCTCGATCCCAGGGCGCTCGAACGGGGCGCCGCCGCCCTGCGGTCGCGGGCGCAGGCTCTCGCGGCGCGGTCGCGGGCGCTGCGCGCGCGCACCTGGACCCCGTGATGCGGATCGCGAAAGCGCCGGACCAATCGCGCGGATAGGGGGCAGACAGGCTAGTATGCGGGCCGATGCGTTTGCGTGCCGCTGTCACCATCGCCGTCTGCCTGGCCGGCCTGCCAGCCGTGCTGCACGCCGAGCCGCTGCGCTACGACTGGCGGATCGAGGACGGAGTCGAGTACGACAGCAATCCCGGTCGCATTGAACGCATCGAGGGAAACCCCAGCCAGCCCGCGCCGCCCGCCTCGGCCTTGGCGCGCCTGGTGGTGGCGGGCTCCTTGGCCGCCGACCTCGGCGAGCGCAACACGCTGGCGGCGAGCGGCGCGTTCGGTGGCAAGTGGTTCCTGGCCGACCAAGCGCGGGCCGAGAACGTTCTCGTGGCGCAGGCCTCCGCCAACCACACCCTGCGCCTCTGGCGGCGCACGCAGGCCGCCGCCGCGGTGTCCTACTACGATGTCTTCCAACGTCGCTCGACCGAGCTTCCCGATTTTCGTTCGCTCCTGCCTTCGCTGCGGCTCGAGCAGGGTCTGGGCCGGGCCTTCCTGGCGTCGCTCGGCGCCGGCTACCGCTGGTTTTCCTTCAAGCCGGACGGCGCCTACAGCTTCCACGCGCCTACCGTGTTCCTGCTGTTCCGGCACGTCCTGCCGGGGGATGTCCTTGCCGGAGCCGCCGACTGGGAATGGAGCGCCGGCGGCAACCTGGAGGCGCGCGCCTTCGACGGGGCCGCGTGCACGGAGAGCGGCTGCGATCCCGGCGGCAGCGGTCCGCGCCACGACGATCGTTTCTGGATCGTGCACGCCGGCTTCGCCCGCACCGGCGCGTGGCTTTTCGGCGCCGGGGCGGCGATGCACATCAACCAGTCGAACAGCTACGGCGAGGCGCTGGTGCGCGGGCTCCTGCACGCGCGCACGGTGGTGGCGTTGCCCTGGGAGATTGCGCTTTCGGCTCGCGCCGAGCTGGTGGCGACCCGGTACCGCGATCCGTTGACCTTCTTGCAGCCGGTGGCCGGTCTGCCCAGCGCCAGCATCGAGGACGAGAGCCGCAGTACGCTGCGCGTGGAGATATCGCGCGTGTTCGCGGGCCACATCGAGCTGGGCGCGCGCTACGTCTACTACACCAGCGCGCCCACCTCGAGCGCCGTCGATTTTCGGAGGCACACGGCCCTCCTGTACGTCGCGCTTCTCGATGAGAAGTAGCAATGTTTCCTGCATGTAACTTCGCGGTTGCGTGCGATCTTCGGCGTTGACTTGCCAATTGCGGAGGCAAAGAATGGCCTCCCGAGTTGAGGTGCGACCCAACGATCACAACTCGGGTGCCTGAGCAGGCGACGAGCCTGTCCAATCGGCCCGAAGGAGGCAAGAACTGATGGCCGGCGGGACCAAGGCTCTCCCCAGACGGACGAAGTTCATCTTCGTTTCCGGGGGCGTCGTTTCCTCCCTGGGCAAGGGACTGGCGTCGGCTTCGATCGGCTCGCTGCTCGAAGCGCGGGGCCTCAAGATCACGATTCAGAAGCTGGATCCCTATCTCAATGTCGATCCCGGAACC
Source organism: Deltaproteobacteria bacterium (assembly GCA_016935975.1). Classification (GTDB taxonomy): domain Bacteria; phylum Myxococcota_A; class Polyangia; order Fen-1088; family Fen-1088; genus Fen-1118. The sequence continues at coordinate 46,749 of JAFGPX010000092.1, forward strand.
ATGAACCCCTTGCAGCACGGCGAGGTCTTCGTCACCGACGACGGCGCGGAAACCGACCTCGACCTGGGGCACTACGAACGGTTTCTCTCCCAGCGCATGTCCCGCCTGAACAACGCGACCGCTGGCCAGATCTACCAGACCGTGATCCAGAAGGAACGGCGGGGCGAGTACCTGGGCGGCACGGTGCAGGTGATCCCGCACGTCACCGACGAGATCAAGGCGCGCATTCTCGAATGTGCCGGGGACGTGGACGTGCTCCTCGTCGAGATCGGCGGCACGGTCGGGGATATCGAGTCGCTGCCCTTTCTCGAAGCGGTTCGCCAGCTACGCTTCGAGCTTGGCCATCAGAACAGCATCTCGGTGCACGTGACGCTGATTCCGTACATCGGCGCGGCCGGCGAGATGAAGACCAAGCCCACGCAGCACTCGGTGATGAAGCTGCGCGAGATCGGCATCCAGCCGGATATTCTGCTCTGTCGTTCCTCGAAGCCCGTGGGCGTGGCCCTCAAGCAGAAGATCGCGCTCTTCACCAACGTGGCGCCCGACGCCGTGTTCTCGGCCGAGGACGTGGATTGCATCTACGAGGTGCCGGCGAAGTTCCACGAGCAAGGCGTCGACGAAAAAGTCGCCGAATTGCTCAATATCTGGTCGCGCGCGCCCGAGCTGACGGGCTGGGAGCACGTGGTCGAGCGCATGAAGAGCCCGCAGGCCGAGGTCGAGATCTCCCTGGTGGGCAAGTACGTCGATCTCGTCGAATCCTACAAGAGCCTGAACGAGGCGATCGTGCACGGCGGGATCGCCAACGACTGCCGCGTGCACCTGCGCCACGTCGACGCCGAGGAGATCGAGCGCCGGGGCCCGAGCTGCCTCGAGACCTCCGACGGCATCCTGGTCGCCCCGGGTTTCGGCACGCGCGGCACCGAGGGCAAGATCGAGGCCGCGCGCTATGCGCGCGAGAAGGGGGTTCCCTACTTCGGCATTTGCCTGGGCCTGCAGATCGCGACCATCGAGTTCGCGCGCAACGTGGCTGGGCTGCGCGGCGCGAACTCGGCGGAATTCGAGGACAAGCCGGAGCATCCCGTGATCGATTTCCTGCCCGAGCAACGCGGCATCACCGACAAGGGCGCGACCATGCGGCTCGGAGCCTGGCCCTGCGTGCTCGCGCTCGGCACGCGTGCCGAGGCGGCCTACGGGACGCGCGAGATCTCCGAGCGCCATCGGCATCGCTACGAGGTCAACAACGACTACCGCGATCGCTTGGTGGCCGCCGGCCTGGTCATCTCGGGCGTCTCGCCCGACAGCAGGCTGGTGGAGATGATCGAGCTGCGCAACCACCCCTACTTCGTTGGCTGCCAGTTTCACCCCGAGTTCAAGTCGCGGCCGCAGGCTCCTCATCCGCTTTTCCGCTCGTTCGTCGGTGCCGCACTGCGCGTCCGGATCGAGAAGCGCCGCAAGGCCACCGCCACCGTCGGCGTTCATCCGGTCGTCTAGGACCAAACCCTCGGAGGGCAGCTCCGCTCCTTGCCCGCTCTCTTCGCTGCGCCGCTGACGTCGGGATCCCTTGGTCCGCCACGACCATGGCCTGCGCTGCCCTTCTGTGCCCCCGCTAGCAATCTGCGTACCACCAAAGGCTTTTGCTTTTCCCGGCTTGTGGCCGGTGGTATCAAATAGCAAGGGATCCGTCCTTCACCCAAGCGCAATCCCACGGAAAAGCGATGTCCATGGAAATCAAGCAGCACCTGAAGCTGGCGCAGCAGCTGGTCATGACGCCCCAGCTTCAACAGGCCATCAAGCTGCTCCAGCTCTCGCGCGTGGAGCTTGTCGACATGGTGCGCGATGAGCTGCTTGAGAACCCAGTCCTCGAGGATGCCGTTGACGTTTCCGCGGAACAGGCCAAGCCGGGCAGCCTCGAAGGACAAGCGGTCGAGGCTGGACGCGAAGCAGAAACCGAACGCATCGGGGAAACCGAAACCCCGGTGACGCAGGTAGCGGACGACAAGCTGGGAACCACCGCCGAGGTCAAGGCCGACAGCCGCTCGGACGAAGCCGTGGCCGACTTCGACTGGGACACCTATCTCGAAACCCAGTCCAACGCGGCGCCGATGCCGTCGTTTCGGCCCAACTCCGACGAGCTGCCGTCGGTGGAGGCGACGCTCACCCGGGGCACCTCGCTGTTCGACCACCTCGAATGGCAGCTCAAGCTGACGCGCGGGTTTGCCAAGGAAGAGGAGGCGGTGGCGCTGCTCATCGTCGGGAACCTGACGCCCGACGGCTACCTGGATGTCCCGCTGGAGGAACTGGCCGAAGAGGCGTCCGTGACGGTGGAATTCGTCGAGCAGGTGCTCCGTCGCGTGCAGGAGTTCGATCCCCCGGGGGTTGCGGCGCGCGACCTGCAGGAGTGCCTGCTGCTACAGGCCCGCCACGTGGGTGCCGATGACGATCTCGTGCTCGGCATCATCACCAAGCACTTGCACAACCTGGAGAAGCGCAACTACGCCGCCATCGCCAAGGATCTCGGCCAGCCGCTCGAGGAGGTCTACGAGGCGACCAAGGTCGTGTTGGCCTTCGATCCCAAGCCGGGGCGCGCCTACACCAACGAGGAACCGACCTACATCACGCCCGATGTCCACATTCAGAAGGTGGGTGACAAGTATTTCGTGGTGGCCAACGACGATGGCCTGCCCAAGCTCAAGATTTCGGATTTCTACCGCGTTGCTCTCGGCAAGGGCTCCAAGGCGCGCGAGTACATCCAGGAGCGCCTGCGCAGCGCCCAGTGGCTCATCCGGTCGATCCAGCAGCGCCAGCGCACCATCGTGCGCGTGACCGAATCGATTCTGCGCTTCCAGCGCGAGTTCTTCGAGAAGGGCTCGGCCTATCTCAGGCCGCTCATCCTGCGCGACGTCGCCGACGACATCGGCATGCACGAGTCGACCGTGTCGCGCGTGACCACCAACAAGTACGTTCATACTCCGCAAGGCATCTTCGAGCTGAAGTACTTCTTCAATTCGGGCATCACGCGCAGCGACGGCGACGATCTGGCGTCGGAAGCGGTCAAACTCAAGATCAAGCAGATCGTCGCGGGCGAAGACCCGAAGCGCCCGCATTCCGATCAGAAGATCGTCGAGCTCTTGCGCGAGCAGAACATCGAGATCGCCCGTCGAACCGTGGCCAAGTATCGCGAGCAACTACGCATTCAACCGAGCAGCAAGCGCCGACAAGTCTTCTAACCTAGCCCCAATGCCTGTCACCCAAGGAAGCAGCAACAGGGAAACAGAGGAACCGAGCCGGAGTATGCGATGATTCCGCCATATCTGCTCGTCTCTGCTTCTCTGCTCCCGGCCGGTTTCCCCTGCGTGACCGGCATTGAACCTAGCCCTAGATCCTCAACGTCCCCCTGGAGGCCTCTTTGATGCAGCTTTCGACCACGTTCCGCCACATGGAAGCATCCCCCGCCGTGAAGGACTACGCGGAGGAGCGTCTGGAGAAGATCAAGAAGTACTTCAGCCGCGATCCCATCGCCGCGCACGGAACGTTCTCCGTGGAACGCAACCACAGCCATACCGCCGAGTTTTCGCTGACCCTCCCGAACGGAATCATCATCCAAGCGCGCGAGACCACCGAGGACATGTACTCGTCCATCGACCTTTCGGTGGCGCGCATCGAGCGCCAGGTGCGCAAGTGGAAGGAGAAGATACGTACGCACAAGCCGCACGGCGGACCGCGTCTGCAGGTGCGCCAGACCGTCATGGCCAAGGAGAACCTCGAGCCGCAGTCTGGCGTCTGGACGGAGGGCAAACCGGCTAGCGGCGAAGTGCCGGTCATCCGCGACGCGACCGAGGAGGTGCGCACCCTGCACCTGCGCGATGCGGCCATGCAACTCAACCTGGTCGAGAGGGACGTGCTGGTCTTCGTCGACGCCGACAAGAAGACCCTCTCGGTCATCTACCGCCGCAAGGACGGCAACTACGGGCTCATCGAGACCGGGGTGGAGACGCCGGCCGGCTAGTGCGTCCGAAGTGCGCGGAGCGGAGCATTCGACATGAAGGTCGTCGACTTCCTATCCCCCGACGCCATCATTCCCGCGCTGGCCGGTGTCAGCAAGGCAGCCGTCCTGATCGAGATGGCCGCGTTCCTTGCCGCGCGCAAGTCCGAGGACGACGCCGTCGACGCGGAAGCGCTGTGCCGGACCCTCGAGGAGCGCGAGCAGCTGGCTTCGACGGGCATCGGTGACGGCATCGCCATTCCCCACGGAAAGCTCGAAACCATCGATCACTTGATCGGCGTCCTCGGCCGATCGCCGGATGGCGTCGATTTCGATTCGATCGACGGCAAGAAGACCCACATCGTGTTCCTGCTGGTGGCGCCGGCCAACTCGGCCAGCGATCACCTGCAGGCGCTGGCGCGGCTGTCGCGGCTGTTCCGCGACACGGCCCTGCGGCAGAGGCTTCTGGAAGCCGCGGATGGCGCTACCATGTACCGCATCATCGCCGAGGAGGATGCGAAGCATTGAGCGAGAACGGGGCCCTCGATGCCAAGTTGACGGTTCGCTCGCTGCTGAGCGAGGCCGCGGGGCTGCGCCTCGTTCTGCTGGCGGGTGAGTCGGGGCTCGGCCGGCGCGTGACCTTCCACCGCGTGCAGAAGCCGGGCCTTGCCCTGGCCGGCTTCGTTCGCCAGGTGCAGCCCGAGCGCGTGCAAATCCTGGGCGCCACCGAGCTCGCCTACCTGGCCAGCCTGCCCGTCGAGGAAGCGCGCCACGGCATCGAAACCTTCATGGCGCTCGAGCCGGCCTGTATCGTGGTGACCAAGGGGCTCGACGTCCCCGCGGAGCTGTTCGAGGCCGCCGATCGCCTGGGCGTGCCGCTTTTGCGCACGCCCATGCGCTCGTCACAGGCCATCGCCGCGATTCAGGGCTACATCGAGCGCGAGCTGGCGCCCACGGCGAGCATCCACGGCGTGCTCATGGACGTGCTCGGCGTGGGCATCCTGCTGCTGGGCAAGAGCGGCATCGGCAAATCGGAGGCCGCGCTCGAGCTCGTCATGCGCGGCCATCGCATGGTGGCCGACGATCTGGTCGAGGTGCGGCGCAGCGCTCACGACATGCTGATCGGCTGGTCGGCCGAGCTCATCAAGCACCACATGGAGGTCCGCGGCGTCGGCATCATCAACATCAAGGACATGTTCGGCGTGGCCTCGGTACGCGACGAGAAGCGCATCGAGCTGGTCATGGAGCTGGTGCGTTGGGAGGAGTCCGAGGCCGCGGACCGGGTCGGCCTCGACGACCAGACCCACTCGATTCTGGACGTGCCCGTGCCCATGCTGCGCATCCCCGTCAGCCCCGGGCGCAACGTCAGCTCGCTGGTCGAGGTGGCGGCGCGCAACCGGCTCCTCCAGGTGCGCGGCCACCACGCCGCTCGCGAGTTCCAGGAGCGCCTGGACCAGGCGCTGGCCGAGGCCCGGCAGCGCCGTTTCCGCGGCGACGTGGAGTAGTCGTGAAGCTGGTCGTCATCACGGGCGTTTCCGGGGCGGGCAAGACCACGGTGAAGAGCGCGCTCGAGGACCTGGGGTTCTATTGCGTCGACAACCTGCCCATCGCGCTTCTGCCCAGGTTCATCGAGCTTCTGGCCGGGCGCGAAGAGGTGACCCGGGCCGGGCTGGTGGTGGATGCGCGCAGCGGCGATCTCTTGACCGACACCTCGCGCGTGCTCGCCGATCTGCGCGCGGCCGGGCACTCGATTGACGTGCTTTTCCTCGACGCCCCGGACGAGGTCCTGCTGCGGCGCTTTTCCGAAACGCGGCGTCGGCATCCGCTGCACGGCAAGGACATTCGCTCCGATATCGAGGCCGAGCGGACGCGGCTTACCCCCCTGCGGGTCGAGGCGACGGCCATCATCGACACCGGGGATCTCAACGTGCACGGCCTGCGCGCCATCGTGCTCGGCCGCTACGGCCGCGCCGAGGGCAACCTTGCGGTGACCGTGATGTCCTTCGGTTTCAAGTACGGCCTGCCCACCGAGGCCGACATCGTGCTCGACGTACGCTTTCTGCCCAACCCCTTTTTCGTCAGCTCGCTGTCGGCCCTCTCGGGCGAGGCCGAGGCGGTGAAGAACTACGTCATGGACAGCCAGGAGACGCGGCTCTTTCTCGAGAAGGCGGAAGAGCTGCTCACCTTGTGCGTGGCGGCGTTCGAGCGGGAAGGCAAGACCTACGCCACCATTGCCGTCGGTTGCACCGGCGGGCGGCATCGCTCGGTGGTCATCGCCGACGAGCTGGGTCGGCGGCTGCGCAACTTCCAAATCGAGGTCAAGCACCGTGATGTCGCACGCGGCCGGCCGGCCCTCGAGAGCGAGGGGCAGAAGTGAACGCGGTCCTGCGAACAACCTCGCTATCTCGAATGAAAGTTGTAAGCTACCTGATGGATCCCGAGCCAGGACAAGAGGACTGAAGCGCGATGTCTTTGCCGGAAAACAGAGCCAAGGAGCCCATGGTGGGCGTCGTCGTGGTGTCCCACGAGCAGGTGGCTTTCTCGCTCATCGAGGCAGCCCGTCGCGTAGTGGGAACCATTCCCAATATCGCGGCGGCGTGCGTCTCCGCGGGCGAGGATAGCGCCTCGATCACGCACAAGGTTGCCCAGGCCTGCGGGCAGGTGGACGACGGTGCCGGGGTGTTGCTCATGGTGGACGTCTACGGTTCCACCCCCTTCAAGGTGGCCATGACCATGGCCGACGGCACGCATTCCGCCGAGGTGGTTTCCGGGGTGAACCTGCCCATGCTGCTCAAGCTCGCCATGCTCGACCGCTGCGCGCTCACGCCGGGGGCCTTGGCCGCGGAGATGCAGGAGTGCGGCCGGAAGTCCATCCGCCTGGGTTCCGATCGCACCGGGAAGTACACGATAGGAGGAAAGGTCTGACGTGGTGGTCCCCGCGTTGCAGATCGCGAGTCAGGAAAGAAAGATACGCAATCGCGCCGGCATGCACGCGAGAGCGGCGGTCAAGTTCGTGCAACTCGCCGCGCACTTCGAGTCCGAGATCAGGGTCGTCAAGGACGGTGACGCCGTCAACGGCAAGAGCATCATGGGACTGCTGACCTTGGTGGCGGCGCTCGGGACCCCCATTCTCATCGAGGCCGAGGGTCCGGATGCCGAGGCGGCGGTGGCGGCGTTGGCCGAGTTGGTGGAGAACGGGTTCGGCGAGGGAGTGGTCGATGATGATTAGGTTGGCGGGCGTCGGCGCATCGCCTGGAATTGCCATGGGGATGGCGCATTTCCTGGGTGGACGCGTGGAGGTGCAAGAGCGCCGGATCTTCACCGACGAGGTCGAACAGGAGCTGCGTCGCTTCGAGGACGCGCTGGCGCGCAGCGATGCCCAGCTACGCCGCATTCAGCAGCAGATCGCCGAGCAGGTGGGGGACGGCCAGGAGTACCGGATTCTCGAAGCGCATCGCATGATGTTGGCCGATGTCCATCTCGTCGAGGAGACCGCCAAGATCATCCGCGACGATCAGGTTTCGGCGGAATGGGCCCTGCGCCGCGCGCTCGATCAGATCCAGGCGGTCTTCGCCAGCATCGAGGATCCCTACTTCCGCGAGCGCCGCAGCGACATCGACATGATCGGCGAGCGCATCCTGCGCAACCTGCTCGGCATGACCCCGCCCGGACACGAGGGCGTGCCCAAGGGAGCCGTGGTCTTCGCGCACGATCTCTCGCCGGCCGACATCACGCAGCTTGGCCGCGCCGGGGTGAGCGGCTTTTTCAGCGAGGGTGGCGGCAAGACCTCGCACGCGGCGCTGGTGGCGCGCGCCCTGGGGCTGCCCCTGGTGGCCGGGGTGCAGGATTTCGTCAAGCACATCCGCTCCGGCATGACGGTCATCGTCGACGGCGGGCGCGGCGAGGTCATTCTCGAGCCGGATTTCGGCGTCCAGGAGCGCTTCGCCGACCGGGCGGCGCGCGACTTGGTGCAGGCCGAGCGCCTGGCCAAGGCGCGCGAAGCGCCGGCGGCGACGCTGGACAACGTTCGCATCCAACTGGCCGCCAACGTGGAGCTGCTCGAGGAGATCCCGGTTTCGGTCGAGCTGGGGGCGGACGCCGTGGGCCTCTTCCGCACGGAATTCCTCTACCTCGAACGGTCGACGCTGCCCACCGAGGAGGAGCAGTACCAGCATGCGGTCGCCGCCTTGCACGCCATGGAAGGCCGCAGCGTCATCTTCCGGACCCTCGACCTGGGCGGCGACAAGCTGCCCATGTCGGTGCGCATCCCGGCCGGCAACAACCCGGCGCTGGGCCTGCGCTCCATCCGCTACTCGCTGTGGCGTCGCGATCTCTTCCGCTCGCAGCTGCGCGCCTTCTACCGGGCCGGTGCCGCCGGCCCGTTGCGCATCATGTTCCCGCTCATCTCGGGCGTGGCCGAGATGCGCAGCGTGCGCGAGGTGTGCGCCGACGTGTGCCGCGAGCTGGCGGAAAGCGGCATCGAGCACGACCCCAAGGTTCCGCTCGGCGCCATGATCGAGACGCCGAGCGCGGCGCTCATCGCCGACCTGCTGTGCACCGAGTGCGAGTTCCTGTCCATTGGCACGAACGACCTCATCCAATACGCCCTGGCCGCCGACCGGCAGGACGAACACGTCGGCTACCTCTACCACCCGCTGCATCCGGCCATCCTGCGCTTCGTCCGGACGGTGGTGGAGGCCGCGAATCGTTGCGGAAAGCCCGTCGCCATGTGCGGGGACATGGCCGGAGACCCGCGCTTCTGTTGGGTTCTCCTCGGGCTCGGCCTGCGCTCGTTGTCGATGGCGCCACGACAGATTCCGATGGTCAAGGCGATCATCCGCTCGACACGCTTGAGCGAGGCCGAGCGGCTGGTCGAGGAGATCATGGCGCTGCGCACCGAGGACGAGATCGAGGACGTGGTGACCCGCACCATGAGGCAGCGGTTCCCCGTGGAGTTCCCGGAGGAGGGCTAGCCCGCGTTCTTCATCAGCCGCGTTCGGTCAGGGCATCGTAGCGGGCTATTGGACGCGTTGGCGCAGGCGGGCTTTGCCCGCCGTAGCCAGAGCGCGGGAGGGTTTGGGAACCCTCCCAGGGTAGCCATTCCAATGTCTAGCGTAAGCGGGAGGCCCCCCGGCTTTGCCGGGGAGGCCGCCAAAGTTTGACAGTTCCGGACGTCGTCCCGTGAACTCCTGTCG
>JAFGPX010000093.1 GCA_016935975.1 Deltaproteobacteria bacterium
GCCTGGCAGGCATCACAGACGATCTTCATGGGATCCTCGTTCTCACGGGCATCGACGGGCGATTATAGATGGGAGTCATTGGCTGACAAGCGAGATTCTGACAGAAGATCAGGCGACAAACGACAATTCCCAGGACTGCTTGCGCACTTCTCGTCGATGGGGCTGCCCAAAATAGCGCGCGGCGCTAGCCGGCGCCAGCCACAAGAAATGGATTGCTGACCGGGATGGTTTCGGACCGCGCCGGCCCCCACGAAACGAATGAAGGAGCGACGCCGACCAGCTCGGCGATGCGCGCCAGATAGCGGCACGCCGCCGCAGGCAGATCCTCGACCTTCCCGGCCGGCACGGCCTGCGGCGAACGGCCGGGCCAGCCCGGCAAGGTTTCGTAGACCGGCTCGACGGCAAGAAGGTCGTCCGGATCGAGCGGCATCTCGTCGAGAAGCTTGCCGTTGAGACGATAGGCGACGCACAACTTGATTTCGGGAAGCCCGTCGAGAACGTCGAGCTTGGTGATGGCCAGCGACTCGATGCCCGACAGCCGGATGGTGAGACGAAGCGCGGGAATGTCGAGCCAACCGCAACGGCGCGGCCGCCCCGTGGTCGAGCCGAACTCGCGCCCGACATCGCGCAGTCGCTCGCCGGTCTTGTCGAGGAGCTCGGTCGGGAAGGGGCCATTGCCCACCCGAGTGCTGTAGGCCTTCACAATACCCACTACCGTGTCGATGGATGTCGGGCCGATGCCGCAGCAGGCACAGGCGCCGCCCGCGGTGGTCGACGACGACGTGACGAAAGGATAGGTGCCGTGGTCCAGGTCGAGCAGCACGCCGTGCGCGCCCTCGAAGAGCACGTTCCTGCCCTTCTTGATCTGCTCGTGCAGGAAGCGGGAGGTGTCGCCTACGAAAGGACGAATCACTTCGGCGTAGCCGAGGTATTCCTGCATGAGCGCGTCGAGGTCCGGTATCGACGAACCGAGCTTGACCAGCGCAGGCGCGACGTAGGCGATGTTGCGCTCGAGATTCCTGCGCAGCCGCTCGGAACGCAGCAGATCTCCGATGCGCACGCCCGTGCGCGAGGCCTTGCTTTCGTAGGTGGGGCCAATCCCGCGTTGGGTGGTGCCGATAGCGCCGGGCCGCCCTTCTCGCAGCCTGTCGAGGTCACGATGGTAGGGACAGGTCACGTGGGCGCGGCCCGACACGATGAGGTCGCTGTCGCGCGACAGCAGGCCCTGGCTGCGAAAAGCCCGGATTTCCTCGACCAGCGTCTTGGGATCGATGACCATGCCGTCACCCAGCACGCAGGCGGTGCCGGGACGCACCACACCGGAGGGGACGAGGTGAGTGACATATTTCTTGCCCTCGACCACGATGGTATGGCCGGCGTTGGCGCCGCCTCCCCAACGCGCCACGATGTGTGCTTGTTCGGTGAGCAGGTCGACAACCTTGCCCTTGCCTTCATCGCCCCATTGGGCGCCGACGACGACTACGACTGGCATTTTGTTCTCCGCCAACATCGACGCGTCCTCGTCTCCGACGCGTCTGTCGGCATGGGGGTTCTAGTACATGTCATCGTGGAATCAAAGCGGAACGGGACCGGCAGTGCCGCCGCCCTTGTAGATGCGGGCCGCATTGCTGTGCCCGTGACGGTGCCAGCGCAGGTAGAGACGGGCCAGGTGAAACATGATTTCGTCGCGGTGCTCGTCCCCGGCGACGGCTTCGTCGACGAAATCGAGGATTTCCGTACGCGCATCGCGCGGGTGGAAAAGGAAGGTCTTCCCGAAAACGGGCTGCTCGCCGTCCCACACCACGCGCGCCTCGACCAGCGCGCCCACCTCGAACCCGACCGTTCCCCGCCGTTCGACCACGCAAAAACGCGCTCCGCCGAGCACGTCCTCCAGCTCGATGACGTTGCCGTCGACGCCGGCGATGTCGAACACGCTGCGGTGGCTGCTGGCCAGGCCGGCCAGGGCTTCGGAACGTCTTGTCGACTGGGATTCCTCCTCCATCTTCCCCAGGGCATCGAGGATGGGCGTCTGTCCGGAAACGAGCGGCCGCTCGATGACGTACCATTCGAGGAACGACAGCGTGCGCGCCTCGTATACCTCGGCGTCGTCCTCGAAGACCTTGCCCGAGCGGGTGAAGTACTCCTCGCGAGCCGCGGCGATCTCCCGCTGATACGCGGCACCGGCATAGACTGCCGCCAGCTCGTCGAGCAACGCGTGGATGAGACCAGGATCCCATCGCGGCGCTGTGGTCGTTGACTCGCTCACCGCTTGGCTTCGTCCATTAGTTTGGCGAAGCGCGCGAACAGGTAGGCCGGGTCGTTGGGCCCGGGTGACGCTTCGGGGTGGTACTGCACGCTGAAGACGGGCAGGCGGTCGTGTCGCATACCCTCGACCGTGTTGTCGTTCACATTGATGTGGGTCAGCACGGCCTTGCCCACGAGCGAATCGACGTCGACGGCGAAGCCGTGGTTCTGCGAAGTGATCTCGACCTTGCGAGTCGTCAAATCCATGACGGGGTGATTTGCGCCGTGGTGGCCGAACTTGAGCTTGTAGGTCTTGCCCCCCAAGGCCAAGCCCAAAATCTGGTGTCCGAGACAGATGCCGAAGATCGGCTTGCCGGCGGCACACAGCTCGGCTGCGGCGGCGACCGCATACGCGACGGCCGCCGGATCGCCGGGGCCGTTGGACAGGAAAACGCCGTCGGGCTTTTCCGCCAGGACGTCCTTGGCCGGGGTCTGCGCCGGCACCACGAAGACGTGGCAGCCCGCGTGGCGCAGGCGACGCAGAATGCCTCGCTTGATGCCGTAGTCGTAGGCCACGACGCGATGCCGGGCGGGCGGATCGTTGCGCTTCGTGCCCGGCGTCTGCCACGGACCCTGATCCCACTCGAAGGGCTTGGCCGACGTCACTTCCTTGACGAGATCGCGGCCTTCCAGCGTCGGATGCTTGCGGGCGCGCTCGACTGCGCCGGACGGATCGTCTACCTGGCGCGTGATGACCGCCCGCTGCGCCCCCCCGATGCGCAAACGTCGCGTGACGGCACGGGTATCGATGCCGGCGATGCCGGCCACGCCGTGCTCCGCCACAAAACCGCCAAGGTCACCCTCGGCCCGCCAGCTCGACACGCGCGGCGACAGGCTGCGCACCACGAAGCCGGCACAGAACGGGCGCGCCGACTCGAAGTCCTCCGCGTTGACGCCGACGTTGCCGATCTCGGGCGCGGTCATGAGCACGATCTGTCCACGATACGAGGGATCGGTCAGGATCTCCTGGTAGCCGGTGATGGCGGTGTTGAAGACCAACTCCCCGGCCCGTTCCGCGACCGCGCCGAAGCCCGCGCCCCGGTAGACGCTGCCATCTTCCAACGCCAGGAGCGCGGGCGCCGTGCCCCCTGCCCGGTCAGCCAACGCGTCCTTCCTCCGCGAATACGATGCTGCCTGCCACGATGGTCATCACGCCTCGCCCGCGCATGGCGCGCCCGGCGAAAGGCGTGTTGCGCGAACGCGAGCGCAAGCGGCTCGGATCGCAGGTCCAGGCGGCCCGGGGATCGATGACCGTCACGTCCGCTGCCGTGCCGGGCGCCAGGGTTCCGCCGGGCAGGCCGAGGATCTTGGCCGGCGCAGCCGACATCCGCGTAACGAGCACTGCGGGCGACAGAATGCCAGCGGCGACCAGTTCTAGGCAAAGCGCAAGCGCGGTTTCCAGCCCGATCATGCCCGGCGCGGCTTGCTCGAACTCGACGTCCTTCTCGACCGGCGAGTGCGGCGCGTGGTCGGTAGCCACGGCGTCGATGGTTCCATCCGCCAGCGCCGCGCGCATGGCGGCCACGTCCTCCTGGCTGCGCAGCGGCGGATGCACGCGCGTGTTGGTGTCGTAGCCGACACAGGCCTCATCGGTGAGCATGAGATGGTGCGGCGTCACTTCCGCCGTCACCGGCAGCCCCCGGCGCTTGACCTCGCGCACGAGGCGCACGGTTTCGGCACAGCTCGCGTGCGCGACGTGATAGCGCGCGCCGGTGAGCGCCACCAGTTCCAGATCGCGAGCCACCATCGCCGATTCGGCAGCCGCCGGCTGGCCGCGCAGCCCGATACGCGTCGTAGCTGCGCCTTCGTGCGCCGGACCGTTGGCCGACAGACTCGTGTCCTCGGCGTGCTGGATGACGGGCAGGCCGAGACCGCGCGCGTATTCCAAGGCCCGGCGCATGACCTCGCTGTTCATCACGCACTTGCCGTCGTCGGAAACCGCGACACAGCCCGCTTCCTGCAGGTCGCCCATCTCCGCCAGGCTTTCGCCCTTCTGTCCCTGCGTGATGCAGCCAATGGGGTACACCCGCACCACGCCGACCTCGCGGGCTCGGCGCACGATCAGCTCCGTGACCGCGCGCGTGTCGTTGGGCGGCACCGTGTTGGGCATGGCGCACACGGCGGTGAAACCGCCGGCCGCCGCGGCCGCCGTTCCGGTTTCGATGCTCTCTTTGTACTCCTGGCCCGGCTCGCGCAGGTGGGTGTGCATATCGATGAGGCCGGGCACGACCCACAGGTTCTCCACCTCGATGACCTTGGTTCCCGACGGAGGCGCGAGTCTCGCCTCTACGGCAGCCACCTTGCCGTTCTGCAGAAGCACGTCTGCGCCAGCATCGACGTTGCGAGCGGGATCGATGACGCGGCCACCGCGAAGAAGGATGTCAGGCATATCAGGCACTCCTTGGATGGGGTTTTGCAGGCCGACGTGTCACAGACATGAGGACTCCTACTCCGCCGCGTCGCTGCCGCCGCCCAGGAGATACAAGGCCGCCATGCGGATGGCCACGCCGCGCGCGACCTGATCGAGGATCACCGAGCGCGGGCCGTCGGCCACGCTGGGCGACATCTCGACGCCGCGGTTGATGGGACCGGGGTGCATGACGATAGCGTCGGGCTTGGCCAAGGCCAGGCGGCGCGGGTTGAGCCCGAAAAGGCGCGCGTATTCGCGCGTGTTGGGAAAGCGACCGCCGGCATTGCGCTCGAGCTGGATGCGCAACATCATGACCACGTCCGCGCCGTCCAGCGCCGGCTCGATGCGATCGAAGGCCTCGACGCCCATGCTTTCGATGCCGAGAGGCAGAAGCGAGCGCGGACCGGCCACGCGCACACGCGCGCCCAGCTTGCGCAGGGAGAAGATGTTGGAGCGGGCCACGCGGCTGTGGTCGATGTCGCCGCAGATGACCACGGTCAGACCCGCGATCTTGCCCTTGTGCGCGCGGATGGTGGAGGCGTCGAGCAAGGCCTGCGTCGGGTGCTCGTGCTGGCCGTCGCCGGCATTCACCACCGCGGCGTCGATGTGCTTGGTGAGAAGATGCGGCGAGCCGGCCTGCGCGTGGCGGATGACCACGATGTCCGGGCTCATGGCGTCGAGGTTGTTCGCGGTGTCGATCAGGGTCTCGCCCTTGGTGGTCGAAGAGGATGAGGCCGAGAAGCTGACGCTGTCGGCGGACAGGCGCTTGGCCGCGATCTCGAACGAGGTGCGCGTGCGTGTCGAAGCCTCGAGAAAGAGGTTGATGACCGTCTTGCCGCGCAGAGTTGGCACCTTCTTGATGGGGCGATCCGCGATCTCCAGGAAGCGCTCGCCGAGATCGAGGATGGTCGTGATTTCGTCGGCGGAGAGATGCTCCATGCCCAGAAGGTGCTTCTGCGTGAACGCGTGGGCTTGATTCATGAGGCAATCCTTTCGCGCAACACCACCCGGTCGCTCTCGCCGCGCTCGGAAAACATCACGCGCACGGAGTGCTCGGCCGTAGTCTGCAGGCGCACGCCGACGAAGTCGGGCTGGATCGGCAGCTCGCGGCGGCCGCGATCAATCAGCACCGCGAGCTGCACGAGGCGCGGCCGGCCATAGTCGAGCAGGACGTCCATGGCCGCGCGCACCGTGCGCCCGGTGTTGAGCACGTCGTCGACCAGGACGACGGTGCGGCCGTCGATGGGAGCGTCGAGCTCGGTGGGGCCGATCTCGGGCTTGGGCAGGCCGTGGAACACGTCGTCGCGGTACAGAGTGATGTCGATGGCGCCGAGATCGGGCCGCTTCTCGCCGCCCTCGACCAGGAGCCTCACCATGCGCTCGGCCAGCCAGGCGCCCCCGGTGCGGATGCCTACGAAGTACGAATCCTGGCCGTTGCGCTCGACGACTTCAAAGGCCAGCCGCCGCAGCACGCGGGCCATGCCGACGCTGTCCAGGATCTCGGATCGTTCGACCAGGTTGCTTTCAAGAGGCGATGGGCGAAGCTTCATGTCCGCGTGTCTCCTGCCGTGCTTCCGGCAAGCGCGATAACGCCCCAGCCGCGCGCAAGTGTCAAGCGTGGTTTTCCCGAAAGAGAAGGCGCCAAGGTAGGGAAGCGCGCGGGGAGAGGCATCGCCGCCGCGCGCGTCGCCCTGCCCGCGTACGCCTTGCCGGAGTCGTGCGCCATCCCACGAACTGGACGAAACCGCGTGGATTCGTCCGGTTCATGTCGGCGAGGCGTCATTGCGCGACGTCCCTTGCCCCAGCCCGACCCGCACGATTGCGCAGCCCTCTGCCATCTCCTCGCCGAAAAGCGCTTCCATCACCTCGACCGGACGGGCGCTGCCGAGGACGCTCACCAGCAAACCGAAGCACAAAATCCGATCCTCGTCGGCGGGCCAGCCGAGCCGCTCGGTGAGCAGAAGCCGCTCCGCCGGTGACGCAACCGCGACGCACGCCATGCTCTTGCGCACGTCCACCTGGTTGCCCCGATCCGGCCGGCGGCTGTCACTGCGCTCGCGGCGGGTGGCGAAGAGGGGCGCACCGGACCGCCACACGGACTCGGCGGCCCGCGCCGACGCTTTCTCGGGCAGTAGGACCGCGTAACGAGACTCTGCGACAACGCGGCCGAGCGGAGGTGCGCCTTCCCCCAGCTCTTCGGCCGCGCGGAACTCGATGCCGGGAGGCGACACTTCCCGCAGGCGGCGCAGCAGCTCCTCCGCAGACAGCCTGTCGACCAGCTTCACGTCGAGGATTTCGCCGAGCGACGAGATCCCCAAGCCGAGCGCCGGACCGAATGACAGCCCGGGCTTGGGGTGGAAGCCCTTGGAGTAGTAGATTTCCAGGCCCGCGCGGCGGAAGGCGCGCGGCAGGTGGCGCACGAGATCCAGGTGCGACAAGAAAGCCGCTGACCCGAGCTTGCTGTAGCGCAGGCGGTACCGGGTGGGCTCTCCCTGCCCAGTGTCGGTGGCCGGTCGAGGCGCGGGTCGCGGGGCACCCGGGCTTTTGCGCCGCCCGCCGGCCGGAGCCTGTCGCGGCGCCCAGGCGTTCATCCGGCGCAGGAAGAACAGCCGCTCGGCTCTCAAGCCGTCGAGATCGCAGGCCAAGCCGCAGTGGTGACAGACGAGCTTCTTGCCGGACGCCGACTCCGCCTCGACCACACTCGAAGGGTGCAGGAGCTGGCCGGCCGGCTTCCCACAAGGCGGCGAGGCGCGATGGCGCAGAGCCGCCGCGAGCTCCTTGCGCAAGAACTCCTCCTCCACGCCCACGTCGACGTGGCCCCACGGTAGGCGTGCCTCTTCGCAAATCGCGCCCAAGTAGCGGCCGGCCCGAAAGCCGTGCGCCGCCTCTTCCTCGGCGATCGCTTGCTCCCACAGCTCAGTCCGCAGCATCTCGTCCCAGCCGTCGAAACGGCAGCCCAGGCGAAAAGCGCGTTCGAGCAGATCCGCACAAGCGCGATCCCCGCGCGCGAACATCCCTTCCAGGTGCGAGGCCGCATTGGCGTGCATGCGCAAGTCCACCCGCAGACGCCGGCCGTGCTCGCGAAGCAGCGCATGCTTGCGAGCCGTTTCCTCGGCGCTGTCCATGGCCGCCCACTGCAGCGGCGTGTGCGGCTTGGGCACGAAGGTGGAGACGGCGGCCGTGACCTTCGCCCCGCGCAGGTAGCCGCGGGCGATGGCCTGCACGCGCGCCGTGGTTTCGGCGATGCCGACGACGTCCGCGTCGGTCTCGGTGGGCAGGCCGATCATGAAGTAGAGCTTCATGCGCCGGTGCCCGCGCGAGAACACCCGGTGCGCGGATTCGACGATGTCCCCTTCGGTCACATTCTTGCTGACTACGTCGCGCATGCGCTGCGTCCCCGCCTCTGGCGAAAACGTCAAGCCCGTGATGCCGCCCGCGGCCAGGTCGGCCAGAAGCTCCTCGTCGAGGCCGTAGGCGCGCAAGGACGACACCGCGAGCGACACCTTTTCGTCGCGCAACCTGGCCATGGCCTGGCGCAGAAGCGGCGTCACGCACGAATAGTCGGCCGGCGAAAGCGAGGCCAGCGAGGTGCTATCGTAGCCGCCCTTGCGGATGCCGCCCAAAAGGGCGTCGAGCACCGCCACGGGATCGCGTTCGCGCACCGGCCGGTAAATGATCCCCGCCTGGCAGAACCGACATCCCTCGGTGCACCCACGCGCGATCTCGACGGCCATGCGGTCGAACACGGCCTCGGCATGGGGCAGCGGCGAGTCGTCGGGAAAGGGAAAACGGTTGATGTCCTCGACCCAGACGCGGCGGACGCGCGCCGGCGCGCGTGGGTCCAGCGGTTTGCCGACTACCACGAATCCCGTCGCGGGATCGCGATGGGTCGCGTACAGCGACGGCACGTAGAGCGGATAGCGCGCGGCCAGGCGAGCCAGGATCTCCAGCCGCGGCAGCCGGGCGCGGCGCAGCTCGGCCGCCTCCAGACACAACGACGGCAATAGCTCCTCGGCCTCGCCGACGAAGAAGGCGTCGACGAACGGGGCCAGCGGCTCGGGGTGCGTGGACGCCGGACCGCCGCCGAGGATCAACGGATCCGCGTCGGTTCGCGCCGACGCGCGCAGAGCCAGCCCGCCCAATTCGAGGACGTTGAGCACCGAGGTGTAGTTGAGCTCGTACTGCAGAGAGAACCCGACGATATCGAACTCGCCGAACCGGCTGGCCGTCTCCAGGGTCAGAAGCGGCAGAGCGCGGCGGCGCAGCTCCCTTTCCATGTCGGGCCACGGCGCGAACACGCGCTCGCAGGCAATGCCCTCGTTCCCGTTGAGCAGGGCATAGAGGATCTTCGTTCCCAGGTGCGACATCCCGATTTCGTAGACATCGGGAAAGGCGAGGCAGACGCGGGCCCGCGCTACCGCGGGATCGCCCCGGCGCTCACCGTACTCGCCGCCGGTGTAGCGCGAGGGCTTCTGCACCCCGGCGAGGAACGCGGCGTATGGATGGTGGCGGGGCGAGTCGGACATCGGCGCGAAACGTGCGGACCGTTGGCTACATCCCGCCCTGCAGAATGAGCGGGAAGCTGGTCGCGTACTCTTCGTTGTTCGCCGGGAACTTCCAGCGCTTCACCGCGGCCTTGATGCAGGGCTCGACCAGGATGAAGCTGGACGGAGCGTTGATCACGACGCGCCGAACCGCACCCGACATGCCAATGGAAACCGTGACGTCGATGCGCCCACTCGTCAGGCGGTTGTCCACCTTCAAGGCGCGCTCGTAGCACGACTTGAGCGCCGCCTGGTTCGCCGGATTGCGCACCACAGCGGTGATCTGCGACTGGGAGACGTTCTTGCTGTCTTCGAATGGATTGGGCCGCGCCCCGGACAGGCGCGGCGGGCTAGCGGTCGACCTATCCTTGGGCGGCCGCGGTGCTCTGATCGCAGCGCGGCGACCGCCCCGCCGGAAACCGCGCTTGCCAGCCGGCGGCGGGCTCGGCGGAGGCGGCGCCACCTTGGGCTCCTCGGCCACGGGCGGCGAGCTCGGCAAAGGCGGCGTCGCCTTGGCCTCCTCGGCCACGGGCGGCGGGCTCGGCGTCTCGGCTGGCACCGCCTCGGGCTCCACGACCTTGCCTGGCTCGGCCTGCGCGGGGCTAGCGGGTTCGTCGGCCTCCTCGCGTTCGCCGCGTAGGATCACGAGGACGAGCAAGATGATGAGGACGACGATGGCCAGCGCGGCAAAGACATACTTCAGGCCCGGCTGGCGCTCGAGTAGCCCGGCCAGCCCGGGCTTGGGCGGCGCCATGGCAGCGGGCGGGGCCGCCGCGAATGTATCTCCGAAGGACGGCACGCCCATCGGCTGTGGGGTCGGCAAGCCTCCCTCGGTGAAAACCGGGCCGCTCGAGCTCGGTTGAGCCACCATCGGCGCGACTGGGGTCACGGAGGCGACGAGCGGAGAAACTGGCGTGATCGCGGGGCTCGCAGAAGACGGGAGAGGCGCCGCCGGCAGAGGCGTGGGCGCTCCGAGTGGCGCTTCCGGCGCTGCGCGCGGAGGCGTCAGCGACACGAAAGGCGCCGCCAAGTCTGCGGGCAAGGGCGTCGGCGTCGAGCCCGGCACCGTCGGCGCTGCGCGGGAGGCGGCTCGCGCCACGGATGTCGGCAACTTGGGGGCCGGTGCGTGGGCCGGCACCTTGGTCCCTACGGGCGGCAACGGCTGGGCCGGCGGCGGCGTCACATCGCCCTCGCCGAGATTGGGCTCGGGCGTATAGAGCGACTCCGTCTCCAGATCGCGAAGGTTCTTGCCCTTCTTGGTCGTCACCTCGCCGAAGCTCGAGCCGGTTGGCTTGGTCGCGAGGTCGCGAAAGCTCTTCGACTTCTGGGTCGTCACCTCGCCGAAGATGTCTTCATCGGACGAGTCGACGGCCTCCCGCGCTTTCGAGGCTTCGGCCGCCGGCAAGACCTGAGGAGTCGCCGCCGGCGAGACCTGAGGAGTCCGTGACGAGGGCGAAGGCGTGGGACCTTCCCCCTTGACCGCAGGCGGCTTGCCTGCAGAGGCGACCGGCGTGGCAGGTGGCGGCGTCCGCGAGACCGCACGCGGCCCAGACGGGGGCGTCGGCCGCAGCAAGCTCAGCTCTCGTGCGATGACGGATACCTCGGTCGGCGGCTTCCACCCCGACATGCCCTCCTTCCAAACATGCGTTTCCTTGCCGGCTCCCGCTTCGACGATGCGTTTGGCCGCCTCGGCCCGCGAGAACGGCCCGCTTCGCACCCCCTCGATTGCCACATACCACTCGACGTGGCCGCCCAGCGGATCTACTCCCTTCCGAGCCCGTGGCAAGGGCGGCGGGCCACCCGCACCGGGCCTCGCGGGAGCACGCGCCACGGCCTCGGAGCGGGTCGACGGCACGGCCTTGGGCCCGCTCGACGGCACCGCCTTGGGCCCGCTCGACGGCACCGCCTTGGGCCCGCTCGACGGCACGGCCTTGGGCCCGCTCGACGGCACCGCCTTGGGCCCGCTCGACGGCACCGCCTTGGGCCCGCTCGACGACGCTGCCCTCACCGCTTCGGCGGCATGGGGGTCGACCACGGTAGGTCCCGCGCCGCCAAAGCCGGCCTCCTCATCCTGAACCACGATGACGTTGCCGCACGTCTTGCAGCGAATGCGCAGTATCTTCCGTCTGACCTTTTCATCCGCGATCGAATAGCGGGTCTGACAGCGGTCGCAGACGAACTTCATGCCAAGTCCCAGAGGCTTCTCGGTTCGTCAGGGTAGCACAGACCCATCGCTTGATGATACATCCGTCCCCCCCTGCGCTGGTAGACGCGAGCGCCTACTGGCCTCGCAGCCACCACAGTGCGCCGACCACGGCCAGGAGCACGATGGCCGCGACGAGCATCGGGCCCCACCGTCTCGGCAGCTGATCCGCCTCGGCAGTCTCTTTTGCCTCCGCGCCGGTCCCTGGCTTGTCCGGGCCATGTGCAGGCTTCGTCGAGCTTGGGGTGCCTACCGGCCCATCCGCGGGCGCCTCCGCCGCCTCGTCCCGCACCGCGGCCGCCTGGTCCGGCGCCCCGGCCGGTGTCGCCGCCGGCTCCGCAGCGGGCGCTTCCTCCACCTTCGCCGCTTCGGCCCGTGCCGCCGGTTCCTCCGCGGGCGGCGCGGGCTCCGCCCACACACCGAGTGCGGACGCACGCAACGCCCGGGCCAGCGCCGCGCCCGGGCCCGCGGCCCGCTCGGCGTCGAAGTCCAGGTCGGTCTGGTCGGATTCCAGAACCTCGGTATTGTCCACGAACTCCTGCGCCCGGCGACGCCCGGCATCGGAGATCAGCGCCTCCGCCTCTTCCGAGAAAATCTTGGCCACGTAATCGGCCATGTGGAAATGGCTGCGCAGATGCGCGCGGGAACGCATGAGGAAGCCTTGCAGATCGTTGTGCAGCTCGGCCGCCGACTGATAGCGATCCTCCGGCTTCTTCTCCAACGCGCGCAGGACGATCAATTCCAACTCGGTCGGGTAGTCGCGCCGGATGAAAGTCGGCGGCCGGGGCCGTTCGTCGACGATACGCTTCATCGCCGCTTCGCGCGTGCCCCGCCATAAGCGGCGTCCCAGGGTGATCTCGTAGAGAATCGTGCCCAGGCAGAAGATGTCCGAGCGTCCGTCCATCGCCTCGTTCTTGACCTGCTCCGGCGACATGTACGTGAACTTGCCGGGACGCGCCCGAGAGTCCGGCGTGATGTTCCCCTGGCGCGCGATGCCGAAGTCGATGAGCTTGACCTGCCCGGCGGTGCTGATGAGGATATTGGTCGGCGACACGTCCCGGTGAATCACGCGGAACGGCTCGCCCATGCCGCCCTGACCGTCGTACATGTACGCGAGCGCGCTGGCCATCTCGGCCGCGATGTACGCGCCGACCTCGATGGAGATCGACTTGGTGACCTGGATGGCGCGCTTGGCGAGCTCGGCGAGAGTGCGCCCCGCGATGTACTCCATCACGATGTAGTGCCGTCCGCCCTCGGCGGCGACGTCGAACACATCCACGATGTTGGGGTGTCGCATGAGCGCCGAAATGCGCGCCTCCTCGAGAAACATGTCCACGACCTCGGGGTACTCCTCCCACCGGGTCTGCAACACCTTCAGCACCAGATCCCGCCTGAACTTGCCCAGGCTCTCCTGACGCGCCAAGAAGATCTCGGCCATGCCCCCCGTCGCCAGGTGGTCGATCAGGGTGTAGCGGCCCAACTTCGTTCCGATGAGTTCCGAGCTGGCTGGCATGATGGCTGGACGAGCGCTCCTGCCGGCAACCTATCACCGCTCGCAGGCGGCGTCGATGGCCGCAAGGCGCCTCCACCCCCAATCGAAGGGCAGCGGCCGTGGCCGCATCGGGCCACGGCCGCCGCTCCAAGGACTGTTCGTGGCTTGGGTGGCCCGAGCGCCCCTAGAATTGGGCGTCGATGCCGCCATCGGACGATGGGCCGGCGTCCGTGCCCGCGTCTTCCTGGTCGGCAAACTCGACCGTGACCTTGGCCCTGCCGTTCTTGTACAGAGTCAGCGTCACGCTGGTGCTCTTACCCTGCGCGATGTTGACCGACTTCTCGTCGCTGAGCCACATGGGCGCGGTCGATTTCGTGATGCTGTCGCAATCCTGGGAGTACGCATTCGCCGAAAAGACGTCCTTGCCCACGGGCAGCCCGGAGAGCGACTCCACCAGGGCCACGCCCGGCGTCACCACGTAGTCGCTCACGACCGAGCGGAATTCACCCACCACGTTGACGCGAATGCAGGCAATGCCGTCGGGGATGGTGTCGATAGAAAGCATGGCCTCGCCGGACTCGATCGGGTCGGCCTGGTCGTCGTCGCAGCCGGCGGCGGCCAATGGCCCCGCCAGCAGCAGGGCCACGGCCAGACGGGCGGGGCGAAAGAAGTTGCGGGCGGGGTTGCGAGCGGAAATGCGGTTGCTGTCCATGGTCGGGCCTCCTTGCGATGGTTATGGGGACACAAGCCATCTCGGTCGGGCCGAAGAAAAGTTGCTTGCCGATCGCGGAAAAATCGCCGGGTGTCTTCGCGTTGACTCCGCCCCTTGGGCAGACTAGCTTGCGGGCCATGAAGTCCGTCGATGAACCGCTTTCCGTGTCCGATCCCAAGGTGGCGGAGTTGGTGCGCGCGGAAGAGCGTCGCCAAGCAGAGAAGATCCGGTTGATTCCTTCCGAAAACTACGTCTCGCGCGCCGTGCTGGAGGCTTCGGGCTCGGTCTTCACCAACAAGTACAGCGAGGGCTATGCGCGCAAGCGCTACTACGAGGGCCAACAGAACGTCGACCCCTTGGAAGAGCTGGCCCAGAGCCGGGCCTGTGCGCTGTTTGGCGCGGAGCACGCCAACGTGCAGCCCTACTCGGGATCGCCGGCCAATCTGGCCGTGTACTTCGCCTTCCTGAGGCCCGGCGACAAGGTCATGGGGTTGGCCCTGCCCATGGGTGGACACCTGACGCACGGCTGGAACGTCTCCATCACGGGCAAGTACTACCAATCGGTGCAGTACGGCGTACGCAAGGACAGCGGCCGCATCGACATGGACGAGGTCCGCGACTTGGCTCGCCGCGAGCGTCCGGCCCTGCTTTGGGCCGGCGGCACGGCCTACTCGCGCGTCTGGGACTTCGCCGCCTTCGCCGAAATCGCCAAGGAGATCGGCGCGCGCTTCGCCGTGGACATGGCCCACATCGCAGGGCTCGTCGCCGGCGGCGCGCACCCCTCGCCGGTACCCCACGCCGAGGTGGTCACCACCACGACGCACAAGACCCTGCGCGGTCCGCGCGGCGGCATGATTCTGTGCCAGCAGGCTCACGCCGCGACCATCGACAAAGCCGTGTTTCCGGGGCTGCAGGGCGGGCCGCACGACCACAACACCGCCGCGCTGGCCGTGGCTCTGAACGAGGCCATGCAGCCGGCTTTCAAGGAGTACGCGCAGCAGATCGTGGCCAACGCCAGGGTTCTGGCCGCCGAGCTCTTGGCCCGCGGTTTCCATGTCGTGTCGGGCGGGACCGACAACCACTTGATCCTAGTCGACCTGACCAACAAGAACGTGCCCGGCAAGGTCGCGGCCAAGGCGCTCGACAAGGCCGGCATCGAGCTCAACTACAACTCGGTGCCCTACGACACGCGCAAGCCGTTCGACCCCTCCGGCATCCGCCTGGGAACGCCGGCGGTCACCAGCCGCGGGATGGGCGGTAGCGAGATGAAACAGATCGCCGCTTGGATCGACCGCGTGGTCGCCAAACCCGACGACGAGACCGCGGCCAAGGTCCTTGCCGAGGTTCTCGAAGTAACCCGGCGCTTCCCGGCTCCAGGCATCTTGCTGAAGTAGGACGCAATGAAATTCTTCACCACAGAGGACACAGAGAACACAGAGAGCGGACACGAGGAACGAAGGGCTCGGATCCAGATCCGGAACCGTCCCTTTCCAGCCTCTGTGTCCTGTGTGTCCTCTGTGGTTTGTTCCCTCCTGGCCCTCGCGCTGCTCCTGGCCGTCACCCCGGCACACGCCGAGGTCATCGAGCTGCTCGACAAGACGAAGATGACCGTCAAGATCGTCCACTTCTACGATGGCGTCTACTCGATCGAGTCGCACGGCCAGACGGTCAAGATCCCCAAGGAGAAGATCAAGAGCATCACCTTCCAGATGCCGGCGCCGCGCGCCGAGTTCTCGAAGCCGGAGAAGACCTTCGAGCGTTGGCGCAAGGCCCTGGCCGAGGGCAACCTGGAGAAGGTCATCGACTGCTACGCGCTCATGTTCCAGGGCATGCTGGCCATGCAGGTCGGCCAGGTCGAGGGCGGGCTCAGGAAAATGCAGAAGGAAGTGGAGGGCACCAAGTTCACGCTCAAGGGCTCGTCCATCAAGGGCGAGAGCGCGACCTTGAAAGTGACGAGGCAGAAGGGTGAGGACTCGGAGACGGTGGACATCCCCTTCGTCCGCGAAAACAGCGAATGGAAGATGCTGCCGCCGCAGTAGGCGAGGCCGCCGCACCCACGAGTCCCACGCACGGATGAGAAAGTCTTCCCCCCACCTGCTCCTGCTGGCCGCGACCTGCGCGATGGCCGGTCTTTCCTCGCGCCGGGCCGGGGCCGTGCCCAACCTGGATCCGTTCGCGGAACGCGGTCCGGCCACGCTCTCGCCGTTCCACACGGCGCAGGCGGAGGAGGAGCCCCTTGCATCACCTCGCCCCGCGCAGCGGGGAGAGGTCGCCGAGCACAGCGAGGCGGGTGAGGGGCTACCGAGCGTCAGCGGCCCGAAAGATGCAAGCCATCGCCCCGAGGTCGAGACTGCCACGAAACCGGCCGTCCCCCGGTGCGCGCGCGACGAGGAATGCCCGGCCGGCACCATCTGCGAGAACGGCACATGCCAGGCCTTCGAGCGGCCCATCGACATCCTGCTCTACCGAAAAGCGGGTCGCAGCACCCAGGTACTTCCTCTCTACTTCTCGAACCGAGGCAATCCCGGGCACCGCGTGCTCGCCCCGTTCTACTTCCATTTCTGGAGCCCCGAGTCCCGCACCCGGATCGTCGCCCCGTTCTACTGGCGCGTGGAAGACCACGTCAAACAACGGGTCGTAACGGTCGTCGGGCTCTACGCGCAGACCGCGCAGCCCGACGCGAAGTCTTGGGCCGTATGGCCGTTCTTCTACCTGTCGACCAAGTTCGGCTGGGCCGCGCCGCCCCTGCTGTCCTTCAAGGTGGGCAATCCGGATCGTGGCAAGGCCTTCGGCTTGTGGTTCCTGCTCTACTTCTGGAGCCGTTCGGCGGAATCGAAGTTCGACCTACTCTTCCCCTTCGCCATCTCGAGGCGGTCGCAGGAATCGTCCTTCACCTGGGTTGCGCCGCTCAACTTCCACTGGCGCAACCGCGACGACAGGAGCCTCTTGTCGATTCCCTTCTTCTACCGGAACCTCAAGTCAGACGGCGGGGCTTTCGCCTCTTGGCTCGGCTATGCCTCGGTCGAAGGCCAGGCCACGGCGGGCTCGTACCTGTGGCTCTACTGGTACGGCCGCTCGAAGGCGTCGAGCTACGACGTGGTCTTCCCGCTGCTCTGGAGCTTCCGCTCGCCCAAGAGCGACACCACCATCCTGCCGCCGCTCTTCCACTTCCGTAGAGGCGACACCACGGTCGGCACCTTCGCGCTCCTGGGCTGGTGGTACAAGAACGAGAGGAGCAAGTCGAGCTGGCAGCTGGCTCCGCCCCTTTACTTCCACAAATCGAGCGACGACGGCGCCAAGGCGTTGCACCTGTGGCCGTTCGGCGCCTACGCGCGCGATGAGAAGGCCGGTTCGCGCCGCTTGACTCTGCTGGTCCCCCCCGTCTTGTACTGGCGCGACAAGGACCGCGAAACCGATTTCGAGCTTCTCTACTACCGCCACCACGACAGGCCGGCCGGCACACGAACCACCGTCCTCGGCCCCTACTACAAGCGCGACGACCCCGCCGGCAGCACGCGGGCGGTGTTTCCGCTGTTCTGGTACTTCCGGGACGCGGCCACCGGCGCCACCGCCCACTCGCTCCTGCCGTTCTACTTCCGTCGCAACTCGCCCCACGAGAAACTGACCGCGGGCGGGATCTTCCCGCTCTGGGGCTATTCCCGCCGCTTCGCCGACGGCGGCTCGTCGGCCGGCCTTTTCCCCCTCGCTTTCTTCGGCAGCCGCAAGGATCGAAGCCACGCGATCGTCTTTCCGCTCTTCTGGCGCTTCCGCAAGGCCGACGCGGTGTCGACTCTGTTCTTCCCCTTCTTCTACGCCGCAGCGGACAAGACGACGGCGACGACCTCCATCTTCCCGCTGCTCTATTTCTCGGGCCGCGACGGCCAGGACCACTATCGCATCCAGGTTCCATTCTACTTCCACGTCACCGATGGTCGCGCCGGCACCTCGACCACGGTCGCGCCCCTCTACTTCCGGCACGAGGACCGCCGCGGGTATGCCGCCGGCGTTCCCCCCTTGGTCTTCTGGGGCGGCGGCCGCCAGCGTCATTTCGCCTTCTTCCCGCTCTTGTGGTGGTTTCGCGACGACGACAAAGACCGCACCACTACCGTCGTCGCCAACTACCTGCACCGACGCCACGGCGGCGAAACCACGGACGCCTTCTTCCCGCTCTTCCACTACCGCCGCGGGGCCAAGCCGGGCGGCACCGACGAAACCAGTCTGACCCTCTTTCCGCTTTTCCACTACCGCCGGGACGCGCAAGCCGCCGTCTTCGCCTCGCCCCTCGCCATCTGGTCGCACACGCCGACGCGTCAGGCAGGCTTCTTCGGCCCTTACTTCTGGTACCGCGACGAGGCCATCGCCGCGCGCGGCGTGCCCTTGCTTTTCCTCGACCACACCCAGCTCGACACCGGCGAGCGCACGCGCATGTGGGGGCCGTTCGTCGCGCTCGACGGCCCCGACCACCGCGCCCGTGTGCTCTTCCCGCTATGGGCGAACTACCGAAACCAGAAGGAAGACGGCACCTATGTCTTCCCGACCTTCTTCCGGCTGCGCAAGACCGACGGCTATCGGCTCAACACGCTCTTCCCGCTGCTCTGGCTCTCGCGTTCGCCGACCTCCCACACCACCCAGATCCTCACCTATTTCTCCCACCACTCGCCGACCGGGGCTTCGACCGGCTTGCTGCCGTTCTATCTCTCGACCCGCGGCAAGAAGCGCGATCTGCTCCTCACGCCCTTGTTTCTCGCCACCAAGAACCACGAGAAGCAGTCGAGCCGGATCGTGTCCTGGCTCTACTACGAGTCGCGGGAGCGCGACCGCATGTTCCGCACCGTCTTTCCACTGTGGTGGCAGACGAGCGACCAGAACCAGGACATGGCCATCGGTTTTCCCCTGTACTGGCACTTCGCCGACAAACAGAAGGGCAGCTCGATGTCGCTGGCCGGCCCGCTCTATTGGGCGAAAAACGGCTCGGAACGGACACGCGGCCTACTGCCACTCGCTTGGTATTCGCGCGACGAACAGAACCGTTCCGCCAGCCATGCCGTTCTGCCACTCTTCTACGAGCGCCATTCGCCTCGCTCGCGCACCGTGCTCTCCCTGCCCTTCGGCTACCACCGCAAGCCTGACCGCCACTGGTGGTACGCCGGTCCGCTCTGCTTCTACCACCGCAACCACGCAACCGAGACGCGTACCCTGGTCATTCCGCCGTTGCTCCACTACTCGTGTACCGGGCCGGATCGGTCCCTTTCGAGCTGGTTCCTGCTCTTCTGGCACAAGCGCAACGTCACCTCCTCCGACACCTACGGCCTGCCCCTCGTCTACGACTTCCACGCCTACCACAGAAGCCGGCTGACCATGGTGCTGCCGCTCTTCTTCCGCTACAAGAACGAGGTTTCCGGCCAGACCACGACCCTGGCGCCGCTCTACTTCCGCCGCAGCGGCCCCACCGACAGCACCACCATCGCCTTCCCCCTGCTCTGGCGCTTCTGGAGTCCGGAGCGCAGCACCACCGTCGTCTTTCCCTTCTACGTGGGCGTGCGCCGGCCCACGCATACGTCGAGCTACGTCTTCCCCAACGTCTACTATCGCAAGGGCCTCGGCGCCGAGGCCGGCACCTCGCATCTTTTCGTGTTCCCCTTCTGGGAGTCGCAAGTCAAGCGGCCCGGCGACTACATGTGGGAGGCCCTGCTCGGCCTCGTCGGCTGGGAGCGCATCGGACGCAACCGTTTCCTCAAGCTGCTCTTCATCCCCTTCGAGCTCGAGGCCGCCCCGGCCGCCAAGACCGCCTGGTACGGCAAGCCCCCGGCGCGCCGACGCGAGCGCCTGGCGCGGGGACTCGATCTACGGTCGTGGTAGCGGCGGCACGGCTCGGACCGAGAGGCCCGAGACCGGCGGGAATTGCAGGTCGTGGCGCTCCCATGGCCGCGAGAAGCACACCCTCGGCGCCCTGCGCCGCTGCGGTTCCCGACAGCGTAGCTTGCAATCCGGTTGGGCAGGTTTCTGCGGGACTAGGTCGACTCCCTGAAGGCGGGCAAGCACGAAGCGCTCCCTCTCCTTCCCCCGCGCCGGCGTTCCATTCGGCCTCTGGGGAAGAAGTATGGTATCTCCTCGTGTTCCAGGAGCCCCGCAATAGCCCCGTCGCATCATCACTCCGATTGCACCCTGCGCGCCGTCTGTCGACGAAGGGAATGGACACATGTCAGCAGTCCGTTTGACAGCGATGGTTCTGTTCTTTGCCGCTCTCTGCGCTGGCCGGGCACAGGCTTCCGCACTCGCGGGCAAGCGGATCGTCGTCCTCCACTCCTATCACCACGGATTCACCTGGAGTGACGACATCTCCTCGGGCATACGCGAGGCCTTCCGTGCGTACCGCGACGATGTCGAGCTGTGCTTCGAGTTCATGGATACTCGCCGCATCTACACCCCGGAGTACTTCGGCGAGCTCGCCCGTGTGTACGCCCGGAAGTATGCCGATCGGCGTGTCGATCTAGTGATCGCTTCCGACGACCACGCATACAGCTTCATGATCGAGCACGGCCAGACGGTGTTCGGCGAGGCGCCGGTGGTCTTCTGCAGCGTGTCGGGGTACACCCCCGCATCGCGAGAGGGGCGCCAGATAACCGGACTGCTCGAACGCCTCGAGACCGCGTCGACGCTCGAGACGGCCCTGAGGCTGCACCCGTCCACTCGTCGGGTCAACGTGATCACCGACCAGACCCGGACTGGGCGCGCTCTCAAAGCCAAGGCAGAAGAAGCATTCGCGCCGTTCGCGAACCGCGTTGAGTTCCGCTACCTCGATGGCCTTGATGTCGCACAACTCGACCGTGCCGTGGCGCAATTCGGTGACGGCGACATCGTGTTCCTCTTCATCTTCACCCGCGAGCAGAGTGGCCGTGTGTTGTCGCACGAGCAGAACCTGCGCAAGCTGGCGCCGTTCTGCCGAGTGCCGATCTATGCCGTCTGGGATTTCTACCTCGGTCACGGGATCGTGGGAGGCAGGCTCACGAACGGCACCGAGGAAGGACGGATGACCGGTGCGCTGGCAGTCCGCATCCTGCAGGGAGAGTCCGCCTCGTCCATCCCTCCCGTCACGAGCCCCACGACCTACATGTTCGACCATGCACAGCTGCGGCGGTTCGGGATCCCTCTGGCGGCGTTGCCCGAAGGGTCGGTGGTGGTGAACCGACCGTTCTCGTTCTACCGAACGTACCGAACGCTCATCTGGTCGGTGCTCGCGGCATTCGGCGTGCTGGTGGGACTCGTGCTGTTCCTCGTCGTGGCCATCGCCAGCCGCCGCAGAGCCGAGCGAGAATTGTGGCGCAGTCGGGAGCAGCTGCAGCTTGCTCTCGACGGAGCAGAGCTGGGCATGTGGGACTGGCATGTGCCGACCGGCGCAGTGACGTTCAATGAGCGCTGGGCACGCATGCTGGGCTACGATCTCTCCGAAGTAGCGCCCCACCTGGATTCCTGGGAGAAGCTGGTGCACCCAGACGACCTGCCCGAGGTCCGCCGGTGTCTCGACGATCATCTGTCGGGCAAGACGCCCATCTACCAGACCGAGTACCGCCTCCGTGCCAAGAACGGCACGTGGGTATGGGTCATCGACCGCGGGAAGGTGGTCGAGCGTGCCGCCCATGGTGCGGCAGTCCGCGCGACCGGGACCCATCTCGATGTGACAGCGCAGCGGGTTGCCGACGCCAAGCGCCGCGAGATCGAAACCCAGATGCAGCATGCGCAGAAGCTCGAAAGCCTGGGGGTCCTTGCCGGAGGCATCGCCCACGACTTCAACAACCTACTCACCGGCATACTCGGTCACGCCAATCTCGCGTTGCTCGACCTTCCCCCGTCTGCGCCCGCCCGCCAGAACCTATCGGAGATAGAGCTCGCCTCGCGCCGTGC
The DNA here is from genome assembly GCA_016935975.1 of Deltaproteobacteria bacterium. Classification (GTDB taxonomy): domain Bacteria; phylum Myxococcota_A; class Polyangia; order Fen-1088; family Fen-1088; genus Fen-1118. Next base: position 21,568 of record JAFGPX010000093.1, read on the forward strand.
GGCGGAGCTGTGCCGCCAGATGCTCGCGTATTCGGGAAAGGGGAAATTCGTCCTGGAGCGGTTGGACCTCTCGCGCGTGGTGCGGGAAATGGGCCAACTCCTCGAGGTCACGTTCACCAAACGCGCCGTGGTCAGGTACGACTTCGGCGAGCAGTTGCCCAGAATCGAGGGGGATCCAGGACAGATCGGGCAGGTGGTCATGAACCTGATCACGAACGCATCCGAGGCAGTCGGCGACCACCGGGGATCCATCACGCTCACCACCGGTGTCATGGACTGCCGACGGGAGTACCTCGCCGAGAGTCTGGCCGATCCCAACGTCCCGGAGGGCCGCTACGTCTTCCTGGAGGTTGCCGACACGGGCTGTGGCATGGATGCGGACACTCTGAGCCGCATCTTCGACCCCTTCTACACCACGAAGTTCACGGGGCGGGGACTGGGACTCTCGGCGGTCCTGGGCATTGTCCGGGGGCACCGTGGAGCCATCCGCGTCTACAGCGAACCCGGTCGTGGCACCACGTTCAAGGTCCTTTTCCCGGCGGTCTCCGGACCGTCGGAGCAACCGGCACCGGCGCCCGCTCAGGACCAGTCCCCGTTCGGAGAAGGGCTTACGGTACTGGTGGTTGATGACGACACCACGGTCCGTCGCGCCATCCCGCAGATGCTCAAGCGATTCGGGATCAACGCTCTCGTTGCGTCGGACGGACGCGAGGCCCTGCGGGTCTTCGGCGACCACCGCGACGAAATAGCCTGCGTGATCCTCGACCTGACCATGCCCCGGATGGACGGCGTGGAATGCTTCCGGGAGCTTCGGACCATCAAACGCGATGTCTGCGTCATCCTCTCGAGCGGCTACAACGAGCAGGATGCGACACAGCGGTTCGCCGGCCGGGGCCTTGCGGGCTTCATCCAGAAGCCCTACGTGGCCGAGGATCTGCTGGCCAAACTGCGCGAGGCCCTCGCGAGGTAGGCGTCGACGGCGCCTGTCGCAGCGGCGCCGAGGTGCGTTCACCGGCCTCTTTCCCTCGCCTGGCTGCGTGCGAAGCTCGGGCCTGTCCGCGCACGTGGCTCGGCACAGGACGCCGACGAAAAAGTGCGATCCCGGTCCAGCATCGCGGAACAGCGCGGACGCGGCGGCTTTTCGGATCTCGGCGCGACGGCTTCGGCCCGCACGGAGCCCGAAAACCAGAGTCTTGCCACACAAGACACGACGACGAAAAAGCGTCGAAAGGCACGCCTCCCGTCGGGAAGGTCTTCGCGCAAGATCGTCCCGAGCAAGCGCCGGCAGCGCCGACGACCGCCCGGCAAGCGCCCCGCCGTACCCCTTCCTTCACGATGCAAACGGTGCGCGTCAGTCACTAGAGCGCCCTTCCCACGTCGCCGTATTGCAGTTCAGGGTGTCCGTCAACATCCGGTGGAGACAACCCGGCAAGGCCCCGGCCAATCTGTGGCCTGGCTCACTTCGTACCATCGGCCAGCGGCCCCGACATCGCGGTTCCGTTGTAGGCTGGGTGAAGTCGCTCGCCCAGCGCAAGCCGTCTTCTCCACAAAGGATTCGGTCCGACATGAAGACATGTCCATTCATCGTTGCTCTGGGAACTCTGCTTCTTGTTGGGAACGCCTGTTCCAACTCGGTCAAAGCGCCTGCGCAAGACGGCGCGGCGGAGGCGGCACGGCCGGGCTCGGGGGGCGCGCAGGGAGACGCCGGCCAAGGCGGCGGAAGTGGAAACGGGGGCGCGGCGGGCAGCGGTAGCAAGGATGCGGACGCCGGCGGCGCGGGCTCGGGCGGGGCCGGACGAGGGGGCGCCGATGCCAAGGCGAGCGGGGGTGGCCCCGGTAGCACCGGGGGCAGCGGTTTGGGCGGTATCGGCGGCAGCATTCTTGGCACGGGCGGTCTCCCCTCGGATAGCGGCGCAACGGGCGGCATCGATTCGAGCGGTGCCGGGGGCAGCGTGGTGGGCACGGGCGGCGTCGCATTGGACGGCGGAGCGACGGGCGGCACGGGATCTGGCGGCATCGGTTCGGGTGGCCGCGGCGGCGCGGGTGGAA